>REDH01000075.1 GCA_007693585.1 Deltaproteobacteria bacterium
CCCCCCCCCCCCGCCCCCCCCCCCCCCCCCCCCCCCCCCCCCCCCCCCCCCCCGGGGGGCGCTGATCCTTCCTGTGCTGATCGGCTGGTGGACGCTGCGGACGTTGCCGTGGCTCGTGCTGGATGTCCTGGCGCTGCTGTGGCGGGTGGTGCGGTGGTCGGTGGCGCGTGCGGCAGGTGTGCTGCTGGCGGGGTGGGCGAGGGTGGCGGCGCGTGCGGGAGCCGGTGCGGGACTGCGTCGGGGAGGGCGGCGGCTGGCGTCGGGTTACGTGGGGCTGGTGCGTCATGCGTTGCGGCGTCCGGCGGGGGTGATCTTCCTGGTGGTGTTGCTGGCGGTGGGGTTGTTCCGCCTGTACGGGGACGTGGGCCTGCAGCTCCTTCCGGAGATGGCGCAGGGGGAGGTTCGTGCGGAGCTTCGGTTGCCTGTGGGTACGCCTCTGGCGGAGACGGTGGCGGTGGTGGAGCGGGTGGAGGCTCGGCTGGCGCAGACGCCGGAGGTGCTTCGTGTGGCGTCCTTCGCCGGCGTGTCGGACGATGCGATCGACCGACGGGAGCGTGGGGAGCACATGGCGGAGCTGACGGTCCGCGTGGTTCCGTCGCGGGACCTGGCGCAGGCCGAGGAGCGGGTGATGGCGGCGTTGCGCCGGGCGCTGCGTGTGGAGCCCGGTCTGGATGCGGAGCTTCGTCGTCCGACGCTGTTCACGCTCGACGCGCCGATCGCCGTTCAATTGTTCGGGCGCGATCCGGCGGAGCTGGAGGGTGCTGCACGGCGGGTGATGGAGGTGGGGTCGGGGCTGCCCCTGCTCGCGGACGTGCGGACCACGGCCGCGGCGGGGTTTCCCGAGGTGCGCGTGCGTTTCGATCGGTCGCGGATGGCGTCGCTGGGGCTGGACGTGCGGCAGTCGGCGGAGACGCTGCGCCGGAAGGTGCAGGGCGTGCGTGCATCGGAGCTTCGGGACCGGGAGCGGACGCTGGACATCGAGCTGGCGGTGGATGTGGCCTCGCTGGGCTCGCTGGAGGCGCTGCTGGACCTTCCGATCGG
Source organism: Deltaproteobacteria bacterium (assembly GCA_007693585.1). Classification (GTDB taxonomy): domain Bacteria; phylum Myxococcota_A; class Bradymonadia; order REDH01; family REDH01; genus REDH01. The sequence goes on from REDH01000075.1 coordinate 1,042, forward strand.
GGTGGTCGGCGGTGCGGGCGGGGTGATGTCGCTGGACGATGCGCTGGCACAGGGGGGAGCGGAGGACATGCGCGGTGTGTCGGTTCCCCTGCGCGCCGTGGCCCATGTGGAGGTGGGGCGGGGTCCTGCGGAGATCCGGCGCATCGAGGGGAGGCGCGCGGTCGTGGTGGAGGCACGCGCGGCGATTCTGGATGTGCGCGCGGCGCGGGAGGCGCTGACCGCGGAGCTGGACGACATCGCTTTCGGCCCCGGGGTTCGCTGGGAGATCGGGGGGCAGTCCGCGGAGCTGGAGGCGGCGCAGCGCGGGCTGCTCCTTGCGCTGCTTGTGGCGGTCTTCCTGGTCTACGTGGTGATGGCTTCGACGTTCGAGTCGTTCCGGGGTCCCCTGATCATCCTGTTCACCATTCCGCTGGCGCTGGTCGGGGTGATGCTTGCCTTGTTCGCGCTGGGGCTTCCGTTGTCCGTGGTGGCGGGCATCGGGGTGATCGTGCTGGTGGGGATCGTGGTGAACAACGCCATCGTTCTGGTCGATGCGGCGCGCCGTCTCGAGCGGGAGGGCCTGTCGGTGGAGCGCGCCACGTTGCGGGCGTGCGAGATCCGCCTGCGGCCGGTCTGCATCACCGCGCTCACGACGGTTCTCGGGCTGGTGCCCATGGCGGTGGGGCTGGGGGCGGGCACGGAGCTTCGGCAGCCGCTGGCCTGGGTGGTGATCGGTGGCCTGGCGGTGGGGACCCTGCTGACGTTGCTCGTGATCCCGGTGCTCTGGAGCCTGACGGCGCCCTCCCGGGGCGCGGCGGCCGAACCCCCGCTCGCCGCTTGCGATGGGCCCGCGGACGAGCCGGTGACGGCGGGTCCCCGGTGAGCGTTCCGGCGTGCCCGGCCGAGTGGGCATGACCGTGTCCGGCGGGGGGAGGAACTCGTCGCCGTGAGATCGGCGCCGCGGGGTGGAGTGCCTTGTCGACTCCGGGGGCATCTGATAGTCGGGGGTCGATTGATTCGGTCCCGGAGTTCGGCCGGGGCGAGACCCATCATCTGCGTCAGGAGAGGCACATGAGCGAGCACCGCCGAAAGAGCCTTCGGAGCTTCTACTGCGAAGAAGCGCTCTGGAAAGCGCTGGAGCAGCAGTCGCAGGAGCAGGACGCCTCGATGGATCAGCTCCTCAACGATGCGCTGAGGGCGTTTCTGGAGGGCGCCTCCGCCGGCGCGCCGCCGGCGGCGTCGCCGCAGGCTCCCGTCCCCGCTCCCGCCCCGCCACCTGCTGCGCCGGAGGCCCCGCCCGAGGCCCCGCCCCGCCCCCGTGCGGATGCCGAGCTGCCGTCGTCCGGCGCCCTCCGTGGAGGGGCGGATCATCGCACCCTCGAGCGCATCCCGGCGGTGAAGCCTGCCGGGCGGGCACCGACGCTGACGCCTCCGCCGCCGCCGGCGGTGAAGCCCCCCGCGCCGCCGCCACCGTCGCCGAGCGGAGCGCAGCCCGCGGTCGATGCCAGCGGAAAGCCACGCCTGTTCATCCAGTTCGACGGCCAGACGTACACCGTCGAGAAGGAGAAGTTCATCATCGGTCGCGGCACGCAGGGCACCGACCTCACGATCCGCGACGGAAACGTCTCCCGCAAGCACGCCGCCGTGATCTTCCATACCGGCAACTTCTACCTGCAGGACATGGGCAGCACCAACGGCATCGAGTTCCAGGGGAGCCGCATCGACACGAAGCGGGTGGAGGATGGAGACATCTTCCACATCTGTGACCACGAACTCCGCTTCAGCTTCCAGCCCTGACGACGTTGTCGGGTTGCTGGGGATGAGCCGGAGTGCGCATCCCTGCCCGGGCCACTCGCATCCCGTTCCCCGGGGCGACGTGTCCGCCCCGCTCGAGCAGGCTGTTCTGCGCAAGGGAGGACCCATGTTCGCCGTGCACACCTGGGCACCCGGTCGAACCCGGATCGCGCTCGCCCCGATGACCCCGCTCGCTCGGCCCTGGAACCGGGTGGTGCATGTTCATCTGCTCCATGAGGGGCAGTACGCGGCCCTCGTGGATACGGGACTTCCGTCAAGCCGGGAGCCGCTGATGGCGGCCCTGGAGCATCTCGGCGTGTCGCCGTCGCGCGTGCGCCGGATCCTGCTGACGGGCCTCGGCCCCGCCTCCACCGGGAACCTCGAGGTGTTCCCGGACGTCCCGGTGCTCTCGGTGTCGGAGAATGGGCCGCAGGAGGCCTGTCCGGAGGCACGGCGCGCGGCTTCGTCGGAGCGCCTGGTTCGCGCGGTGGCTGCGCTCTCCGAGGTCGGGGCGCTCTCGCAGGAGGAGGGGGAACGAGCGGTGGAGGCGCTGCTCGATGCGCTCTTCGGAGGGGGGGGGGCGAGGCGGACCGTGATGGGGGTCCGCGACGGGAGCCTGATCGCGGCTGACTCGGCCCGGCTGGAAGCGCTGTCGGCCCCGGGAAGCGAGGAAGGCTCCTGTGTGTATCACGACAGCGCCTCCGGTGACCTGTACGGGGGTCGCGCGCTGGTCTTCGACGAGCATTTTCCGGTGCTGAGGATCGACGACGTGATCGCGAGTTTCGATCGCCTGTCGCAGTTGGCGCCGCGTCGGATTCTGCCGTTGACGGGTCTGCTGCAGGAAGACCATCGCGCCGCGTTCCGCTCGCTCGGGCTCCTGGTTCATGGAGCGCTCAGTCATCTCCCCTATGCGTTCGCGGGGCCCACGCGTGCGGTGGATCTGGCGCGGCGGGACTTCGGCGACGGAGAGGGTCAACCGGTCGCGCTGATCGCGCGGACGTTGCGCTATGAGGTGTTGCTCGACGAGCTGGCCCGTTCGGGGGTGGTGGAGCGTGAGGGAGAGGGGCCCCTTGCCGTTCATCATGGCGGTTCGGCGCAGGGCAGCCGCACGGCAGCCCTGCTCGCGGAGGTGCGCGCGCGCCGGGCTGCACGGGCCTCGGGGACGGGGGAGTCCTGAAGGGCGGGACGGGACGGCGGGGGTGCGGGCGGAGGTGCGGAGGGTCTGGCTGTGGCGGGCGGGGCTTCAGCGTGCGGTGTCGGGCTCGGGAAGGAGCGCGAGGACCTCGACGACACGGTAGCGGAGTTGGTTGCCGGCCGGTTCCAGTCGTGCGGTGGGCGCGATGAGGACGGGGAAGGCGGCGCCGGTACCGATGTCCGGGGATTCGAGGAGGGCGATCGCGTCGTCGGTGGCGTCGCGCGCAGGTCGCAGTGCGACGCGGAACCAGTGATCGCGCAGTCTGATCTCCCACGCTGGGACGTCGCAGCGGGTGGGGTTGTAGCGGGCGAGGGTGGAGAACCGGTCGATGTCGTCGGCCTGTCCAAGGGCCGTGGCGATTGCGGACTCGGTGTGGGCGGCTGCGCGCTGGACGGGGGACATGGGCGGCGCGGAAGTGGCGGCGCAGCCTGCGAGGAGCAGAGCGAGGGACGCCGTGGGGATGAGGCTGGCTCGCGTCACGGTGAACGATGCTCAGGGGAGGTGGAGGTCGAGCATGGCGAGGCCTGGGGGGACCTTCGGGAAGAAGTAGGTCGACTTCTGCGGCAGGAACAGCCCGGCGTTGCCGATCTCGAGAAGCGGGTCGATGGCGAGGCGGCCCGGGAGTGCGGCGAAGTGCGTGTCCGGATGGCCGAGTGCCTCGCGTACCTCGGCGAGCGCGTGGGTGTGCAGGATGTGGCTGGTGGTCTCCTGCTCGCGCACGGAGAGGTTGGCCAGGCGGGGGAGGATGAGGTCGTGGAGGAGCAGGAGGGGGATGCGCTCGGCGACGGGGGGAAGGCGGTGCCGCCGGATGGCTTCGGCGACGCGGTCGCGTCGGGGGTGCAGGCGCAGGAGGCGGGGGCGGGCGCCCGGTGTGTCGGCGAGGGCGAGCAGCAGGGTCTCGGTGTCGTCGAGCAGGGGCTGGAGGGCGGGCTGCTCGAGGGGAGCATCGACTTCTTCGAGGGAGAAGAGTGCCCGGAGCTGTTCGACGAAGCGATCGGTACGGAATCCGGGGAGTCCGCGGAGGATGCGATGGGTCGGCTGGACGACGGTATCCGGGGCGTGTGCGTTGGCGAGGAAGCCCATGATCCAGTCGGTGTCGGCGCCGGTCGTTGTGGACTCCCTGCGGAGGGCGAGTGCGGCCTCGTAGCGGTGATGTCCGTCGGCGATGAGGAGTTGTCGTTCGCGGAAGGTGGTCGCGATGGCGTTGACGACTCCGGGTTCGTCGAGGACGTGGATGGTGTGCAGGACGTCGTCGCGGTCCTGCCAGGCGCAGAGCGGGGGGCGTTCGGGCGCTGTGGAGAGAGTGCGCTCGAGGGAGAGCTCGGGGTCTCCGTACAGGAAGTAGATGGGCGAGAACTGTGCGTGGGTGCTGCGGAGGAGGTCCGTTCGGCTCAGGCGGGGGGCGCGGAGGGTCCGCTCGTGGGGAAGGATGACCCGGTCGCCATAGTCGTGGAGGCGTACCCGACCGATGACCCCCGTCCGGACCATCGGGGCGCCGTGGAGGACGAAGCGCTGTTCGAGTCTCAGGAAGGCGGGCTGCGGGAGGTGGGTGAGGGTTCCGTTGCGGATCCAGGATCTCAGGGTGCGGCCGGCCTGCTCGTGGAGGCGTGGGGCGTCCGGGTGGGGGACGAGACCGGGCTCGAGTCTCCGGAACGCGAAGGGAGAGCGGTCCCGGTCGTATGCGAGCAGGTCCGAGGGTGCGGACGCGGGAACGGTGGGCAGCACCGTCGCGACGTCGGGCACGACGTCGGGGTTGTAGTGAAGCGCCCGAAAGGGCCGGACGTCAGCCATGCGGACCTGAAGAGGGGGCGTGCGTTCGGGTGGGTGGGGTCCAGTGCCCCGGCAGTGGCTGGTAGCGGAGAATCCGTGGGCTGTCACGGGTCGTTCCGGGCCGGACCGTGCAGGGTGTGCGGGTCGACACCGAGCGTCGTGGCGAGCCGGTCTGCGGAGAGGTCTCCCGTGCGCAGAATCCGTGGAGTGGAGCGGCTGAGGTCGAGATGGGCAGGTCGGGCGACCGCCTGCGGGGCCTGGCTGGCGACAGCGGCGTCCCAGCCGGTGTTCGCGAGCCGATCGGCGGCGTCGGCGAGGGTTGTGCAGGGTTCGTCGCCGAGGAGGATGGGCCACAGGGCGAGCGGGTGTTGCGAACGCAGCAGCAGCTCGAGCAGCGCGGGAGAGTCATCCATGCAGAGGTCGACGGTGCCGGGGACCGGCTGGAGGGTGTGGGGGACTGTTCGCCTGCACGGGAGGCGAAGGACGAGCGGTCCGGGCCAGTGCCGGTCCATGAGGCGCTGCGTGGGCGGCGAGGGGGCCCTGTCGAGCAGGGGAGCGAGGTGGGCGGGTCGGGAGACGGCGATGATCGCGGTGCTGTCGACGCCGCGGTCCTGGAGGAGCTGGCGCGCGCGCATCGCTGGCGCAGGCCTGGCGTGGTGTGCGAGGACGATGCCCGCCGTCGAGGGCGCGAGCACGAGGCCATCGGTCGAGACGGCACGGATGGCCAATTCCACTTGCGTGCTGTGCATGCGTATCCTAAGCGTGCGGCAGTCCGGGCGCGGCCCGGACGGTTCCCCCCACCGTGCAGGTCGACCCATGATCTATGTGATTGCCGAGCCGTGCGAGGGTGTGTGCGACACCGCATGCGTGGATGTCTGTCCGGTGGACTGCATTCACGGTCCCGCGCCGCTCGAGGAGATTCGCGAGGTTCGCGACAAGGAGGGCGAGGAGGGCCTTCGCGCGAAATTCGGCGAGAAGATTCAGCTCTACATCGATCCCGAAGAGTGCATCAGCTGTGGCGCGTGCGAGCCGGAGTGTCCGGTGGACGCGATCTTCGAGGACGACGAGCTCCCGGAGAAGTGGGCGCATTACGCCGAGTCCAACGCGAAGTTCTTCGAGGATCGCTGACACGTCAGTCCAGCTCCACGTAGTCGAGGATCACCCGCTTCTCGCCGACCCCGGGGAAGTCGATGGTGAGCCGGATGCGGGAGCCCGAGGGATCCGCTCCGGTGACCGTTCCCGTCCCGAAGAGTCGATGGCGCGCGGAACGCCCCACCAGGCGCTGGGCGTCCGCAACGCGCTCCTCGGGATAGTGGCGGTCGTCGAAGACGATGCCCTCGACCGGAACCTGCCGGACGGGATCGGCGATGCGCTCCGGCGCCGGTCGCTGATCGAACTCGTCCCAGGCGGCCGAACGCCGGCCGTGGGTGTGGGTGCCCGGGGCTGAACCGGGCCGTGCCGAGCCGGGGACGGCTTCGACCTGATCGTCCGGGAGAAGGCTGACGAAGGGACTCAGGGGCGCCGGTCGCGTCTGCCCATGCAGCCTCCGCTCGGCAGCGGCCGTCAGGATGAGGTGTTCTCGGGCCCGGGTGACCGCCACGTAGAAGAGGCGGCGCTCCTCGTCCTCGTCCGTGGGTCGCAGGCGGCTGCGCAGGGGAAAGCGTCCGTCCTCGAGACCGGTGACGAACACCACGGGGAACTCGAGCCCCTTGGCCATGTGGACGGTCATCAGCTGCACTTCGCCCCCGTCCTCGAGGACGGTGTCGGCTGCGCCCCGCAGGGTGATCGACTCGAGGAAGTCGACGACTCCGGTTGCGCCGGAGGGGGCGTGCATGGCGAACTCCACGGCGGCGTGTCGCAGTTCCTCGACGTTGCGGATACGGTCTTCCGCATCGGGGTCGCGGCTTGCTGCCAGTGTCTCGAGATAGCCGGTCTCCACGAGCAGCACGTCGAGGGCTTCGTCGACTCGGCCCTCGTGTGCCGCCATCTGGAGGGCCGCCATGGTGTCGCGGAACTGCCGGAGGCCTTCCCGGGTGCGCCGGTTGAGCCGGGACGGGGGGGCGGCCTCGAACGGGCCCAGGGCGGCGAGGAGGGAGAGGCCCTCCCCACGGCGGGCCTGGTCCAGAAGCTCGATCGTGGTCCTGCCCACCCCCCGGGATGGGGTGTTCACCACCCGGAAGAAGGCGTTGTCGTCGAGGGGGTTCACGGCGAGCTGCAGGTAGGCGAGTACATCCCGTACCTCGCGGCGCTCATAGAAGCTTACGCCCCCGATGATCCGGTGATCCGTGCCCGCCGCGCGGAGCCGCTCCTCGAGCACGCGGCTCTGGGCGTTGGTGCGGTAGAAGACGGCCATGTCGTCGAAGGACAGCCCGTGCTCGCGACGAAGACGGTGGATCTCCCCGGCGACCCACTCGGCCTCTTCCCGGTCGTTGCGTCCGATGAAGAGCCGCACCCGCGGTCCGTCGCTGCGGGTGGTGAAGAGGCGCTTCGGCATCCGGTCCGGCAGCGACTCGACCACGGCGTGTGCGGTCTCGAGGATCTGGGGGCTGGAGCGGTAGTTCTGCTCGAGCTTCACGATGCACACGTCGCGATAGTCCTCGGTGAAGCGACCGACGTTCTCGACGGAGGCACCGCGCCACCCGTAGATGGACTGATCGTCGTCCCCCACCACGGTGATGTTGCCGTCGTCCGGCACGAGGGCGCGCAGGAGGCGGTACTGCGCGACATCGGTGTCCTGGAACTCGTCCACCATGACGTATCGGTAGCGCTCGCGAAACTGCTCCCGGAGGTCGTCCTCGTGCTCCAGCAGGTGAAGGGTCCACGCGATGAGGCCTCCGAAGTCCACGCTGTTGCTGGCACGCAGGGTGTCTTCGTAGCGCTGGTAGAGTCGGGCCTCCTCTTCGGCTTCCCGTCCGATGGCCCGCTCGACTGCCTGCGCCGGCGAGGCCCCGTCGTGGCGCCATTCGTCGATGCGCTGTCGATAGTGACGCAGCGTGCCGGAGTCGTGAGGGAGGGCCATGGTTCGGGTGAGTCTGCGCAGGATCTGGAGCTGGTCCTCGTCGTCCACGATGGTCATGGCCCGCGTGAGCCCGAGGCGGCTGCCTTCGGCCCGAAGCCAGCGGGCACAGACGGAGTGGAAGGTGGAGAGCGTCGCGCCGTCGAGCGATGAGCCGGCGAGGCGCTGCGCACGGCTGCGCATCTCGCGCGCTGCCTTGTTGGTGAAGGTGAGGGCGAGCAGGCTGTGTGCGGGAACGCCGGACTTCAGCAGGGCAGCGATCCGGTGGGTGATGACGCGGGTCTTGCCGCTGCCCGCTCCGGCGAGGACGAGCAGCGGGCCGTCGCGGTGTGCGACGGCCGCGGCCTGCATGGGATTGAGTTCCATCCGCGTCGGCGACTCGGGAGCGCTCACGGCGGCAGGAGTCCGTACGGTTGCGATCGCCGGGTCGTCGAGTGCGCGTCGACGACCGCCCAGATGTGGGTGGCGAGCCCGGCGGGGGCGAACACCGAGTACAGCAGCATGGTGGTGAAGAAGAACGCGAGGGCCTTTCCGATCTGGCCGTTGTAGAGCTGTCCTGCTCCGGGGAAGAAGCTCAGGAGTGCGGCCGTCGATGCGGAGCGCGGCGGGTCCTGGCCGTGGAGGGCCGGGGGCCGGTGCCCATGCGGGACCAGCGCGCCACCGGGTCCCTGCCCCTGCTGCCAGGGGGGAGCCTGTGCGCCCTGCTGCCAGGGCGGCGCCGCGGCGGGCTGGGCGTTGCCATAGCCCTGACCCCCCATGCCCGGCGACGGACCTGCCGGCGCGCCCCACGCCGGTCCGCCGTGTGCGGGTCCGGGGCCGGCGGGGCCAGGAGGGGCGCCCCAGCCGTGCGATGCCGCTGGACCGTGTGGCTGACCGGGCCAGTTCCCCTGCGGTCCTGCGCCCCACTGTGCGGCCGGCTGTCCTGTCGCGGAGGCCGATGACGGGGCCGATGCGGCATCGGCGTCCCAGGACGATCCGGCCCCACTCGGGGCGCCGGGGAGGAAGTAGAACAGGTTGCCATCATCGTCGCTGTCCAGCTCCAGCGTTCCCTCGGCGACCATTCGATCGAGGCGCCGCTCCGAGTCCTTGACCGGGAGGCCGAGCTGATACGCCACCGACGCGGGGGTGAGCCGCGGCATGCCGCCGCCGTACACGAGGTGGAGTACGGCCTGTTCGAATTGGCGTTGTTCCATTCACTCCTCCAGCTCACGGGCGTGCGGGTATCGACGGGGGGGGAGGCCTGGCCTCGAACGATCCGTCACGCCCGCGCAGATCCTAGCGGATCAGCGTGCGGGTGGAAAGGTAGGGGCAGGCGGGCCGATGTCCACTGCTGGCTACTCCACGGTCACGCTCTTCGCGAGGTTGCGCGGCTGATCCACGTCCGTGCCCCGCAGGTCCGCGATTGCGTAGGCGAACAGTTGCAGGGGGATCACGGAGAGGATGGGCTGCACCCACTCCGTGGTGCTCGGGACGTGCAGCACGTGGTCGGCATGCCGCTCGAGCTCGGAGACGCTCCGATCGCCGACGGCGATGACGCGCCCACCGCGCGCACGAACCTCCTCGAGGTTGGACATGGTCTTCTCGAGGAGACGGTTGCGCGGCGCGACCACGACCACGGGAAGCTCCTCGTCGATGAGGGCGATCGGGCCGTGCTTCATCTCCCCGGCCGCGTAGCCTTCAGCATGAATGTAGCTGATCTCCTTGAGCTTCAGTGCGCCTTCGAGCGCGGTGGGGAACTCGTTCCCGCGACCGAGAAACAGCATGCTGCGCGCGTGCATGTACTCGCGCCCCACCTCACGGATCAGCGCCTCGTCCCCCAGCATCTCCTCGATCTGGCGGGGCAGTGCGCGCAGCGAGCGAATGGTCGCCTGTCGCTCGGCCGCAGGGATGGTGCCGCGGAGCTGTCCGAGCCAGAGCGCGAGCAGCAGCAGCGCCGACAGCTGGGTCGTGTAGGCCTTCGTGGAGGCGACGCCGATCTCCGGACCCGCATGGGTATACAGGGTCGCCTCGACGGCCCGGGTCATGCTGGACTCCATGACGTTGCAGATGGTCATGGTGCGCGCGCCGAGACGCTTCGCTTCCTCGATGGCCGCGAGCGTGTCCGCGGTCTCGCCACTCTGGCTGATGGCGATGGCCAGGGTTTCCCCATCCATCACGGGATTGCGGTACCGGAACTCGCTGGCAAGCTCGACCTCCACCGGCAGCCGGGCGAGCCCGCCGATCGCGTACCGGCCCACGAGCCCGGCGTGCCAGCTCGTGCCGCATGCCAGGATGACGATGCGCCGCAGGCTGGGCACGATCCCCTCCAGGGTCGCGAGGGAGGGCAGCGTCACCTCGTCCTCGTCGAGCAGGATGCGACCCCGCAGGGTATCCACTATCCGGTCACCCTGCTCGTGGATCTCCTTGAGCATGAAGTGCTTGTAGCCCTGCTTCTCGGCAGCGACCGGATCCCACGTGATGGCCTTCGGCGTGCGTTCGACGCGCGATCCATCCTCGGCGGTGATCTCGACCGCGGTACGCGTGAGGCGTACGGTGTCTCCATCTTCGAGGAAGATCATCCGGCGGGTGTGGCGGAGGATGGCCGGCACATCGCTGGCGGCGAAGTTCTCCCCGGACCCCAGCCCGATCACCAGCGGCGACGCGTGTCGAGCCGCGACGAGCTCATCGGGGCTGTGCGCATCGAGCACGACCACGGCCCACGATCCGCGTACATGACCGGTCGCCCGCCGCACGGCGTGCAGCAGATCGTGACCCGCTGCACGCTCTCGCGCCACGAGATGGGCCAGGACCTCGGTGTCGGTGTCGCTCTCGAAGACTCGGCCCTCGGCCTCCAGCTCCTGGCGAAGTGCCGTGTGATTCTCGATGATCCCGTTGTGGACGAGCACCACGTCGTCCACGCGGTGGGGGTGGGCATTGCGCTCGACCGGCGCGCCGTGGGTGGCCCAGCGGGTATGGCCGATGCCGATGCTGCCCTCGATGGGATTCTCGCGGAACCGCCGGTCGAGATTGAAGAGCTTCCCCTCGGCGCGGACCCTCCGAATGCTCTCGCCGTCCCAGATGGCGATTCCGGCGGAGTCGTACCCCCGGTACTCGAGCCGTGAGAGACCGTCGAGGAGGACTTCCCCGCAGGCCAGTTCGCCGACGTATCCAACGATTCCGCACATGGTCGCTCTCGGGAGATTCAGGAGGAGGGTTCGTCCGGGTTGTCGGCCCGCTCGCGCTTCCGTTCTGCCCAGCCATCGATGTTTCGCTGCCGGCACCGCGAGAGGGCCAGCGCACCCTCCGGGACATCCTCCGTGACGGTGGTTCCGGCGCCCACGTACGCCCCGTCTCCGACGGTCACGGGGGCAACGAGCTGGGTGTCGGACCCGATGAAGGCCCCGCGCCCGATCACGGTGCGGTGCTTCCGCTGCCCATCGTAGTTGCAGGTGATCGTTCCGGCACCCACGTTGGCACCGGCGCCCACATCGGCGTCGCCGATGTAGCTGAGGTGGCTCGCCTTCGCGCCGGGTCCGAAGACGGCCTGCTTGGTCTCGACGAAATTTCCGATGCGGACGCCTTCCTCGAGCTGCGTGCCGGGTCGCAGGTGGACCCAGGGGCCGATCGCGCAATGGTCTCCGATGGCCGTTTCCTCCGCATAGACCCCTGCGCGCAGGGTGACGGCGTCGCCCACGGTGGTGTCGCGCAGATGGCAACCCGGCTCGATGCGCGTGCCGCTCCCGACGCGGGTCCGGCCAAGAAGGGACACTCCGCCGGCGATCTCGACGTCCCGGGACAGCTGGACGTCGACCTCGAGACGAACGCTGTCCGGGGCAAGGAAGGTGACTCCCTCGTCCATCCACCGTTCCCGCAGTCGCGCCTGGGCCCACGCCTCGGCGCGTGCGAGCTCGCTTCGGCGATTGACCCCGTGCAGGGGTGCGATGTCGGGGGCGACGAGGGCCGCGGCCGGCGTTCCCTCGGCGGCAGCGATGGCGACGAGGTCGGTCAGATAGAACTCCTGCTGCTCGTTGCTGTCGTCGATGCGGTCGAGGGCCCGGTCGAGGAACGCGGCCTCGACGAGGTAGAGCCCGACGTTCACTTCCTGCAGGGCGCGCTCTTCGGCGGAGGCGTCGGCGAACTCCACGATCCTGAGTGGCCGCCCGTCCGCGTCCCGGACGATCCGTCCGTAGCGGTTGGGCGATGGGTCGTGCGCGGTGACGAGGGTCATGGGGCAGCCCGCGTCGGCGTGGAGCCGGATCAGTCCGTCGAGGACCTCCTGGGGGAGGTTGGGGACGTCCCCGTACAGGATGGCGACGCTGCCGGCGAAGTCGTGGAAGTGCTCCCGAGCGGCGAGCACGGCGCCCGCAGTGCCGTCCAGCGGGCCCTGGGTGCAGAACACGACGCGGGGGTTGTCGGCATAGCGGGAGGCGAGGGCGGGCTCCACGAGCTCGCGGCCGTGCTTGAGCACGACGGCCACTCGATCGGCGCCGGACGCGAGCGCGCGCTCGACGGCCCAGCAGGCCATCGGCAGTCCGGCCACGGGATGGAGGACCTTCGGCAGGTCCGACTTCATCCGGGTTCCGGCACCGGCGGCGAGCACGACGGCCATCAATCGCATGAGGATCTCCTAGGATTCCGGGCCGGGCAACGGTCAGTAGCGATGCAGGTCGCGAGCTGCCTCCGCGACGTCGTCGACCTGAGGCAGGATGGCATCCTCGAGGCCGGGCTCGTAGGCGACGAAGCAGTCGAGGCTGCCGACGCGGCGCACGGGGCCGTCGAGGTATTCGAAGAGCTCGTCGGCAATGCGGGCGGCGATCTCGGCGCCGTAGCCGTGGGTGATGTGATCCTCGTGAATCATGAGGGCCTTGCTGGTCTTCCGCACGGAGGTCGCGATCGCGTCCCAGTCGTAGGGGCTGAGGGAGCGCAGGTCGAGGATCTCCACATCGATGCCTTCCTCGGCCAGCAGCGCGGCGGCCTTGACCGAGCGTTGCACGAGGGAGCCGTAGGTGATGATGGTCAGATCCGAGCCCTCGCGGACCAGACGGGCCTTGCCGAAGGGGATCATGTAGTCGTCCCCGGGGTTGGCGCTCTTGTTGTACGTCTGGCGGTAGAGGTGCTTCGGCTCGAGGAACATGACCGGATCGTCACAGCGGATGGCAGTCCGCAGCAGTCCGTTGGCGTCGAGGGCGGTGCTCGGCATGACGACGCGCAGACCGGGGATGTGCGTGAAGAGGACCTCGCCGGACTGGCTGTGGTAGGGTGCACCACCCTTGAGGTATCCGCCGATGGGGACGCGGACGACGATCGGAGCCTTGAACGCGTTGTTCGAGCGCCAGCGGAAGTTGGCCAGTTCGTTGCGCAGCTGCATGTAGGCGGGCCAGATGTAGTCGAAGAACTGGATCTCGACGACAGGCTTGAGTCCGCGGGCGGCCATGCCGACCGCCCGGCCGATGATGTTGGCCTCGGCGAGCGGGCTGTTGAACACGCGGTCGGACCCGTGGGCGAACTGCAGACCGTGGGTCACCTTGAAGACCCCTCCCTTGCCCTTGACGTGGTCCGCGTACTCCTCGCGACTCACGTCGGCCACATCCTGCCCGAAGACGACGATGCGCGGGTCGCGCGCCATCTCCGACTTGAGGCAGGCGTTGAGGAGGTCCACCATCGTGCCCTCCTTCTCGTCGACGAAGGCGGGTGCGGTCTCGAAGTCCGGGCCGGTCGGGTCCACGTCCGGGCTGTAGACGAAGTCGAGGGCGGACTCCGGGGAAGGCTTCTCCGCGGCGAGGGCCTCATCGGTGGCCTGGAGGACGGCGGCGTCGACCTCTTCCCGCAGGGCCTCGAGCTCTTCGTCCGACAGGATGCCCTCCCCGACGAGCCAGTCCGCCAGGGTGTGGAAGGGATCCCTGAGCCGCTCCTCCTCCCGCTCCTCCTCGGGACGGTAGAGGTCTTCGCTGTCGCTCATGGAGTGGGAGTAGGGGCGAATCACGTGGGCATGACAGAGCACGGGGCCCTTGCCCGCGCGCAGGTGCTTCACCGCGCTGCGCATGGCGTCCCAGGTCTCGAACAGGTCGCAGCCGTCGAACTCGATGATCTTCAGGTTGGGGAAGGAGCCCACCAGCTTGCTGATCGATGCGCCCGCCGTGCCCACCTCCACGGGGGTGCTGATCGCGTAGCCGTTGTCCTCGATCATGTAGAGGACCGGCAGGGACAGGTTGCACACCGTGTTGAGCGACTCCCAGAACTCCCCCTCGCTTGTGGTGCCGTCGCCCGCGGACACGAAGACGATCTCGTCGTCGGCCACGGGGATGGACCCGTCCTGCAGCGCGTCGACGGCCTCCACGATCCGACCGACCTGGGCTGCACCCGCGGCATGCAGGAAGTGCATGCCGGTGCACGAGCTCTTCGTGATGATGTTGAGGTCCCTGTGGCCCCAGTGGCAGGGCATCTGGCGCCCGCCGGAGTTCGGGTCCTCGGCCGCTCCCACCGCCTCCAGGAGGATCTCGGTCGGGGTCATGCCGAGCGCGAGGCACAGGGCGCGATCGCGGTAGTAGGGCAGGAACCAGTCCCGCGCCGGATCGAGAAGACGCCCGGCGATGACCAGAGGTAGCTCGTGGCCCGCACCCGAGATCTGGAAGTAGATCTGGTTCTGCCGCTTCATCTTGATCTCGCGATCGTCGAGCCGTCGCGACAGGTACACGGTTCGATAGATGTCGACGAGATCCGCCTTGCGGAGCCCTTTCCAGGAACTGCGGCTGCTCGACGAGCGGGACTTGCGGGTCGTGGCCATGCTTCTCTCCTCTCCTGCTGGTCCGGCGCCGTCCCCGGAGGAGGCGCCGAGTCATTCACTTCACGATGAGGTTCAGGATTCTTCCCGGAACGTAGATCTCCTTCACCACCGTTCGCCCGTCCAGGTGCGCCTGCACGTTCTCCACGGTCCGGGCCTCGGCGAGGACCTCGTCCTTCGCGGCGTCCTTCGTCACCACGATCGTGCCGCGAAGGCGTCCGTTGACCTGAACGGCCAGCTCGATTGTCTCCTCCTCGAGGAGACGCTCGTTGACCTCGGGCCACGCCTCATAGGCCAGCGTCTCCGTTCCGCCAAGACCCTCCCACAGCTCCTCCGCAAGGTGAGGGGCGAAGGGCGAGAGGAGAAGCACGAACGTTCGCGCCAGGTCGACGGGCACCTCCTCGACACGGTAGAGCTCGTTGAGCAGCTCGATCAGGGCGGCGATCCCCGTGTTGAACCGCATTCCCTCCAGTTCGTCGGTGACCTTGCGGATCGTCCGGTGCAGCGCCTGCTCCAGTTCGCGCGGTGCGGACGTGTCGACGACGCGCGCGGCGCGCTGCCCGTCCTCGGCCGCCAGCAGCCGGAAGGCGCGCGCGAGGAATCGGTGCATGCCGCGCACGCCGTCCGTCTGCCAGGGCTTGGTCTGGTCCAGCGGCCCCATGTACATCTCGTAGAGCCTCAGCGCGTCCGCGCCGAACCGGTCGATGACCTCGTCCGGATTCGCCACGTTCAACTTCGACTTGGACATCTTCTCGATCTGCGTGTGCAGACGCTCCTCCGTTCCCTTGACGTACCACTCCCCATCGCGCTCCTCGACGTTGTCGGGGTGATGGTACTTCCCGTTCCCGTCGCGGTAGCTGAACGCCAGAATCATTCCCTGATTGTACAACTTGCGGAACGGCTCCTTCGTGGAGACCACGCCCGCGTCGTAGAGCACCTTGTGCCAGAACCGGGCGTACAGAAGGTGCAGCACGGCATGCTCTGCGCCTCCCACGTAGAGATCCACCGGCATCCAGTAGCGCTCGAGTTCCGGATCCACCGCGAGCTCGTCATTGTGCGGATCGATGAAGCGCAGGTAGTACCAGCAGGAGCCTGCCCACTGGGGCATGGTGTTCGTCTCCCGCAGGGCGGGAGCCCCGCTCCCGGGATCCGTCGTCCGGACCCAGTCCCGGGCCCGGGCCAGCGGAGGCTCGCCATCTTCCGTCGGGCGATAGGCGTCCACATGCGGCAGCTCCACGGGGAGTGCATCTTCCGGCAGTGGGCGGACCGTGCCGTCTTCCAGCGTCACCACCGGGAAGGGCTCGCCCCAGTAGCGTTGCCGGCTGAACAGCCAGTCGCGGAGCCTGTAGTTGATCCGTCGCTCCCCCAGTCCCCTCTCCTCCAGCCAGTCGATGATACGGCCCTTGGCCTCGGCTACCCGCAGTCCGTCCAGAAACCCGCTGTTGACCAGCTCCCCGTCGCCCGTGTGCGCCGCCTCGGTCACGTCGCCGCCGGAGATCACCTCCACGACGGGAAGGTCATACGCGCGCGCGAACTCCCAATCCCGTTCATCGTGGCCGGGCACCGCCATGATGGCCCCCGTACCGTAGGTGGCGAGAACGTAGTCTCCCACCCAGACGGGAATCGTCTCTCCCGTGACCGGATTGAGGGCACGCGCCCCCGTGTCGACCCCGGTCTTCCCCTTCGCGAGATCGGTTCGTTCCAGGTCGGACTTGTTCCGGGCCTGCGCCCGGTACGACTCCACCGCCGCGCGCTGTGCCGATGTCGTGATGCTGTCCACCAGCACATGTTCCGGCGCCAGCACCATGTATGTCGCCCCGAACAACGTATCGGGTCGAGTCGTGAACACTTCGATCGTCGCGTCCGCCACGTCCTCCACCGCAAATCGCACCAGCGCGCCTTCCGAGCGGCCGATCCAGTTGCGCTGCATCTCCTTGATCGACTCCGGCCAGTCCAGCTCCTCCAGGTCGTCGAGCAGTCGCTCGGCGTAGGCCGGGATGCGGAGCAGCCACTGCTTCATCAGCCGTCGCTCCACCGGATCGCCCGTCTCGACGTACCGTCCGTCCTCGACTTCCTCGTTCGCCAGAACCGTGCCCTGCGCCGGGCACCAATTCACCGGAACCTCGGCCTGATAGGCGAGGCCCCGCTCCATCAGCTTGAGAAAGATCCACTGCGTCCAGCGGTAGTACGACGGATCCGTCGTGCTCAGCTCGCGATCCCAGTCGTACGAGAATCCCAGCCTCTTGATCTGACGACGGAAATTGTCGATGTTCTCGATGGTCAGCTCCGCAGGGTGTCGTCCCTCCCGCATCGCCGCGCGCTCGGCCGGCAGCCCGAACGCATCCCAGCCCATCGGATGCAGCACGTTGAAGCCACGCATCCGCTTGTAGCGCGCCAGGATGTCCGTCGCCGTATACCCTTCCGGGTGCCCCACATGGAGCCCCGCGCCCGAGGGGTACGGAAACATGTCGAGCACGTAGTACTTCGGACGTGTGCGATCCTCCGGCGTGCGGAAGGTCCGGTGTTCCTCCCAGTACGACTGCCAGCGCTTCTCGATCTCTTCGGGACGGTACTCCGCCATGCTCGCTTCCTCGTGTCCACGGTACCGGCGCGCGACCGAGGCGCATGCCCCGAAGGCAAGGCGTGGGCCCACTCCGGTACGATTCACTCTCCCCCACGGAATCTCCCCGCGGGCGGTCGCCTATCACACACCGTTCGCGGGGCGCAACGCGACTCGTTCCCCCATGGTCTTGACCGCCTGACGCCTCGATGCCACGCACACCGCAGGCACCCTCGGGTGCATCCTCTGCCCCGGTAGGTTCATGCGTCTCGTCCCCGTCCTCGTGCTCCTCACTGTTGCCATCGCCTTTCCCGCGGCCTGCGCGGCCCCCGAAACCCGGCGCGCCCAGCTGACGGCCAGCGACCTCCAGACGCCCGCGGAACGCCGGGAGGTGGAGCGATTCCTGCGCCGGTCGGCGGCGACGGAGAGACCCGTGGAACGCGCGCGGCGGCAACTGGAGAATGGGTGGATCGACCACGGGTTCCTCGAAGCGCTCGAACCTCGCGACATCTTCCGGGAGATCACGCTCGCTCCCCATGCCGACGCCGAAAGCGGCGAGAACATCGGCCTCCAGGTCGAGTGGCTCGGCCACGTGGCGCGCCGTCTCGGGCCGAGCGGTCTGGTCGAGGGAGACGTCGTGCTCGAGGTCAACCGCACCAGCGTGCTGGATCCCGAGTCCCTGCTGGCGACGCTGGAAGGGTTGGCCGATGCGGATCAGGTGATCCTGACGATCGTTCGTGCAGGGCAGCCGCTCTCCCTGCAGGCCGAGGTGAGGCGGGAGTGATGGCCCTGGCGAATCGGGCTGCGCCCGGACTCCACGGGGCGGGGATCTGGATCGTCCTCACGATGCTCCTTTCGCTGACGGTGTCGGCGCAGGTCGTGGCTGCCGCGCAGGGCGAGGAGCCCCGGACAACAACCGTTCCCCTCGTCCTCTTCGCCCTGCTCCCCAGCGTGCTCCTCGCAGGGGCCATGCTCTCTCCGTGGCGACGCCGGCTCCTGGCCACGGTCGCCACCGCAGCATGGCCGCTCCTGCTCGGCCTGGCCGTGGTTCGCCTTCCCGAGGAGACGTACGGCGCCTTTCTCGCACCCGGGCCACAGTTCTTCTTCCTGACCAATGTGGCGGGTACGCTCCTGCTCGCCGGGCAGGCCATCCGGCGGCTCGGCGACCGTCGGGGCACCGTCGGTGTTCGGCACAGAAAGCCGGTCGATACTCCGCCCGCTCTCCCGCGTCGCTTTCTTCTGCTCCATCTCGCGCGCGCCTGTTGCGCCATGCTGCTGCTTGCCTCGCCCGTCTTCACGCTGCTCGCGCGACTGGACGCACCGGCCGGGCCTCGGGAGGTCTTTCTGTTGCTGGTCATCCTCTTCCTCTGGATCCTGGCGACCGCCTTCTTCTTCCTCTGGCCGATGCTCGGGGAGGAGAACGAACGGCTGCGACTCGACTCGACCCTCGAGGCAGAGGCCGGCCGGACCCGGCGACGATGGGCGAGGGTGCTGGCCCGCGAATTGCGCTGACGTGGCCAGACCCCGACTTGTCGATGCGCCCGCCAACCGCTAGAGTCACGAGGCCCTTCTGCCGGAGGGACTCCGACGCGTTTCCTCCGTGTGTCCCATGGCACTGATCGAGATCACCAGCCTTCTTCTCGCGCTGGCAGCGGTGGCTGCCTTCTCCTGGATGGTCGTCTTCCTGCACGACGGGGCGTTCCTGTCCGGCCTTCTCGTTTCCGGCGTCGGCCTGCTCCTCCTGCGCGCGTCCACGGCGACGGCGCGGGTAGCCGGATACGCCATGCGGTCGGAGCGCTAGGACATGCGAGTGCGTCTTCCGAGCACACTGCGGACCCTCGCGAGGGCTGCGAGCCTGGGACTCGTCGCCCTGGCGGCGACGTCCTGCGAGCGGGAGCAGGAGCATTCGATGGCGTTCGCTGCCGAGATCGACCGCCACCACGAGGCTGTGGTTCACGACCTGTTCGATCGGGCGACCAGCCCCCGTGCCGTCGTGGCCACGGTGGGTGATCGGGACCTGCGCGTGGTCGACGTCGCGCTTTGGCTCGAACTGTTTCCGATGCTGTCGGTGGACCAGGCCGTGGAGGATCTGATCGAGCTTCTGGCCATGGTCGAGACCTCGAGCGCGGAGGGAACGGCCTGGCCGGATGCGCTCGCGGACGGCGCTCAGCGTGGCCGGGCGAGGGGGTGGATGCGCACGGTCTCCGCGGATGAGCAGCCGGCCTCGTCGATGACGGACGGCGAGGTCGCTGCGGAGAGCCTGCCCGATGTCGTCCTCTCCCAGCTCGGTCGACCTGCCACGCGTATGGTCAGCCACGTGCTGGTGCCTCTCCCGGCCGACGCTTCGGAGGGTCTCTGGCGCAGTGCGGAACACCTTGTCCGGGAGCTGGCCGAGGACCTGAACGCACTGCCTGAACCGAGCCGCCAGGATCTGGCTGACGCCGTGGCGGTGCGGCTGGAGCGCGAAAGCGATGATGTACCGGCGGGCGTGCGTGTCGAGGGGCCCTTTCGTGTCGCCGAACGAAACCGGGGCGTGGTCCCCGGAGGTGGTGTTCGCACCGTCGTGCTTCCCTTCGCAGAGGCGGCGTTCGCCGGACCGGTGGGACAGCTCGGAGAGCCGGTGCGGACGCGGTTTGGGGTGCACGCCATCCTCGTGCACGGCCATGTCGACGCGAGCTGGGCGGTGACGGATGAGGAGGTTGACAGGATCCTGCGTGGCCAGGCCCGGGCCGAGCAGGCAGGGAACGCCCTGGTGGACCTGCGCAGGAGACATCGGGCCGTCGTGGATGCCGAAGCTGCCGAGCTTCTGTCGCTGGATGCGTTCGAGCGAATGCGACGAGAGCGGGCCGAGGCGCTCGCGCCTGGGCAACCGTGAGGCGCCGACCTTGCCCGTGACTCAGCGGGACAGCAGGAACGTCAGGTTGTCCGCGATCCATCGGCGCGCATCGTCCAGTCGTGGATAGCGCTCCTCCAGCGCACGGAATGCGCGGTGGTGGAGCCGGTGCTCACCCGCCACGGATGCGGTCACTTCGTCCAGTGGTGGCGCCGCGAAGTGGCAGAGTTCGTGGAAGACAACCTGTCCGGTGACCCAGAGGGGGACGCCGGGATCATCGAGGGCCGGGTGAATGACGATGCTGTTCTCGGTCAGACGCGCGGAGCCCAGTCGGATTGCGCGCCTTCGAGGGCCAGCGGGAGGTCGGCGCCCCCAGCCGATGCGCAGCGGCGAATGGCCGTTCAACTCCGGGAGCAGACCGATGCCTTCCTGAAAAAGGGGCCTCAGGTCGGTGAATCGACCTTGCGGGGCAAGTCGCATCAACCGTCGAGAGGGCAGACTTCGGCGCACGTCGTCTCGCCTCGCCAGCTCGTCGAGCAGTTCCGCGGTCCACGGAGGAAAGCGGCTTCGGGCCGCGGCAGCGGCGAGCGCTCTGGCCGTGCGTTCGGGTTCGAGGAGCAGCGCCCAGTGCATGGTGGCTTCGGACACACCGCGGTGCTGCCCGGAGGGATCAAGCCGGACGTCCACTCGGCGACGAACGTGAATGGCGAGGCTGCGCAGTCGGAGTGCGGGGGAGCCGAAAGCGACCAATTCGTCGGCCCGCTGCCGAAGGGTCACTCGATCCAGAGGCACCCGCGACCAGGCGGGAGCGCGGCCAAGGAACCGCAAGGAGACCTCCGCATCGGGAGGGAGCCAGAGGTCGAGCTGTCCGTGGGGGGCGGGCAAGGTCACTGCCGTGAAGTACTGAAGATTCAGCCGAGCCGGGCGAGGGCGGCCTCGAGGCTGGAGCGGGTCTGCCGGGCGGCTTCGAGGCGAGCCCGGTCCCTGGCGACGACGTCTGCGGGAGCACGCTCGACGAACCGTGGGTTGCCCAGCTTGCGCTCGAAGAATGCGATGTCCTCGATGGCGCGATCGAGCTCCTTGCGGATTCGTTCGCGCTCGGCGCCAGGGTCGACGAGTCCCTCGAACGGAATGACGATCTCCACCCCGGAGACCACGGATGTCGCAGCATCGTCGGGCCGGCTGGTCTCCGGAGGCCCTGTTTCGATAAGCTCGGCTCGCGTGAGGCGCTTGATGAAGCGCTCGCCTTCGCGAACGGCGAGAGCTGCCTCGGGGTTGGCGGTGAGCAGCAGAACGCGGGGCAGCGACCGGCCGGGGGGAATCTGACTCTCGCTCCGGATTCGGCGGATCGCGGTCACCACTTCGGTCATGAGCGTGACCCGGGCCGACTCCTCGGGCCATCGACTCATGGAGGAGGACTCGGGGAATCGCGCGTGGCAGAGCAGCTCGTCCGGTCGCTCCGCAAGGTGCAGCGCTCCCCACAGCTCCTCGGTGATGAAGGGCGTGAAGGGATGGAGGAGTTTCAGAAGGCTGTCGAGGACGTGGCGGAGGGTGAGCTGTGCCGCCCGTCGGGCTTCCGGGGAGTCCTCGTCGTGGAGCACGGGCTTGGCGAGCTCGACGTACCAGTCGCAGAATTCGTGCCAGGCGAAGTCATACAGGGCCTGGGCGGCCTCGTTGAAGCGGAAGTCACCAAGCGCTCGCTCCACCACCGCGCACGTATCGGCCAGTCGGGTCAGGATCCACTTGTCGTTGGACGAGAGGCCTGGTTCTCCGGAGGGCGCCGGTGCCGGTCCGGTCATTTCTCCAACGTGCATGTTGGCGAAACGAACGGCATTCCACAGCTTGTTGAGGAAGGCGCGGTAGCCCTCCACGCGACGGACATCCAGCTTGATGTCGCGCCCGGCCGCGGCGTAGATGGCCAGGGTGAGCCGAAGCGCGTCGGCCCCCTGGGCTTCGATGCCGTCCGGGAAGTCGCGCAGGAGCTGCTGATACGTGTCCCGTTCGCGCGGGTCGAGTCGGTCCGGGTGCACGCCGTCAATGAGGTGGAGGGGATCGATCACATTGCCCACGGACTTCGACATCTTCTGTCCGTGCCGGTCGCGTACCATCGCGTGCAGGAAGACGGTTCGGAACGGGACATCGTCCATGGCGTACAGACCCATCATGATCATGCGGGCAACCCAGAAGAACAGGATATCGAATCCCGTCTCGAGGACCTCCGTGGGATAGAAGCGCCGAAGGTCTTCCGTGTCCTCCGGCCAGCCCAGCGTGGAGAATGGCCACAGCGCCGAGCTGAACCAGGTGTCGAGGACGTCCTCCTCCTGATGGATCGCATCCGAGCCGCAGTGCGCACACCGGTCCGGATCCTGACGAGCCACGGTGACTTCGCCGCAGGACTCGCAGTTCCAGGCGGGAATCCGGTGTCCCCACCAGAGCTGGCGGGAGATGCACCAGTCGCGGATGTTCTCCATCCAGTGGAAGTAGGTGCTTTCCCACTGCTCGGGTACGATCCGGATGCGTCCGTCGCGAACGGCGGCGATGGCCGGCTCCGCAAGGGGCTGCGCCCTCACGAACCACTGCTTCCCGATGCTCATGGGTTCGACGATGGCTCCGGTGCGCTGGGACCGGCCGCGGGCCAGCCGATGGGCCTCGATTCGCACGAGGAAGCCCTGGGCCTCGAGATCCTCGACGACCCGGTCACGGGCCACTTCACGATCGAGTCCGCGGTATCGCTCCGGGACCTCGTCGTTGAGGCAGCCGTCGAGGTCCAGGATCGTGATCGAGGGGAGCGTATTCCGACGTCCGGTTTCGAAGTCGTTGAAGTCGTGTGCTGGCGTGATCTTGACGGCTCCACTGCCGAACGCCATGTCGGCGGCTTCCGGATCGGTGATGATGGGGATGGTCCGGTCCGTGAGGGGCAGCGCCACGCTCTTCCCGTGGAGGTGCGTGTAGCGTGGATCATCGGGGTGCACAGCCACGGCGGTGTCGCCGAGGAGCGTCTCCGGCCGGGTGGTGGCCACGACGATTCGGTCGTCGGAGTCCACGACCGGGTAGGCGATGTGCCAGAGGTGTC
The DNA here is from genome assembly GCA_007693585.1 of Deltaproteobacteria bacterium. Taxonomy (GTDB): domain Bacteria; phylum Myxococcota_A; class Bradymonadia; order REDH01; family REDH01; genus REDH01. Next base: position 24,022 of record REDH01000075.1, read on the forward strand.
CGTCCTCCTCTTCCTGCTCCACCTCGAGGTCCGAGAGCACGGTCTGGCCGACCGGATCCCAGTTGACGAGGCGGTCATCCCGGTGAATGAGGCCGTCTTCCCAAAGCCTGACGAAGATCTCGCGCACGGCTCGGCTGAGGCCTTCGTCGAGGGTGAAGCGCTCCCTGCTCCAGTCGAGGCTGGAGCCCATTCGCTTCATCTGGGACACGATGCGGTCGCCGTATTGGTCCTTCCATTCCCAGACGCGGTCGACGAACGCATCGCGTCCGAGCGTGGGTCGATCGAGGCCCTCCTCACGGAGGCTGCGTTCGACCACCATCTGGGTCGCGATGCCTGCGTGGTCGGTTCCCGGGAGCCACAGGGCTTCGTAGCCGGACATTCTTCGGTGCCGAATCAGGATGTCCTGGAGCGTGTTGCCAAGAGCGTGCCCCATGTGGAGTGCGCCGGTGACGTTGGGGGGGGGCAGCACGATGGTCCATGCGGGCCGGTCGCTGGACGCGTTGGCCCTGAAGGCGTCCGCGCGCTCCCAACGATCGGAGCCACGTTGCTCCACTCGGGTGGGGTCGTAGCCTGCGTCGAGTTCCGTGCTCATGTCACCTCTGTCGTTCCATGCGTCGGTGGACCTCCTGCGGGCGCAGCGGCAACACCGAGCGGTGGTCTGCTGCAGCGCAGGCGCAGGGTTCTACTCCTCGAATGGCGACGGCACAACCCACGCCTGCCACGGTGCGCGGCAGGGGTGCGTCGCGGTGCCGTCGTCCCGGGAGGGGTGCGGGGAGGCCCGGCGGTTCGCGTCAGTCCTGCGTGTCGCGGTTGCCGATGCCCTCTGCGACACGCCGTTCGGCGATGGAGGGAAGCTCCTTTTCCACGAACGCGTCGATGCGGGTCTTGGTGTAGGATTCGATTCGCGAGGCGAGCTGTTCGCGAAGCAGTTGCGCGAGCAGTTCGCGGACGATAGCGGGGAGTTCTTCCCGCACGATGGCCCGCAGTGCTTCAGGATCCAGCGGGCTCGCTGCGGGAGGGCCGGCGGCCGGGGCTTCCGTCGTGGGGGCTTGCGGGAGCCGGGAGGCTGTCTCCGGAGTTGCATCCATCGCCGAGGCAGCAGGGCCGGGTGCCTCGGGCGGAGGTGCCGGGGCTGCAGGTGCAGCCGGCGGCGCGGCAGCGGCTTCGTCGTCGACACTGGGCTGGTCCGAGGTGATGGCCTCGTTCCGTGGCATCGCAGGCCGGGCGGGGCGCGATGCAGGGGGCGGCATGAGCGGGCCAGGGCCTCGGAGGCCTCCCGGTCTGGGCAGTGCCCCCGGGGGGCGGAGGGAACCGGTGGAGGGTCTCCGCGGCGGGGGTGAGGCGGGGAGGGGGGGGCTCGTCGGTGGAGCCGGGGGTTCGTTGTCGATTGCGCCGATCTCGACGTCGAGGTCGGCGGTGTCGTCGTCCCCCATGGCGTCGGCCGGCATTGCGGCCTCGGGCTCGGCGGTGTCGTCGACGAAGACGAGGTCATCTTGCTCGTCGGGGTGCTCATGGAAGTCCGCGGACGTTCCCTCGTCCTCCTCGTCGTCGATGACGAAGACGATCTCTTCCTCGCCGTCCGGGTCGTCGACGGACGTGCCGATCGGGTCCAGGCTGTCGTCGGGTTCCGGTGCGGCGGGTTCCGGTGCGGCGGGAGGTGCAGCATCCCCCGTGGCAGCGAGCGCCTCGTCGATGGTCTCGAGCAGCGCCTCGCTGCGAAACGGCTTCAGGATGGATGCGTGTGCGCCGGCGGCGACAGCGTCGGCGTCCTCGTGGGGGTGCCACCGGCCGCCCACGAGGATGATGCGCATCTGGCTGCAGTCGGGATCTGCGCGGAGCGCCTGGCACAGGTCGACACCACTGCCATCCGGGAGGTGGTAGTCGATCAGGGCGATGTCCGGGGCGTGCGTGCGGATCTGGTCGCGCGCCTCGGCGGCTGACGCGGCGGTGAGCACGGTCCAGTCGGTGTTCCGGAACATCCAGTCCACCGCGGTGGTGACGGTGGTGCTGTCATCGACGATCAAAAGGGTCTTCGCCATCATCCGCCTGTCGCTGCCTGGGGTTGTCCGGTCACTGCCCGGCGTTCGGTTGAACGTGCCCGGGCAGTTCGGCGTCGTCGAGCCGGGCTTCTGGCTCCGACGAACGGCCGGGTGGGCCGAGGCAAGCCAGCTCCGCTCTCCTGACGCCTCGGCGGGCGTATCACCTTGCCCGGCGGATCGTCAACTTCCGCGCGCCGGACAGGGCGGCAAGGGGGTCGTGGAGGCCGGGGAGTGCTCGAGGGCGGAAATGGTGAGCGGTCCGGCAGCGGAAGACAGATGGAGGCGTCCGTCGCTGTCGGATTCGAGGGCGGCGCACACGCTGCGCCAGGCGTCGTCGACCAGGCGCGCGAGTTCCCCGGATTCGAGTCGAAGGGCCACGAAGCGAGCGCCGTCCGTGACCAGGTGCTCGGCCCCGATGGAGACGGTGGTGCCGTCTGCCAGTTCGGCGAGTGGAGGTGTGGTGTTCAGGCGCAGGCGGGTGACGAAATGCCCCGTGAGGTCGACGAGCACCGGATACGTGTAGGGCGGAATACGGAGGACCCATGTACCGGCTGTGGTTCGTTCGAGCGAGCGGTGGAAGAGGGCGGCGAGCCGTTGGTTCGTGAAGCGGACACCCTCGTGATGCCATCGCCCGAACGGATCGAGACGGATCTCCTCGAGTGGTGAGCCATGGGCAAGAAAGTTGCGAACGGCCGAGGGGATCTCGGGATCGGACAGTGCGCGGTCGCGAAGAAGATCGAGTCGATTGACGTTGGTCATGCCGAGGAACTCGTGCGGATGGGATGTGCCGGGGGGCGAGGCTGCTCGCTCCGGTTCCGGCAGGACTCCTCGGCGGAGGTAGCGGCTGAGGCGCTCCCCGTCCACCAGCACGAGGCGGTGATCGTCGACGACGCGGGGCTCGCCCCGGAGGACGATCGTTCGCGTTCCGGGAGTGCTGGGGATGGCGACGGACAGGTACTCCTCGCCGGTCCGGTGCGTGGCGAGTACGGGCTGGCTGGCGAGCTGCATTCCCCGCTGCAGTCCCGCACGGTCGGCTGGCGAGCCGGGGACCACGGACGTGATGTACCAGGTGTTCCGAAACGTCCGGTCGAATCGAAGGCCGAAGTCCATCACCGTGACGGACCGGACGGACGTGGCGATGCCGATGTCCGAGAGTGCCGGGAGAAGCGAGGCGAGAGACTCTCCCGTCGCCGTTGCGCGCTGCACGGCGGTCCAGTCTCCGCCGGTCCGGGACTCGAGCAGGGACATGAGTCGCGCGGTCGTCAGTGACGCTCTCGTCTGCCGTGGTTGCTCGGCGAGCCACGTGACGAACGCCCCAAGACTGTCTTCCCCACGGGACCGCAGTCCGAGATCGATGATTGCCCCCAGGAGCAGTCCGACGTCGTAGGGCAGACGCTGCTCGGCGCCATGGGGGGGGGCGTGCGAGAACACGAGCATGTCCTGGACATCGTGTCCGGCGATGGCGCGCCAGGCGGCGTCGAGTCGGCTGGCGAAGGCGCTCGGAGGCATGAGCTCGGCTGCAGACAGGGACAGCAGGGCGAGATAGTCCGTGACTCCCTCGATGAACCACCCCATGTCGCTGGCCGAGCGGGGCGCGGGGCGGATGCGATGACCGATCAGCCGATGCATCTCCTCGTGCGCGACGAGTTCGACGAGAGCGTGTCCGAGAGGCGGTCCTTCGGGGGGCACCTCGAGGATGTGTCCCCCGGGGAATGCCGTCCCCGTCAGCGGATTGAGCGGGTCGACGCGGGGGACGAGAACGGTCCAGGTCTGCCGATGGCGATGAAGGCGACGCTGGGCGCGGATGACGTTGCAGATCAGCTCGGGGAGGGCGTCGGGAACGGGGACGGCGCTGAACACGGAGAGGAGCTCGCCTGCACAGAGATGGTCGAGGGCGCGCCACCGACCCGCGAGAAGGACGGCGTCGTGCAGCTCGGAGAGCGTGACCTCGCGGTCGCGCGGCAGACCGGCGGCGACGATGTCGCCGGAGAGGGTCACGCGAATACGAGGCGACAGGGGGAGATTCAAAGGAGCGGGCATCAGCGCGAATCCGGAGGCGAGCAAGCGGTCCCCATCCGAGAAGGCCCGATGCCTCGTCGCGTCATCGAACACGCGAGTGGCCGGTGTGAGTGCCCACGAGACGGTGACCGGTCCCCTCCCGTCGGTCTGGAGCAGGAATCGCCCCGGACCGGCCGAAAGCACACGCAGGGGCACGCCTTCGTGGTCCGTGGCCGAGATGCCATGAATGTCATCCATGAACCCGGTGCGGCCCGCGAGGCTGGTCGGGAAGGCGAGGTCCAGCGGCCCGCCGGCGCCGGCGAGCAGCTCCTCCGGGACAACAAGGCGCGCGCGCAGCGAAGGGCCCCGATCGGCAGTGACGGTCAGTTCGAGCAGGGCCTCCGGTGCTGTTCGTGACCGCTCTGCCTCGGGCGACTGGCGCGACCCGCAACCCGACAGCGCTCCCAGGAGTACCAGGAGCAGGAAACCGGCGCTGACAGCATCAGGTGATGAATCGAACAGGGGAAACTGTGCGGGCATCGCGGCTCCGAACCGTCCGGACGAGCGTGACCATCCTGCGCAGCGAGCCATCTCCACGAGACGTTCGCGACAGGAGATGAGCCTAGCACGCCCCCCCGAGCTCCGCGAAGAATCGACGGATGATGAGCAGGCCCGTGCGCGCGTCATGATCCCGCGGTGCGATGACTCGGGGCCGGAGACCGGACTGTCGTGAGGAACCACTGCCCACTGATGCCAGCTCGGCGCATCGTTCGCTCACCCCCCTCCGCCAACAGAACCTTGCAAAAGGAACCCCGCACGGCTAGCAATGCGTGAGCTGAAGCGTCCACAGTTCACTCTGGAGAACCGGAATGAAGAAGAGGCTCATCGTCACGGCGGTTGCTGGCACCGTCGCCCTGCTCCTGCTTTCGCCCGCCTCCGCCGAAGCGGAAGGCGACGATTCTCCGACTGCCGGCATGATTGCGCAGGCGGGAGATGCTGCGAGGGACGGCAGTCGGACGGAACAGCGCCCCCTCGACTTCGACATGCGCATGCGCGAGATCGAAGACCGCGTCGGAGAACTCAAGGACGAGGTCTTCCGTTCGCGTTCTCGCCTCTTTCTGCTCCGCGAGCAGGTGCTTCAGGATCGAATCGGCGGATCCAGGGTCGTGATCAACCACCGCGACCGCCTGGGCAACCGCTACCGCGTGGTCCGGGTGCTCTACGCGCTCAACGGCGAATCGGTGTTCGTGGCCAACGAGGATACGACGGACTTTGCGGCCATTCGACACCATCAGGTTCACTCGGGATCGGCCATTGCGGGTCCCCAGAACATCACCGCTCAGGTGTGGGTCGTCGGGAACCCGCTCGGTGTCTTCTCCTACATGTCGGGTTATCGCTTCACCATCCGGAACGCGCACTCCTTCAGCGTGGAAGAGGGCCAGACGGCCGAGATTTCGGTGGTGATCGAGAGCCGGGGCGGCGTGAACACGCCCATCGACGAGCGGCTCGTCGTTCGCTTCGATGCCGACTTCTACGACACCGTGGATGGGGTCGGTGACGAGGTCGCTGCCGGGCAGACCCCCTGATGTTCCTGCGCTTTCCTCATCTCGGGGTCTCCGCGTTCGCCGCGTGTCTGGTCCTCGTTCCGCCTGTGACCGCATCGGCCCAGTCGGTAGGCGATCTGCGCTCTTCCGTGGAGCGAGTCGAGGGCATCATCGCGGACATGGCGACGTTCGATGAACGCTTTCTCGGTGATCTCTACATCGATCGGGCACGAGACTTCGAGCGCCGGATGGTGGAGGGACGGCTCCTGGTCGACCTCGAGCAGCATGATGCCGCGGCCATCCTGCTGATGGACCTGTTCGAAGACCCCCGGCATCGTGAGCGTCCGGAGCGCACGGAGCTGCAGCGCCTGCTGGCGGACAGCCTGTACGCATCGGGGGTGCATGATCTTGCGGTGCTGCATTACCGGGCGCTGTTGTACGAGCGAGATGCGGAGCTTCAGGTGCATGCGGGTCAGCGCCTGCTGGACATCGCCCTCCGAACGGGGCGCGTCGACCGTCTGCCGGAGACTCTCCGTGTGCTTGAGGAGGCCCTTCAGGGTCGGGACGCCGACGACGAGCTCAACTATCTGCGTGGCCGGGCGCTCTTCCACACCGGGGAGCGCCAGGCCGCCCTTCGGGCGTTCGATACCGTTCGCGGGAGCAGTTCGCTGGCAGAACGAGCATCCTACTTCGCAGCCGTCGTCGAGGCGGCGCTGGGGGACCACGAGGCTGCCCTGAGTCGGTTCCGCGATCAGTTCACGCGTCTCGCAGACGCCGGCGATGAATTGGCCAGAGAACTCCGCAACCTTGCGGCACTCGGTGCGGCGAGGGTTCTCTACGAGCAGGGGAACTGGACCGGCGCACTGGGATTCTACGGTCGCGTGGATGCGGATTCGCGGCACTTCGACCGAGCGCTCTACGAGAGCAGCTGGACGATGATTCGCCTGGATCGCTTGCCGCAGGCCAGTCGCGATCTGGAGATTCTGGCTCTCACCGCACTGGACAGCCGAGTTCGGCCCGAGGCGCTGCTGCTGCGGGGCGAGACGGAGCTGCGGCGTGGCGAGTTCGACTCGGCTGTTGCCGTCTTCGAGGAAGTCAGGGCGGCCTATGAGCCGATCGAGGACGAGGTGCGAGACGCCATGGGTCTTCTCCAGCGCCGCGTGCGGGAGGAGGGGGTGACCATCGAGGGCTTGCGGATTCGACGCATCCTGTCGCCCCGCGCGCGCGACTGGCTGGATCGGGGGCGGGGGTCGGCCTCCCTGCTCGAAGACCTGGAGGACCTTCAGGCGGAGTTGCTGTTTCAGGTACAGCTCGTCGAGGACCTGAACGAAGCGCTGGCGCTCGATCGGCAGATCGCGGGATTTCCCATCCTGCGGAACGGCTGGAACCTCGCGCTGCAGTACCGAATGGAACTCGTGGCCATGGAGTCGTCGTTTCTCGACATGGAGCGCGATGCGCTCTGGGATCGACTGTCCGATGAAGAAAGGACGCGCTATCGAAGCATTCGCAACCAAAGGGTGATGCTGGCCCGCCAGGTGCAACGTCTGCCCAGCACAGCCCGGGCGATGGGGGAGCGAGAGGAACAGCGTGCGGCGCGAATCCGAGGCGCCGAGCAGGAACTCTTCCTTGCCATGCAGGAGCTGGAGGCCGATTCGGCCAGGCTCGATGCGATCGAGCAACTCGTGCGCGACGCACAGCGCCGCGGGGAGCCAATGGAGGACGAGGAACGGATTTTCGGGAACCTGGAGGTGTCACGCCAACGCGCTGCCGCCAGGATGGAAGTTGCGGAAGATCTGCGTCGACGACTCTCCCGCCTGCGTGCCGAGGCGCTCGGTGGAGGAAGCCTTACCCCGGATGAACGAGCCGCGCTCGACGCGTACGAGACGGTCGTTCTCGAGGAGCGTACCTTTCTTCAGCAGTACCGTTCCCGAGTGAGAGGATTGTCACCTGTCGACCCGGGGCGAGGCGACGCATCCGGGCGCGTTGCCCGCCTGCAGGCCGAAGGCGTCCTCGTGCGACGGGACCTGCGACAGCTACTGGACGAGATCGGACCGATCGAAGCCGCCCTGGATGACGAGCAGTCGCTCACGGAGAGCGAGCGCTCCCGAGCCCGCGCCGAGCTTGATCGATTGCGGGCCGACCTCGCTGCGCTGCTCGAACGGCTCGACGACGAGGTGGTGGCAAGGCTTCAGCGCGAGGAGGCAGCTCTCGGTGACGTCGTGGACGAGAGCGAACACGAACGCACCGCGAGGGTGGAAGAAATGGTCGATGATCTGATCCTGCTGGAGCGCGGCGCGCTGACCGCGGCCGAGATCGAACGTCGAAGGGAACTGCTTGGGCGGATCGACGAGGCCCGGGCCCGTCGTGATGTGGCAGAGCGCCAGGTGGCGGGGTTCTTCGCCGCCGCACAGGCGGTCGTGGCTGCTGAAGGTGATCGACTGCGGATCGCGCTCGATGCAGCCACCGATGAAGTGATCGCCCTTCAGGAGCAGTACGTGGTCACGGAAGCCGTGGCGCGACGCGCGGCGCTCGATCAGGCGCTCCTCGCCCTGGCTGGGGTGCGAGACCGCTTCGCCGATATCAACCTTCGGGCGAACCTGGGCGTGCTGGACGTCTCATGGCGCGAGTTCGAGGAAGCCACAACCGAGCGTCGGAATGTCACACAGGAGCGAATACGTTCACTCAATGTGCTTCGCGCCGACTTCGAAGAGATTCTTGGGGAGTAGCTGCGATGCGGATTCCCGAATGCTTTCAGTCCCGTCTGACGGACACGCTGCGCTCGGCGACGCTTGTGCTGTCGATCCTGCTCGCACATGGGGCGGTGGCGCTCGCCGGCGACGTACCCGACAACCCCGGCGACATGGAAGCGATGCGTCAAGGGGCTGCCGATGAGGACACGTCAGCCGATGAAGAGGGAGACGACGAATCCGCGTCCAGCGAAGATCGGGACGAGGAAGTTGGGGGGGGGCTTTCACGTTCGCTGCCGAGGGCGAGCGGACTATCGGCACGCGGCCGTGTGGAGCTCGGGCGATACGAGGAAGCGTTGCGCCTCTACTCCGATCAGTTCGAAGCGTTCCGCGAAGCCGTGGCTCGCGTCGTGCAGGAGGAGTACGAGCGACAGGTGCGGGTGATTGACGAGCGGCTTCAGCCTCGCATGGAGGAAGCGCGGAACCGGGAGACAAGGCACCGGCGGGACGCAATTGCTTCGTTCAGCCAGTTTGCGGAGCGATATCCGGATCATCCCGAATTTACAGGTGACGTTCTCTTCCGCCTCGCTCGACTCCAGAACGAGGAGGAGCAATACCTCCACATTCAGGCACTGAACGCGTACGACGAGCAGCAGCGGCGGTACGAGCTCGGCATGATTCCGGAACCGCCGACCTTTCCCATGCTGGAACATGTGGACAGCCTTGCCACACTCTCTCGATTGCTGGAGACCTTTCCGGAATACCGTTACGCGGACGCGGCCCTCTACCTGCTTGCAATCGGCCAGCAGGACGAGGAACTGGGCATGGCCTACTATGAGCGACTGATCCGGGAACGGCCCGACTCGGAGTTTGTCCAGGAGAGCTGGCTGCGAATCGGAGAACTTCTGTTCGATCTTGAACGGTTCCGAGACGCTCGCGAAGCATACCAGGAAGCGCTCGCCCTCGGCCCGTTCAACCGTACCGACCTCACTCTCTTCAAGCTCGGGTGGACGAACTATCTCCTCAACGACTTCGGGTCTGCCCTGGAGAACTTTCACGATCTGCTCGTGCTGTATCAGGGAGACGAAGAAGCGGCATCGGTGCTGGAAGAGGCACGTCAGTACTACGCAATCGTTCTTGCCGAGCGCGACTGGAACCTCGATGGTCAGGTGGACGAGGACTTTCTCATGCCGCGTGTGCGGCACTATCTGTCGGGAGACGCAGGCTACGAACTGCCGGTTCTTGACGTCATGGCGGAGTTGCTCAGGGAACTCGAACCGCGCGAAGAGTACCTGCTTCACACCTCGGATGTCATGGCATTTGCGGTCGCGAACTTCCCGCTCGATCGGGATACACCATCGCGCCATCTGCTGGTGTACGAGATTCTCTACGCGCTGGACTATGAGGAGGAGGCCGTGGCGGTCCTCGCCGAGATTGCGGCAAACTACGGTCCCGACAGCGATTGGTTCCTTGCCATGGAGCTTCAGGGAGAGATCGAGGCCATGGCGTTCGCCGAGCGACTCGGCCGTGAAGCCATGCTGAACAGCGCGGCGATCGCATTCTTTCGTGGCCGAACCCATCGGGACGAGTACGAACTGTCAGGCGATGCGACCCTCGACGAGCGTGCTGTCGCATCCTTTCGGCAGGCGGCAGAGATCTACGGCGACTTTCTGAGCAGTTTTCCGAATGACGAAGCGGTCTACGAATCGCGATTCTTTCGGGCACGCGCACTCCATGAGGCACGACTGTACGAGGACGCCGTGGAGGAGTATGCCCGGGTTCGGGACTCCCGGTTGAGCGAGGCGCATCAGGAGGAGAGCGCAGCGCGACACATCGAGGCTCTCACGGCCCTTGCGCAGCAGGAGGTCCTGGCCGGGCTTCTCGACCCGAGGGGCGTCCCGGATCAGCCCAGCGAATGGCCCCGGCCGCTCGACGAAGGCGAAATCCCGGAGCCGGAGTCCATTCCCGACCGACTCCGGCAATTGCTCGCTTCGTACGACCGCTACATCGAGCTCGACGTCACGGTAGAGGACAGCCCCGAAGTTCAGGGCGAGGTCGCCCTCGCTGCCGCGCGAATCCTCCTGGAGTACGAACACAACCGTGAGGCGCGCCAGCGCTTCGTGCAGATGTTCGACCGGTACTGCGGCGAACGCCCGGCGGGCATTGCCGCGCTACTCCTGATTCAGTCGTACGAACGGGAGGGTGATTACCGACACATGGAGTACTGGGCGAATCAGGTCGAGACCAGGTCGGACTGCATTTCACTGCCAGGTGACGATGCACAGCGCTTCGCGGAGAATATCGACATCTACCGACGCAATGCTGCGTTCGCGAATGCGGAGAGACTGCGGGAGGCCGGGCGCTACGAAGCCGCAGCGCGTGAGTTCACACGAATCGCAGAGGCCTATCCGGAGTCCGATGATGCGCCGATCGGGCTCTATTTCGCCGGTGAGATCTACGAGGAGGAACTCCGACGATATGACCTCGCCATGGAGCGCTTCCGCACGCTGTACGAGCGCTATCCCGACACGCGATTCGCAGAGCCCGCTCTCCTCAGCCTTGCCATCAACTCGCAACAGTTCTTCGACTTCGATGGTGCGATTGCAGCCTTTCGTGAACTGCATACGCGCGGCTTCACCCTGCCCGCGGAAGGGGGAGGGCCCCGTTACCCCATCCTTGTGGCTGCCGAGATGCACGAAGTTCAGCGACAGCATGATCAGGCGGCAGAGGCTTACCTGATGTTCGTGGACGACAACCCCCGGGCACCGGAAGCGCCCCGTGCACTGTACAGGGCCGCCGTGAACCTCGATGAGTCGGGTCGACAGCGTGAGATGGCAGACCTGATCGAGCGACTGATTCGTGAGCACGGAACACAGTCCGAAGTCGGCGGCTTCAACATCGACAACGCAGTCATCGATGGACTGGCGCGCGTGGCCGCATGGCATGGTGCACGCAACGACGCTCGGAATCTACGTCGCTTCGAGGACCGCGTTCTCAATGAATTCGAAGGCCGTGTGCCGCGTGATTGGGAGACCCCGGAGGAGCTGGCCCGAAACGCTCCTGCCCGGCGCGCGGCGGCCGACATCGCGATGCGACGTGCCCAGGAGTCGGTCGCCGAGTGGAGGCGTATCTCCGTCAGCAGCAATCCCCGCGCCGCACAGCGAGACATCGAACGAAAGAGGGATGGTCTCGCCACGGCGATTCAGGAGTTCGTGGACGTGGATCGATTGTTCAATGATCCGGACGCCAGCATCTGCGCCCGGCTCGAACAGGGACGGGTCGCGCGCGAAATGGCGGACTTCATCTTCGATCTTCCGGTGCCCGACTTTCAGGGGGACATCTACGCGGAGGACGCGTACATGGAAATCATCGAGGACATCGTCCGACAGTATGAGGAAGTTGCTCTCGCCGAATGGCTGGAGCTGTACAACCTCATCGAGGAGATGGGCGTCGTGAACGACTGTACCATCGAAGCCTCGACCCTCCTGAATCAACGGTTCGGCGCCGAGTACCCTGCCTACAAGCAGCGAATGCGTCCAGCCAGCTCCCGCGTGCTCTTTCCGGGGCTCATCAACGTGCCGGTAGGCGTTTCGGTCCGTGCCAGCCATGCACCAACGCCCGACACGAATCTCGACGATATTCCGGCGCGCACCGATGCGTCTGGTCGGGACGAGGAAGCTTCGGAGCCGCCCGGTGCGAGCGAGACCGAAGTTCGTGCCGCGCCGAACGAGGAGGAGCCGGAGGATGAGTGACTCTGCGGGACATGTGTTTTTCGCCCGAGGTGTGCTGCTGAGCTTCTGCCTCATGACGGCATGGGGATGCGCTGCGGGACATCAGCAGGCAACTGCAGACCCCTCCGATGGCATTGCAGTGACCCCCCAGCAGCGCCCGAATCCGGAGCTGGTCCACTCCATCTGGGACGAGGACGCCGTGGCGTTCGAGCCCGATGAGGAACGACCCGCTGTCGACGAAGCTGCCGACGATGACGACGATCTTCTCGATGTCGAACTGGAAGAGGAGTTTGCGGACGTACTCCCGCCCGAAGAGGAGCCGGAGACCGAGGAGCCCTGGGACGCGCGAGCGCTTGAGGCCTTCGCCGCAGCACGCGCCGATGTACTCGGCTCTCGCTATTCGAACGCGCGACGAACGCTCCAGACATTTCTGGACCACGAAGACCGGCGTGTCCGTTCACTGGCGCAGCACAACCTTGGCGTGGTGGCATGGTACGAGGGAGACCATGTGTCCGCCGAGAGCGCGTTCAGACGCGCCATGGACGAAGACCCAGGCCAGGCCGCACCGCTGAGAGCGTTGGTGAGGCTGTATCTCGCGGACGGACAGCACGACCATGCACGGTCTCTGGTACGCGAGCAGGTGACCCTCTCGGAAGAAGCGGCCTCGATTCGAGCCGTGGAGCTCCTGCTCCTGCTGGAAGAGGGACGCGATCAGGAAGTGGAGGAGCTGTCCCGTGCACTCCTTCTCGAAGATGGAGCCAACCTGGATATCTTTGAGGCCCTTGCCTTCACACAGCTCAACGCCCAGCGACTTCCGCTTGCGGAGTATATCGCGGAGCAGGGACTCGAACGCGACGAGACACGAACCGAGCTGTGGTACGTGAGGGCAGTGACGGCAATGGAAAGAGGCGACAATCTGACCGCAATCCGCCATCTGGAAACGGCTCGGGAGCGCGGAGCAAACACGCGACAGCCCGAGCTGCTGAATCTGCTGGGCGTACTCTACCTCCGAACGCTACGCTGGGAGGATGCACAACGTGTTCTCGAGGAAGCCACGAGAGCTGCTCCCAGCTACGCCGACGCCTGGGTCAACCTTGGAAATGCGCATGTAGGCTTGCGTGACTATGATGCAGCTCTCGTCGCGTATACGAGAGGACGTGATCTTGGCCTCGAAGGGGGCGGTCCACTGTTCAACCTGGGCCTCCTGTACATGGAACCCGGCTGGGAGCACATGGAACGCATCGCGCAGCTTCGAGAGGCAATCGAATTCTTTGATCGATTCGCTGCGGAGCGTGGCGACATTCCCGAGTCACATCTTGTGCACGAGTACCGACGTGAAGCGCTGGCCGCAATTGAGGGAATGGAAGCGCTCGCGCGCCCACGAGAGCAGCCTGTCGAGCCGGTGTGCGACGACCCGTTCGGCTGCGACGATGAGCCGGTGTGCGACGACCCGTTCGGCTGCGACTGATCCGCGACACCTGACAGGAGACTGCCATGAATGGCGCTGACGAAGTGGGCAGAGATCGTTTCGCGGGGTGGGGCAAGAGTGTTGCCTGCGCGTTTCTCGGCGTCGGGTTGCTGGCACTTGCCTCTGTCGAGGCCGTGGCTCAGTCAGGCGTCATTCGGCTGGAAGAGGAGGTATTCGAGGTGGAGATCGAAACCCCGACGGCCACGCTCTTTCTGGCACCGCATGCGCTGGAGTATCGATTCCGCGAGCCGGTAGACTCCTTTATGGATGCTCTTCTCGAAACCGTGGAAGACGAGCCGTTTTGACGGCTTGCGCGGGGTGCTGGGTGCAGCGGTCGAATTGCTGGCCACCCTGCACGCACTGTGATAGACCGACCGACGCAAAGGCGCTTCCGTTGGTCTCCAACGAAGTGTGAGAGGCGCTTCCGGCATTGCGCACGGAACGCATGACGTAACGAGGGGAATGATGTGGTCCCTTGCGCCAGTGAATGACTGGTGCCGCATCATTTCCGGGAAGCCACCCCACGCAGGAGAGAGTCGAACATGGGAACCATCGCTGAAGCATTTCGGGTTAGTGGCATCTGGATGTATCTCATCCTGGTGATCTCGATCTTCGCGCTCGGCATTGTGCTCGAGCGGTTCATCTTCCTGTTCTTCAAGTACAACATCAACGCCTTGGCATTCATGCGGCAGATCGAGAAGCTCGTCATGGCGGGCAACATCGACCGTGCGCTGAAGCTCTGCAGTGCTGCGCAGGATGCCGCACTTCCGAAGGTTGTGAAGGCGGGTCTCATGCGTGCTCGGAAGAGCAAGGAGTCCATCCAGAACGCCATCGAGGAAGCGACACTCGAAGTGATTCCGCTGGTGACGCGTCGCACGCCTGCGCTGCTTGCACTCGCGAATATCGCCACTCTCCTTGGTCTGCTGGGTACCATCGTCGGTCTGATCGATGCGTTCGCGGCCCTGGAGAACGCAGCTCCGGAAGAGCGTCAGCAGCTTCTGGCGCGTGGTATCTCGCTCGCGATGTACACGACGGCCGCTGGTCTCATCGTGGCGATTCCGACGATGCTCTTCCATCTGTTCCTGAGCGGAATGACGAAGAAGATCGTCGAGGAGATCGACCAGAACGCCGTCAAGATCGAGAACCTGTTGGTTGCCCAGGCGCGCGGTACGGCCGCCGCGGAGTGACTTCCGGTGCTGGAGGGCTCGGTCTGCGACTGAATGCAGGCTGAGCCCATTTTTCGGAACTCCGCGCACGAAAAGTTGTCCCTGTCTGAGCAGGGACGCCCGAGGAGGAGCCATGGCGAAGCGACGCAGGAAAGATGTGGTGGATGAGGTCCAGGATCTGAACCTGGCGCCGATCATGAACATGGTCATGATTCTCATTCCACTGCTGCTTCTCTCCACCGAGTTCATGAAGGCCGGTGTGGTCAACATCAGCTCGCCGCGACAGGCACAGGCGACGCAGGCTGACAGCGAGGAACAGGAAGAAGAGGATCCGGTGCCCCGAGTACTGATCGCGATTTCCAGTGATGGTTTTCGTGTGATGGACCAGCGCAACCTTCCGGACTTCGCTGGCTTCACGACGCCGATCGAGCGATGTGGCGGCGCAGCCGCGGCGGGTGGAGAGGAGACGCCGGCGGGTGGGTCGCCCCACGCGCGAGCAGAGACCCTTCCGCCGACGATTTGCTTGCGCACGGAGTCGTCCGATGGTGACGCGCTGCTCGACCGGCTGGATTACGCCTCGCTCTACAATCACCTTGCGACCATCCGGCTTCAACCGCAGTGGTACGACCGGTTCTCCGAGGAGAACAATGACGTGATCAGCCTGCTCGCCAGCCCCGAGGTGGATTTCGCGTCGCTGATGAAGACCATGGATACCGTCCGGTTCTTCCTGAGGCCCGAGGGTACGGATCCAGGTGAGCCAAGTGGCGGAGCGAACATAGACGCGTTTCTGTTGGGGGGAGGCGGCGAGCCGACGCTCGAGCAGCTCGAGAACGCAACGTATCTCACCGGAGGCGAGGACGGCCCGTACCGGTTCCGACTGTTTCCCGACCCAGTGCTGATGTTGCCGCGTGCAGGTGGCTGACACGCCCGACAGCACGGGTTCGAAGGAGAATGCTGCGCCAATCTGGCGGGCTTGAAGCAGGAGTAGGTAGCAATGTCTGACATTATCAGCGGACCGCAGCAGGATCAGGATGACGCGCTGGATGCGGACAAGAAGGCGAAACGCGCCGCTCGTTCCGCTTCAAGGCGCGACGACGGTGGTGGTGGGCTGAACATCAACTCGATGATGGACATGATGACCATTATCCTGGTGTTCCTTCTGAAGAGTTACAGTACCGAGCCCATCCAGATCAATCAGAGCGAGGACCTCCGACTTCCCTGGTCAACCACGGAGTTGGCGCCCGAGGACACGATGACCATCACGCTCACGAAGACGAGTGTCCTTGTGAATGACGAGCTTGTGGTTGCGGTCAACGATGATGGTCGAATCGACCCATCGCATCTGCAGTCCGCCGATTCGCCACTGATCCCCAATCTTCAGCAGAAGATCGAGGACGAGCTTGAGGTAGCCGCCCGAAATCGGCTTCGAGGTTCAGGCGATGTCCAGCGCGTGGTGACCATCATTGCGGATTCTGATGTGCGTTACGAACTCCTGACTCAGGTGATGATCACGGCGTCTGCGGCGCAGGTGCAGAACTTCAAATTTGCGGGAATTCAGCGCGAACAGGGATCAGGTCTGCTGCAGGCGGCTGCGCCCTGAGTTCTGCCCGGGAGGGTGCGCCGCCACAACTGTGCAGGCAGGCGGAGTAGGAAGATGGAATTGACCCCGCACGTTTCTGGAAGACCGTAGCCTGGTGTAGCGATGGCGACACAGTCCGGACAGAAGATTCTCCGAGTAGGTGTGATTCAGAACGATCGGGTGATCGAGGAACGAATCTTCCGCACTCGTGAGTCCGTGACGATCGGTCAGGGGTTCCAGAACACGCTGGTCGTCCCGCTGGCCGAGGCGCCGAAGTCCTTCACGCTCTTCGATGTGCGCGGCGGGAAGTACTACCTGTGCTTCACGCCCGAGATGAGCGGCCGAGTGGCATCGGGAGCGTCCGCCACTTCCCTGGCCGAACTTCGTTCGAGTGGAAAGGCCACGGTGTCCGGAAAGGCGGCGATGGTCGAGCTGCCGGAGAATGGACGGGGCAAGGTCACCCTTGGGGAAGTGACGTTCCTGTTCCAGTTCGTGAATCCACCTCCACTCCGCGTCCTTCCGCAGCTTCCCGCGAACATGCGCGGGGGAATGCTTCAGTTTCTCTCGACGATCATGGGTTTGAGCGGCGCCTATCTCTGGGCATTGCTCTTCTCGTTCATCGTGCAGTTTGGAGCTGCGCTCTACCTGGTTCTGCTTGTCCCGCCGCCACCGCGCCCTCGCAGCATTGATGAAATGTCGAGCCGCTTCGTGCGGGCTGTGGAGCTTCCAGAGCAGCAGGAACAGGAGCCCGACGAGTCGGAGCCGGATGACTCCGCCGAGCTCGTGCCGGAGGCGGCACCCGAGCCCGAACCAACGCGGGAGCGGGAGCCTGAGCCGGAACCGTCGGTCGAACGACGTCCGTCGGAGACCCGGGAGGAAGCCATGCGAGTGGTGGAACAGACTGCGATCGGCGCTGCCTTTGTAGCCGACGGTGGCATTGATCTGGGACTTTCCGCGGTAGATCGAACGGGCCAGCGTGACCTTTCCGAGGTGCTGGCCGGCGGAAATATCGGAGGGTCCGAGCCCGGGCTGGCGAGCAATCTCGGTGCCCGTCCAGGGATCGATCCCGGTCAACGGCCGGCGACAGGGAGCAACATCGACACCAGCTCAACGGGACCGGCCGTCGCGACAGGGCCTGCCGACTCCGGGCCGAGTCGACCCACCGGGTCCATTCGTGCAGGCGGCTTCGAAACGGCCGGGACCGGTTCACTCGATCGGGACAACATCAACGGGGTGCTTCGTCGCGCGAATCGACAGATCGAGTCGTGCTATCAGCGCGCACTCGGAAACAACCCGAGTCTTGCCGGACGAATGGAGGTGCGTTTCGAGATCGGTGGCGATGGTCGAGTGGCCAGCGTGCGGATTCCGAGCCACAATCTTGGACGAGAAGTGCAGTCGTGCATCGAGGGTGTTTTTCGCGGTCTGAGGTTCCGTGCGCCCGACGGCGGATCGGTCTGGGTGCAGCGGCCGTACGTCTTTTCGTCCGGACGCTAGTCCCTGCAGGTTCGACAGGTGGGCGTCAGCGGCCTGGGACTGTGGTTCACGGGAAGGACTGGGCGCCTTCAGTGGTGTATGTGGCGGATTTTCAACGGTGTGTGGCTGGCGCCGGGTGATGGAGTCAGGTTGCGCCGGTTCGAGTTGCAATGGCGCCCCGCACTTGACCGGAGTGCTGTGCGCGTGTAGGCAACGTCTGTCTGGTCTTCACAGGAGTCCTCATGGCTAGTCTACGTATCTTCGTTACGGGTTCTTGGGCCGCGCTCATGCTGATTGTGCTTTGCTCGGTGGCGTTTGCCGTCGAGGAAGAACCCGAGCAACTCTCGGACGAGGCGGTCGATGCGTTGATGGAGGAGGCCGCCGAGCTCCTCGCTGGAATCAACAGTGACGTGGAGCGGGTCGTGGCGATCGAGGGCGAAGTGCGAGGCAGCGACCCCGATCTTGCGGATTCGTGTGTTGCTCCGGTTCTGACCACCATCCGGGCCATCGGAAGAAGCGCCCAGCAGCAAGTCGAGGCGATGTCGGGCCTGGTGCAGGACGGCCGTTCAGACCAGCTGAGCAGGGAGATGAGCTCCCTGAGCCGGCTCGCTGCGCAGGCCGCAGGAAGCAGGCAGGAGGCGGAGCGCTGTCTCGGTGAAGCCGAGGGAGTGAGTGATCCCGTGGACGGACAGACAAGGTCCGCCGAAATCGACGAACCCCTTGATGGAGCGGATCTCGACATGGAGTTCGATGCCGTGGTTGACGACGACGTGGTTGTCGATGATCGTACGCCGGAAGCAACTCCCTTCTTCTGAGATGTCCATGATGCGTTCGTTCATGTCCACCAATCGCCGGAACCCGTCGTGTGCCTTGTCGGCACTCGCGGTGAGCGTTCTGATGGTGTCGACCTTTGCGGGAACCTCAGAGGTGGCGGCGCAGGACGGCGTGTCAGTCGGTGAGCTGCGCCTTGGCGCCGGACTCGGCGCGGGTGCAGGGTACAACAGCAATCTGTTCCTCGCCGCCGATAACAATCCCGATGGACAGGTATCGTCGGTCAGCGCCTTCGTGGAGCCACGGATCGGCCTGTCGACCATCGAGCCGAGAAGCTACGACTTCGATCTCGAACTGTCGGCCGAATGGATGCAGTACATCAGCGAAGAAGAAGGCGAGCGGGAGCAGAGTGGACTATCATTGACGGGACACACGGGTCTGCGACTCAATCCGATTGGGGATGTCAGCGCTGCGGCATCCTTCCGGGTAAGGCGAACGAACGACCCCGCCTATTCGGTCGACGGTTCACCGCTGCGGAACTGGCGTTTGGCACCCGGCGTGGAGGTCGGTTTCCATCCCGGTGGAATCGGGGAGTCGCGCCTCGGATTCAGCGGTTACCTGCGTGGCACGTATCGAGTCGCCCGGTTCGAAGAGCGGTCGCAGCTCGATCGAAACACCCCAGGAGTCAGTGCGCGGCTTCAGTACAATTTCCTCCCGCGAACGGCCCTCTACGTCACCGGCGGTCTGGCGCGAACGATGTACGTGGATGAGCGCGATGAGGAAGGAGGAGCGGGGGAGGATGCCCGGAGTGCCGCGCGTTCGGACTCGACGTCGCTGAACGGTGTTCTCGGTTTCACAACAGCCTGGACGCGGTTTCTTGGAACACGTACGGCTGTAGGTTACGCAAGTATCAATCACGATGTGGGCCCCAGTGCGGCAGCGTTGACAGCCGAGGCATCGGTGATGCTGCAGCCTGTGTCCTCCCTTCGGCTGACCGCTGGATGGCGGCGAGGGCTCGAGGATTCTCCCGTGGCGAATGCGCTCCGGTATGATGGGATTCGGCTCGAGGGAAGCTACCGGTGGAACATCGTCGAGCTCGAGGCGTATACGGGTCTTCGCTTCGTGAGACTCGATTCGTTCGTGTCCGGAGATGGAGAACTCGAGGATCGGACGGATCGATTGCTGGACGCCGGTTCGTCGCTGCGGGTGGCGGTGGCTCGAAACGTCGGGATCGGTGTGCGCTACCGGCTGCGAAGCAGTCTGGATGAAGCGGAAGAGTTCGAGGAGGGTGTCAGTGCGCTGCCCCGCGGCTATGTGCAGCATCTGGTCTCGGGTGGAGTGGATGTCCGGTTCTAGCCAACGGACGTCTCCGCGAGCACAGTCGAAAGGAGGAGCGGTTGCGCTACGGAAGCAGCGCGCGCTGCTGGTCCTGTTGGTTCTGTGCGTCGTGGGATTCGCGTCTGCATGCGGTACGCGGATCAGTTCCGACTATCTCGCGCACTCGCTGGATTCGTTTCAAGGCGAGTTCTCGACTGCATTGGGTCCGGGTGATCGGTTCGAAGTCCGGGTGTTCAGGGAAGAGGAACTCTCTGGGGAGTACTCCGTTTCATCCCGTGGGATAGTCGGCTTCCCGCTTGTCGGTTCGTTTGAGGTTGCGGGCCTGAGCTGTGAAGACGTGGAAGAGATTCTGGTGGAGCGCCTGGGTGATGGGTTGATTCATGAACCATCGGTACAGTGCAGGATCGTCGAGCAGAGATCCCTGCAGGTTCTGGTCGTCGGTTCTGTGAGTTCACCGAGGAGCATTCCCTACTCGGATTCGCTCACGATTGTGGAAGCGATTGCGTTGGCGGGGGGACTGTCGCAGAATGCGTCCGAGGACCGTGCCATTGTCACGCGGCGTGTGGACGGAGAGATGGTGGAGATTGAGGTGCCGCTTCGGCTGGTCATGAGTGGACGGGCTCCCAACCTGCGGCTCTGGCCGAACGACCTTGTGTTCGTGCCGGCTTACCGGTTTCTGCAGTAGAACGCTCACGGTGTGGGTGGCCACGGTCCACCGGAAAGGAACAGGGAGCCATGGAAGCTGGGGAGCGTCGAGAGTCTAGTGCGGGGGACCGGAACGCCGATGGTTCGGTGGCGGCGGTCCAGTTCTGGATCGGCCTTCTGTGGAGACACGCCTGGGCCATGCTCGCGGTGTTCGTGGTCGTGTCTGCCGGAGGGTACTGGTACACCATGCAACAGCCGAATGTCTATCAGGCTTCGGCAACGGTACTTGTGTCGCCCGAAGGCGATCAGGTTCGCGCGCTGAGTCCTTTCGGAGATGGAGCGGCTCCACAGGGGAGCAGCTTCATGGCCAACAGGATCCAGTTCGCCATGCAGGAGCATCTGCTGCGGAGTCCCGAGCTTCTGGACGAGGTCGCCGAGAGGCTATCGTTGCGGAGTAGCCCATCATTCCTCGGTCTCTTCGGTGACGAAGCCACACCAGACGCGATTGTGGAACGATCGGCAGTTGCAAATCCGGCGATCATGCTCCGCGGAATGCTGCGCGTGAACGCGGATGATGAGCGAAGAGTGGTGCAGATTACGATGTCCTCCCGGGATCCTGTTCTGGCCGCGGACGTGGTGAACGCTGTGGCGGAGGCTCACGTGGAGAGGAACCTCCTGCGCCAGCTCGAGGCCACGGATCAGGCGCTGGACTGGTTGATGGAGCAGAGCGCAAGCCTTCGCTCCTCATTGGAGAACGCCGAGCTTGCGCAGTTGGACTATCTGCGTGACCAGGGAACGCTTTCGGTCGCGCTCGACGATAGGCGGAACCTGAGCGTGCGCGCCGTGGAGGAGTTGAGCACTCAGCTGGCGAACGCAAGACTGGAGGTGGACAGGCTGGGTTCGGTCGTGCGGCAGATTCGCACGTACGACTCACTGGATGATCTGCTTGCGGCGAATATTCCGGAAATACTGGATAACAGCATGATTCAGTCCTTCAAGGGTCAACTGGTGGCTCTGGACGAGAGGGACCTGGAACTGCGCGAGCGCTACGGTGAGCTGTGGCCTGAGCGACGCGCGGTA
Organism: Deltaproteobacteria bacterium; assembly: GCA_007693585.1. GTDB lineage: Bacteria > Myxococcota_A > Bradymonadia > REDH01 > REDH01 > REDH01. The sequence continues at coordinate 45,541 of REDH01000075.1, forward strand.
CTCGCAAGAAGGGAGATGCTGGAGAATGTCCTTGAGCGGGAGATCCAGAACGTTCTTCGTTCATACGTCCAGCGTTTCGAGACGGCACAGCTTCTCGAGCGTACGGTGGCCGAGCGGCTGTCCAGCGCGCAACGGGATGTTTTGCGAAGTGGAGAGAACGAAATTGCATTCAACGCGCTCCGTCGTGAAGCGGAGACGAATCGCGAGCTCTTTGGAGTGATGGAGCGCCGGCTGAAGGAGATCGAGCTTCACCGCATGTTGCAGCACAACAACCTCAGTGTGCTGGAGTCCGCAGTCGTCCCCGTCGTTCCCGTTCGGCCGCGAAGGGCAGTGTATTTTCTCGCGACACTGTTGCTTGCGGGTGTTCTGTCCCTTGGAACCGCTCTTGCGCTGGAGTTTCTGGATCAGAGCGTCAAGCCCGATACCGACTTCGACCGCGAGTTCGGACTTGGACTCCTCGGAATGTTGCCGGAGATCTCTGCAGGCAAGGGGCGTCGAGGGAGTTCGCGTGGTCCGGCCAAGGGCCAGGAGTTCAACCCCGACATCTTCGTTCACAGCTTTCCACGTTCCGGAATGGCGGAAGCGTGTCGGTCCATCCGTACCAACCTCTTGTTCATGGACCGTGAGGACACGCTGAAGCGAATGCTGGTAACGTCCAGCGGACCGCGCGAAGGGAAGACGCTGACATCGGTCAGCCTCGCTACGGTGTTCGCGCAGTCCGGGAACCGCACGGTGCTTGTGGATGCGGACATGCGCAAGCCAAGACTCGGAAGGGTGTTCGGGGTCGATGATGCAGGTCGAGGTCTGGTCAATGTGTTGGTGGGAGAGTGCACGCTTGATGAGGCGCTCGTGGAAACCGAGGTGCCGGGCCTCTTCTTGCTTCCGTGCGGTTCGGTACCTCCGAATCCGGTCGAGATTCTGCACTCGGTGGCCTTCGGCCGCTTGCAGGACGAGCTGGACGAACGATTCGATCGAGTGCTTTTCGACACGCCTCCTGTCGGTCCGGTGACGGATGCGCGTGTCCTCTCCGGGAGGGTGGGCGGCGTTGTTCTTGTCGCGCGCGCGTCGCATACGAACAAGGATGCGTTCGCGCGCGCGATCGATGACCTTGACGCAGTCAAGGCCAATCTCCTCGGCATTGTGCTGAACAGCGTGAACTTCGAGAAGCGGTCAACGGGAGGTGGGTACTACCGGTACTACTATCAGCAGTACAACCAGTACTATGGGGATGCGGAGGAGTCAGCGAGCAGCTAGTTGTTTCCCGGGTGCACGATGGACCGATCCGTCCCCGTTCGACGGTGGCAACGACGCCGCTCGAACGTCAGGGGGTTCGGAAGAGGAGGGGGGCTGGTGAAGGGCGAGGCGACGCTTTACACGGTTGCCTGGGAGCGTTCGTGATACGCTGCGGCACGTGCACGATCATCCGCGACTTGTTCAAGAAGGGCGTCGGTGGAGGGGAAACGTCGTTCCTCGCGGATGCGCGAGAGAAAGCTGACGTCTATCCGAACGCCCGGTTGTACATCTGGTGCCATGGGGCCCAGACACATGGTTTCCACGCTGATGCCGCTGTCGACTTCGAAGGTGGGTCGGTAGCCTACGTTCGTGACGGCGCCTGCATGGAACCCGGTTGCAGGTACGCGCAGGGTGGTCACGTAGACTCCAGGAGGAGGAAGCAGGCGACCTTGTGGATAGAGGTTGATGGTCGGAATTCCGATACCAGTTCCACGTCCTGCGCCCGGTGTTCTTGGGCCGGACAGCGACCAGGGTTGACCGAGCAGTCGGTTCACTTCCTCACAATCTCCGCGTCGAAGAGCGGACCGAATCCGGGTTGATGACACGGGAGCGCCATCATCGATGACTGCGGGATGAACCGTTGCCGTCAGTTCGCCGTGCTTCGCATAGTCAAGCAGGGTGGCGGTGCTTCCCGAGCGGCGGTGACCGAAGTTGAAGTCGTAGCCGACATGGATGCTCTCGGCCCGCAGGGTGCGGACAAGGAGTGCATCCAGAAAGTCGAGAGGGGAGATGGCTGCGAAGTCCCGACTGAAGGGTACGGTCCAAACCTCACTCAAGCCAGCGTCCAGGAGGGCCTGTCTTCGTTCGTCTGCGGTGGCAAGCCGGAACTCCTTCGGCGCCTTCTCGGCGAAGATCTCCACCGGGTGTGGCTCGAAGGTCATCGCCAATGCGGGCAGTTCACGATGCTCGGCGTCTTCGACCGTCGAGCGCAGAATCGCTCGATGACCGCGGTGGAGTCCGTCGAAGTTCCCAATGGTCCAGACCGCGCCCTGGTGCACCAGTTCACGAACGTGTGAGGGGGGAACGACTGGAAGAGCCGGAAAGATCATGGCATCAGTTGCAGGCGCAGGTACGGGTTTGTCCCGGGTGAAGGAGTAACATGGACACGAAGCGAGAACCAGTCATGCCCGGGCAGACGTTCGGAGCGGAACTGGTGCTTCTGGGGCGACCCGTTGCCCACTCGGTGTCGCCGGCCTTCCAGACTGCAGGGTTGCGCGCCTGCGATCTCGGGTGGCGCTACCGTGCCGTGCTGGCGGACGAGGCCACAGTGGAACGTGCCTTCGCTGCCATGGAGTCGGATGACCTCGTGGGAGCGAACGTCACCCTTCCATGGAAGGGACTCGCGGCCCGAGGTCGGTTCGCCCCGAGTGACTCGGTCGTCCGGACCGGGGCAGCAAATACGCTCTGGCGGGACGGGCAGGGAGCTTGTCGTACCGCCAACACGGATGTGTACGGCGTGCGTGCATCCCTTCACGCTCTCGGCATTCGGGAAGGTGATCCGGTGGAGGCGGTCGTCCTCGGCGGTGGCGGTGCTGCTGCGGCTGCCATTTCCTGTTGCCGAGGATATCGGCTCCCGGTTCGAGTCGTGGTGAGACGGCCCAGAGCGGTGACTGCCATCCTGGCACAGGACCTTGTCGAGGAGGTAGACGTGCGGTGCTGGGATGCGAGCGCTCTGGACGACTTGAGGGGTTCGCTCCTCGTGATCGACGCCACTTCACTGGCGCATCAGGATCCGCGAGTGGCCTCTCGGGCGTACCGCGTGCTCGGCCTCGCGAAACCGATGGCCGACAGCCGTTGGCTGAGCCTGAGCTACAGCCGCGAACGCCTGTCCTTCGAGAAGCTGGCCCTGCAGGCAGGCGCACCATGCCTTGATGGTCGGGTGATGCTTCTTCATCAAGGGGCGGTGTCCTTCGAGTTGTGGACCGGCCTTGAAGCGCCACTGCAGGTGATGGCGAGCGCTCTCGACTCGGCCACGAACGCCATTGCCAGCGGTCGGATGCCCACCGAACCGATCCATGAGGCCGTCCGTGCAGGCGTGGAGGCGGAACGTTTCCTCGCACGGGGGAGCTGAGCGCCTCCGCTCAGCGCAGGATACCGCGAATTCCTGCGGACAGGATGGCATCGACGAGCACAGTCCGGCTCTGCATCGTCCATGGATAGGCAAGCCCTCCCTGCACTTCGAGGAAGAGTGGCAGGCTGCTCTGCCAACGAAGCGCGACGTGTCCGCCAATTGCGTGGTGCGTGGTTTGCGCGCCCATCGTGCCAGCGATGGGGTTGGATAGCATGCCCAGTCGCCAGTACTCGACAGCAGCGAAGCCGCTGAGCTGTCGCGAAGTGATCCCTGCGCGCGAGCCGACGCCTACCCTGGAGAACTGCATTCCGCGTTCGGTGGGTGGACCGTCCTGCGTGGTGAGTGCAAAGTCACGTCGGACGTCGACATGAAGTCCGACATGCCGGAAGTGCATGCCCTGCATCAGCCGCAAGGTCATGCCGCGTTCGACCTGTCCGCCGATCTGTCCACTGAAGAGCTGCGTGCCCGAACCCAGAAGCATGAACACCTCTGTGGTCGAATCGGCGCGAGCCGAGCCGGGCGTGATCAGGACGAGCAGCACGACCGTCCACGCTGCCGATGGTCGGCTCAGGCGAAGAAGACCGAGAAGCAGGACGAGGCTGAAGAGAAGGGGGAGCGCAGTCAGGGCGCCTCGTGTCGCATGACAGCCTCCAGACCGGTCATCCTCCACAAGGCAGTATCCGTCAGATGTGCAGGTTTCCGAGCTGGCACAGTCGGCCACCCCGGTACATTCGAGCGGTGTCGCGATCACGGTGTGCTGGAAGGTTCCAAGACAGGGCCCGGGAGCGCACGTGACACGAAGCACGAGCCGATCGCCGATTCCCAGCACTTCCGGTCCGGTCGTGCCCGACTGGACACCACCGGCTTCCATGTTCAGGTCCAGGCGTTCCAGAGGGCCACTCGTGCCGGCGCATGTTCGCGGCACGCGCCGCCCACGCGCACAGTCCTCATGCACCATGAGGCGCGTATCCAGTGGTCCGTCGGGAAACGACACGACATGGATTCCCTCCTCGAGAACAAAGCTCCTCGTGGTGCCGCCGACACCGGGGCACGTGGGAGAGGCACTCCTGGTCGCTTCCGGGACCAACTCCGTACCCGACAGAGTACGGATGGTCACCGCAAGGTCGGCGTCCACATCAGTCACGAGCCAGACGGAATCCCGTGGAATCTGGAGCCGAAAGGAAGGTTGAAATCCCGGAAGTGGCCTCTCTTCGATGCGCACGAGGAGTGGTGTGCCTACCTCTCGTACAAGGGGAAGGGCGTTCAGGTCTTCCTCCGTGGGCTCCGCGAAGGAGTGCGGAGCCGGGTTGACGCGCCGCCCCGAGCCGGAACGAAGCAGCGTACACGCCTCATCATCCACGCGACCACTGGTCTGGGCCTGGACCTCGATCTGGACCCGCGTCTCGGTCCCTTCGGCTTCCTCCAGCGCGACCATCCAGTCCATGGAAAGCCTGCCGATGACCGGCTGGGTATACAGGATGCCGGAATCGTCCTGTACTTCGGAAAACTCGAGGGTCTGCAACTCACCGATGTCCTGCACGTCGCATGTGGCACCAAGTGCCATCACCGCCAGAACAAGGACAGCGCCCTTCAGAGGCGAACGAGGACCGATGGATCGGTTCATCGCGGTCCCAGTTCGGACAGGACGGACGGGACGTTCCGAGCCACTTCCTGTGCTCGCACCCGAAGGGAGCCGGTGGCCAGAGCGGCTGCGTGGCCCGCCGCGGCATGGACCCAGCAACCGAGGATCGCTGACTCCAGTGGGGGGAGATGAGGACGCAGTGCTGCAATGATTCCTGCCAGAACATCGCCGCAGCCGGCGGATGCCATCTTCGAGGAACCCGGTTCGACAAAGTAGACGGGACCATCCGGCGCCGCGATGACTGCCCCAGCGGTCTTGGCGACGACGACGGCATTCCACATGCGAGCGGCTCGCATGGCTGCTCCCGGGAGATCGCCGAGAACGTCGGCAAGCTCCACGCCGAGAAGACGCGCCAGCTCGGCAGGATGGGGGGTGAGGATTGCACTCCAGTGCTCCGTGGAACCCACGAGTCCACGTGCCGCCATCAGGTTGAGCGCATCTGCATCGAGGACAAGCGGACCTCGCACCTCGGTCACGGTGGACTCGAGTTCCGCCGCGGCTTCGTCGCTGGTGCCACGTCCCGGCCCGATGAGCACCACATCGTGCTGGCGCCCCGAGTGCGCAGCGACACACTCCGGTACGGTGCGGAGCACCAGCGAGAGAACGTCCTCCGAGGCATCGACGGAGAGAAGACCGGTGCCCGTCATCACAGCGCCCAGAGCTGCCAGCACCGCAGCACCGGGCATCTTCGGCGAACCTGCCCTGAGCAGAATCGTACCACTGCATCCCTTGTGCACGTTTCTCGAACGCTGTGGCACGAGCGTGCCAGCCATGCGTCGGTCGACGATCGTCGCAGCGGCGGCCTCGTCGAGCCAGCACCGGGGTAGCCCGATGTCTGCCACCTCGACCGTTCCACAGCGCTCGGCTCCGTCGCCGAGGACATGGCACCACTTCAGTGCACCCATGGCGACTGTGTGGGTTGCGCTCAGCGTTCCAGGATCGCAGCTCCCGGTGTCGCTGTGAACGCCGCTGGGTACGTCCACCGCGAGCACGGTGCCGTCATGTTCACGACGGACGATGTCGAGTAGTTGCACCACCTCGCGGGGAAGTGTACCGCTCAAGCCGATTCCGAACAGCGCATCAACGACGACGGGCCTCTGGTGAAGCTCCGCCCGCAGGCGATCAGGTGAAGCCGGGGCAATCTCGCAGCCGGCCCGACGGGCGATCTCCAGATTGGCGCTGGCGTCGGGAGGGTAGCTGTTCGGGTCGCCCAGCGTCAGGATGGTCGCACGATGCCCACGACACCGACGAATGCGTGCAATGCAGGACCCGTCACCACCGTTGTTGCCGGGTCCAGCGAGGATCAGCGACGGTGCTCCGGGCGCCAGGCGTTCGAGAGCATCCGCACAGACCAGAGAGGCTCGCTCCATAAGCACCATACCCGGGATTCCGAGTGAGTCGATGGCGCGCCGGTCGAGCGCTGCCATCGCTTTGGAGGTCAGGACTCTCTGGTGGATCAATGTCGACGATGGGGAACGGGGTTCAGGGCGTCGAGCATCTCTCGGACCGCCTGGTCAAAGCCGACCATGATGGCCCTGGCCACGATGGCATGACCGATGTTGTACTCCACGATCTGCGGAATCGTGGTGAGCGCGCCCACATTTCGGTAGTCGAGGCCATGCCCGGCCGCCACGGTCAGTCCGCAAGCCTGCGCGTGCTCGGCTGCGGCCCGGAGGCGGTGCAATTCCCGCTCCTGGTCATCATCCCGACCCGTCGCGTGCGCGTAGTCACCCGTGTGGAGCTCGATCATCGGAATGCCGAGTTCAGCGCACGCCTCGATCACCTGCAGATCGGGAGCAACGAATGCACTGCAGGTGATGCCCGCCGAGCCAAGAGCCTCGCTGAACCTCTCAAGCGAACTCGATGTTTTTCGCACATCCAGCCCCCCCTCTGTCGTGCGCTCCTCGCGACGCTCGGGTACCAGCGTCACCATCGAGGGACGCTGGTCGAGCGCGATGCCCAGCATCTCGTCCGTCATCGCCATCTCGAGGTTGAGGCGCGTCGTCACCACCTCGCGGAGTACCGAAACATCCCGCTCCTGAATGTGCCGTCTATCCTCCCGCAGATGAACGGTAATCTGGTCCGCCCCCGCCAGCTCCGCCACCATCGCGGCCGCCACCGGGTCAGGATAGCGTGTTCCTCTGGCCTGCCGAATGGTGGCGACGTGGTCGACGTTGACCCCCAGTGCGGGCCTTGCGTGTTCGCGAGCAAGCGTCATGAACCGGGCTCCGTGTTCTGGCCGTATGGCCGAGCGATCAGCGGTCGAGTTCCTTCACGAGGGTGTCGGCGAGGTCCTCTGCCATCTCTCGGATGCGAGCCTCGTCCTCGCCCTCCACCATAACGCGAATCTTCGACTCCGTTCCAGAGTATCGCACCAGAAGTCGACCTCGGCCTGCGAGCGACCGCTCGAGGTTCGCCATGAGTGCCTGTGAGGCGGGGAGTTCCTCCACCGGCCTCTTTCGCGAAACGGCGCGGTTGACGAGGACCTGCGGTACGCGCTGCATGATCCCGGAGAGCTCGCTCAGAGGTCGCTGCCGCGAAAGCATCACGTTGAGCACCTGAATCGCTGCGGCAATGCCGTCTCCCGTGGTCGCATGGTCCAGGAACACCAGGTGGCCAGACTGCTCTCCTCCAAAATTCAGGCCTGTCTCGCGCATGTGCTGCACGACGTAGCGGTCACCCACGTCGGTTCGCACCAGCCCTACCCCTTCGCCGGCGAGGGCGTGTTCCAATCCCAGATTGCTCATGACCGTCGCCACCACTGTCGGTCCCCGCAGTCTTCGTTCCTGGTGAAGGTGCAGGCCGCACAGGGCGAGAATGGCATCCCCATCCACCACCTCGCCGCGCTCGTCGAGAAGGATGAGTCGATCCGCGTCGCCGTCGAGTGCCACACCAAGATCCGCACCATGCTTGCGCACGGCCTCTGCGCAGCACTCCGGATGCAGACTGCCGCACGACGCATTGATGTTCAGCCCGTTGGGGTGAACCCCCAGCGGAATCACTTCTGCGCCAAGTTCCTCGAACACGGCCGGAGCCGCTCGATAGCCGGCTCCGTTGGCGCAGTCCACCACAACGCGCAGCCCGTCGAGGTCAAACGTCTCGTGCAGCAGGGCCTTGAGGTGCGTGATGTACCGGCCGTTCGCGTCCTCGATACGGCGCGCACGGCCAATATCCGCACCCCGCGCCAGATCGGGATGCTCGAGTTCGGACTCCATGCGGAGCTCGAGCGCGGCCTCCACCTCATCCGGAAGCTTGAATCCATCATGCCCGAACACCTTGAGGCCGTTATCCTCGTAGGGATTGTGGCTCGCGCTGATCACGATGCCCGCCTCCGCGCGCATGCTCGTGGTCAGGTAGGCGATACCAGGGGTCGGGATGGGACCAAGCAGGATCACGTCGGCGCCGGTGCTCGTGATGCCGGCCACGAGCGCAGACTCCAGCATGTAGCCGCTCAGGCGAGTATCCTTGCCGACGAGGATCTTCGGCCGACTTTTGCTCGATGCGCCGAACGTGAACGCCACGGCACGCCCGAGACGCAAGGCGTTCTCCACCGTCATCGGGTCACTGTTCGCAAGGCCCCGAATGCCGTCGGTACCAAAGTACTTTCTCATCGTGCTGCTTCCGGTGTGATGGAACCCACGGTCGACCCCTCACTCATCGCCTTCCTCCCCCGTCTCGTCATCGCTCTCCGGCGCCTCCTCGTGCTCGGCGACACGAACCCGGACATCCCGCGGCTGAAGATCCATGACCTCGATTCCCTCGGGCAGATTGCGGACTGCAGGCGCGACGGTGTACGTGCCCGGACGACTGCTGTCGAACTGGTCCAGTGACACGGAGACGAACACCTCCTCGGTCTCCAGGCGCTCCACCAGGCTGCGCGGCCCTCGAACCCGCAGCCTCACGGCGCCTACCTCGACGCTGGCCGTCGATGGCCAGCTCCCGAGCCGTTCCACGGGAACGGCTTCCAGCACCCGCACGGTCTCCTCCACCGAAATGTCTACCCGAACACGGATGGCCGAGTCGTCGGTCCGGCTCAGGAAGGGGCGGTGAAGCGCCAGATCGACCTCCCGTTCGACGGTCGACCGTTGCTGGCTCAGCGAAATCGTCTGCGTGAAGACGGTATCGAGCCCCTCCAGTGACGAGCGCGGCCCGGAGACCTCCACCCGGGCAGGCTGGACGTCGATGTCGCCCAGTTCGTACCCTTCCGGCGGACTCCCGCGAAGGTTGGCCCGCACCGCCACCATGCGGCGCTCGCGTGTCTCCACGTGAATCCGCACGGTGGCCGGGACGATCGATCGAAGAGTGACTCCAGCCGGCAGCCGAATCTGAGCATCCCGCAGGGTGTAGTCGTGCTCTCCCTCATGAATTTCCGGCAGCTTGAGAGAAGGTGTCTCGGCCAGACTCCAGCGTCGAAGGACGTTGCGCCGTCCCTCCAGGGTCAGGCTGATCTCCGGGAGCGGAGACAGCAGCATCTGCTCCTCGTCAAGCGCGGGAAGTTCCAGGGGGACCACCATCGTCTGGATGTCGCGACGCTCCGCATCCACCAGGAGGAAGAGAATCAGCGTCAGGACAAAACTGAGGATCACGGCAGGCAGATTCCGTCTGCGCTGAGGCGTCATGAGCGAGCCTCCGCGCGCTTATCGCCTCCGCCAGCGCCACGAAGCGCCAGCTCGTGCTGCAGGAGCTCGCGCAACTGGTTGCTGTCCAGCCCGCGACGAATCTGGCCGTTCAGGCACACCGACACGGTTCCCGTCTCCTCCGAGACCACGAGGACAACCGCGTCCGAGTCCTCGCTGAGGCCGATGGCCGCACGATGCCGTGTGCCCAGCGTCTGATCAACTCGAGGGTTGCTGGTCAAGGGCAGAAAGCACCCGGCTGCGGAGACCCGCCCGTTACGAATGATCGTGGCGCCATCATGCAAGGGATTGGCATTCGCCGGGTTGAAGATCGCGAAGAGCAGTTCGTCCGTGACCTGCGCGTCCACCGCGATTCCCTCCTCGGTGTAGGGGCTGAGGTCGGCATTGCGCTCCAGGACGATCAGGGCACCGATGGACGCATTGCTCAGCTGTTCCGCGGCCTTCACCAGCTCCTGGATGATGTGCGTCTGCTCCGCAGGCTTCAGGCCCATGAGGAAGCGCGTGTTCGTGAACTTGAGCAGCCCAAGGCGAATGTCCTTCTGGAACAGGACCACGAGGACGAGAAAGAACGAGGCCATGAACTTGTCGAGCAGCCAGTTGAGCGTCTGAAGGCCGAGCACGTTGTCGCCCGAGACGAAGAACACGACGATGATGCCCAGCAGCCCGATCAGCATCTGCATGGCCCGGGTGCCACGAATCAGCAGCAGGAGCTGGTAGATCACCAGGAACACGATCGCGAAGTCCAGAACCCGCAGCGCGAATTCCTGAATGGAGTCGAAGGTGCTCAAGGCGTTCGCTGCCTGATCCGGCCGCTTGTGCGGCGAAGGGAGGGGACGTGGGGTGCCGCCTCACGCGCCGCGGAACCGTCTGTTTCGGCCGCGAAGTCCACCACGACCTCCGGCTTGCGGACAACGCGCGTCGAGGATGCGATACCCTATCCGATCGAACACAGGAATCAAGGGCGTTCAGGTCGACGGCACCCGCTCCCCCTCTCCGGATCCACTGTCAGGCGCGGCGTGTTGCCGAAGCGCATCCACCACTGCCAGGGCAGCCCGGACCGAGCGTACATCATGTACACGAAAGATGGACGCTCCAGCCATCCGTGCGAACGCACACGCCGTGGCTGTAGCCACATCCAGGGCGTCCTCCGTCACATCTGCTCCCGCCGTGGAAAGGGCGTCCCGGAGCATTCGCTTGCGACTGACACCCACCAGCAGCGGCCGCCCTGGTCTGCGCAACTCCCGAAACGCCGACAGCAGACGCCAGTTGTCGGCGGTCTGCTTCCCGAACCCGAACCCGGGATCGAGCACGATCTGCAACTCCTCGACGCCGGCCTCGCGTGCGATGCGCATCGACCCCTCGAGAGAGGCTCTCACGCTCGCAGTCACGTCCGCGTACGTGGCGTGGTTCATCATCTCCCGGGGGCGTGCGGGTGTGTGCATGAGGACGCAGCCCGCCCGGTGCTCCCCAACCACCCCAGCCAGATCGGGCTCGAACCGAAACCCCGAGATGTCATTGATGATGTCCGCGCCCTCGTCGAGGGCTGCGGCCGCCACCGAAACCCGAGTGGTGTCCACGGAAATCGGTACGGCGGAGCGTGCCCGAAGCGCTCGAACGACCGGTACGATGCGCTTCAGTTCCTCGTGTTCCTCCACCCGGACGGCGCCCGGTCGAGTGCTCTCACCCCCAACATCGATGATCGAGGCGCCCGCTTCCTCCAGACGCAGCGCCTGACTCACCGCAGCGTCCAACGAAAGGTACCGGCCACCATCCGAGAACGAGTCCGGTGTCACGTTCACCACACCCATCAAGGCCGGCGTGTGCTCGACATCCAGCACCCCACGACGATGCGCCCAGACCGCCCGACTCACGTGCCGGCACTGCTCGCCGGACTGGAACCGGCAAGGGCCGTCACCCGTCCGGACGCTTCGTCTTCCTCGTCTTCATCCGCATAGGACGTGCCCGGTCTCGGCTGTTCAGCAGCCTTCTCGGCGCGCTGAAGGCGCCTGCGCACGCGCGCCTCCTCGCCCCGGCCCTCGACGAAGAGACGGATCTCCTCCGCGTCGACCACCTCGAACTCCAGCAGCGCCGACGCCACCTCCTCGAGAAGCGTCATGTTGTCCCGCAACAACTGGCGCGCCCGATCGTAGCTCGACTGCACGATGTTGCGGACCTCCTCGTCTATCTCGATCGCGGTTCGCTCCGAGAAGCCGCGCGACGTCCGGTTGTAGTCCCGACCGAGGAACACCTCCTCCTTTCCATCCCCATAGTGGATCGGACCGAGTCGTTCGCTCATTCCCCAGTCGCACACCATGTTGCGCGCCATGTCCGTCGCCTGCTGGATGTCCGAACTGGCCCCCGTGGTGATCTGGCCGAACACCAGCTCCTCCGCGATTCGACCCCCCATCGCGATCGCAATGCGGTTCAGCGCCCACTCTCGCGTGACGTTCAGGCGGTCTTCGGAGGGCAGCTGCTGCATCACCCCGAGGGCACGACCCCGCGGGATGATCGTGACCTTGTGCACCGGGTCGACATCACGCCCCTCCGGCAGCAGCGCGGCCACCAGCGCGTGCCCCGCTTCATGAAAGGCCGTCACCCTCCTGTCCCGCTCGGAGATGACCGCAGTCCTCCGCTCCGCACCCATCAACACCTTGTCGCGCGCAGTCTCGAAGTCCTCCGGCTCAAGCCGATCCTTGCCGAGCCTCGCCGCGATCAACGCAGCCTCGTTCACCAGATTCTCCAGGTCCGCTCCACTGAATCCCGGCGTTCCCCGTGCGATCTGATCAAGGTCGACGGCCGGATCCAGCGGCGTCCTGCGCGTATGCACCTCGAGGATGCCCTTGCGCCCGGCAATGTCGGGCCGTGGCACCACAACGCGTCGGTCGAAGCGCCCGGGGCGCAGCAACGCCGGATCAAGCACGTCCGGGCGGTTCGTGGCAGCGATGAGGATGACACCCTCGTTGCTCTCGAAACCATCCATCTCCACCAGCAACTGATTCAACGTCTGCTCACGCTCGTCATGGCCCCCGCCCATCCCCGCCCCACGGTGACGTCCCACGGCGTCAATCTCGTCGATGAAGATGATGCACGGCGCATGCTTCTTGCCCTGCTCGAACAGGTCGCGAACTCGGCTTGCACCCACCCCGACGAACATCTCCACGAAGTCAGAGCCACTGATGGAGAAGAAGGGAACACCAGCCTCACCGGCCACGCCGCGAGCCAGCAGCGTCTTTCCCGTCCCCGGAGGACCCATCAGAAGAACTCCCTTCGGAATCCGTCCTCCCAACCGGGTGAAGCGCTTCGGATCCCGAAGGAACTCGATGATCTCCTGAAGCTCCTCCTTCGCCTCCTCCACCCCCGAGATGTCCGCGAACGTCACCTTGTTCTGGTTCTCGTTGAGTAGCTTGGCCCGAGACTTGCCAAAACTCATGGCCTTCCCGCCTCCCCCCTGCAGCTGGCGCATGAAGAAGAAGAAAATGAACAGGATGAGCAGCAACGGAAGAGCAATGGTCAGGATGGGCGTCCACAGGCTCGGCTCCTCCCGGCGGAAGGTGAACTCCACCCCCTGCGCCACCAGCACGTCCTGAAGGTCGTCCGACACGCGTCCCACCGTCTCGAACGCGGCGATCCCTTCCTCCGACCACTCCGCGATCGCGTCCTCCCGCAGCTCGCCGGTGATGCGACCATCCCCGTGGATCGTCATCTGCTCGACGGCGCCAGCCTCGATCGCCGCCCGGAGATTCGAAAACGCGATCTCCTCCGTCGGACCGTCATCGGCCGTGATGATCTGAACGATGATCACCACGACCGCGATCAGGAGAAGCCACAGCAGGATCGACTTGTGGGACTGCTTCAACGGAACCCTCGCACCGGGGGGTGGGGGGATGCGGATCCCCCGCCGGAATCTGATGAACTAAGCGGAACAGAGCCTCCACGCAAGGGACCCGCCCCAACGAATCCTGGCCCCGTTCCGTACGACCAGCAAAGCATCCCCCGCAAATCTCCAGCCCCTTCGGTCGGCGTGGACCGGACTCCGGAGGACCATCGTCCGCCAACGACGCCGAGCAGGTCGTCACCATCCTGCAGAACGGGGGCGCATCTGCGCTCGCGATCCGGCCACCCGTCCCGAGCAAGGCGCGCCAGCAGATCCATCTCGGAGCCCTCGCGCCACGGGATCCTGTCGCCCGCCGCGGGACAACGCAGAAGAAGCGGCCCGGAAACGCGCTCCGGCAAGGGCACCGCGCCCGACCACCCGCGAGCACGCTCGGGCATGGCCGGCGCGCGTTCGCGCGCCCAGCACACCCTGAGCAATCCCCAGGGCACCCACTCTCCCGGCCGCAGGACCCGCTCCTCCTCTCCCTCCAGCAACGCGCGTCGCGGACTCAGACGAAGGCTGCGAACACCGAGAACCGCATCAACACCGCTTCCGCGAAGCGTTCCCTCCCGACCCTCCGCAAGCATCGTGCACAGCGAGGACACAAGACGTCGACTCGGTCGCACGCCCATCTGGCGACACGCCTCCGCCAGCACTGCACGGACCGTCGGCCCCGGCTCGGCCGCAAGGCCCGCACGATCGATCCGCAACGTCCCCGTCGGATAGGGCCGCGACAACCGCTCCAGCACGTCCCGCAAGAGAGCGCCCAGCAACTGCCCATCCTCCTCCAGCTGCTGCAGCGAACGCGCCAACGGCACCAGACCGTGCGGCCCGTCCACCGCTCGCTGCACCAGCGGTCCGACCACATCCGAACGCAGCGTCACCCGAAGGCGACCACGATCCTCGTTCATCGGATCATCCAGCCAGGGCAGCGACCGAGCCAACGCTTCACGCCGCACGCCGGAGCGGCTCCACGCAAGCATCGGCCGATGCCACATCACCCCCTCGATCTCCACACTCCGCCGAGGCCCCGCGAGCCCGGCCGCGCTCGTCCCCTGAATCAGCCGAAGCAGGAGCGTCTCCAGCCGATCATCGAGCGTGTGCGCCGTCACCCCGTGAGCCGCTCCCAGCGAACGAACGGCTCGGGCCAGCAGCCCATACCGTTCCTGTCGCGCGGCGCCCTCGATGCCCTCGTCCCCTCTCCGGATGACCAGAGGATCGGCGTGCAGTACCTCCAGTGGCACGCCCAGCGCGCGCGCCAGCCGTCGCGCCATGGCCTCGAGCTGCGCAGCAGCAGGTTGAAGATGGTGGTTCACATGAACGAGATGAGCGTCGCCCCGGACCGCCACGGCCGCCGCAGCCAGCAGTGCCGAATCCGCTCCCCCACTGACGCCCAGCACCAACGGGCCGGGCAGGGACGCGAGCTCCCCGCACAGGACGTCCCACGTCATCGGCTCCGGGGGCGCAGCGCATCCTCCCCCGTCGTTGGCTCCACCTGCTCCTCAATGACCCGGGGCCGGAGCTGGCCGCTCCCCTCGGGGTCGATGCGATCCCGGTTCTCGTACCAGTCTCGAATCAGCGTCATCGGCACCGCCAGCACCTCGCCTCGCCGTGTGGCCGCCGGAAAGCTGGACAAGGCCACCAGCTCCCCGTGAACGTTCACGATGGGATAGCCATTGCGAAAGCGGAACGGACTGTGGATCAGCAGCGTCTGCTCTCGGCCGATCCGCGCCGGCTGGGCGTCCAGGGTGCCGGGGTGCAGCAGGGGAGTACCAGAGCCCTGAAGCGTCGTCGCAGGAGTGGTCGAGGCGGCCGATGCCCCCCCAGTCCGGTTGTCATCCGCCTCCGGGACGGGGTGTGGCCCCCGAACGTAGACGTCCGGAGGGCTCGGCCACTCCTCGGCCAGAGGCAGGGCACGGCCCCTGGCCACCCCGTCCGGAATCGAGCTGACGTCGAGGGCAGTGACGCCATGCACCGCACTCGCCCAGCGCGTCTCGACGACGTGGCCGACATCCCCCACATACACCGTGATCCGATCCGCCCGGTCCAGAGGGCCGAGGGGAAAGAGAAGCAGCGGGTCGCTATCGTCGCTGGCCTGCACGAGCGTGGCCACACCCTCCGCATGGACGTACCGCGGGTGGAAGCCCGCTCCCAGGTCCTCCCGGATTCGCACCGGAAACATGGCCCGCTGCAGCGCCTCGTCCACTCGCTGGAGATCCGCGGCCCGGACCGGACCGGGAAGGCGATCCGAACGCGTTCTCTCTCGCTCCCCGGCGCCATCCTCCGCATGCACTACGACGGACCACGCCAGCGACGCGAAACCGGCCACGGCGCAGGCCAGCACGAGGGTCCTTCCCACCCACGGACACCGACCCCGGGAAGGGATCGCGGAAGACTGGACTCCATTCCACATCACGTCTGGCTCGTCTCGCCATGGGAACAAGGGGCGACGAAGGGCGCGTCGACGACCACGGCCCTGCCATGGCCCGCTCCCCGACCGCCGCCAGCGACGCTAACGCTCCCGCGGACCTTCCGCAAATCCCTGTCGCCGACCCGCGCCCCGTCGAGCCGCCGGCAACAACCGCCTCGAGCGGACCCACGAGAGGATCTGCACCCCGCGGGAACTTTGTCCGCGCGACGGTGTCCACCCTGCCTGAGCCCTCATGGCGGTCTCGGGGAAAGACCTTGACCGTTCTGTGGCGCCCCCGTAGTCTCTCCGCGCCCCGGGTGCGGCATCCTCAAGGAACCACGGACACCTGGCCGCGGTCCAATCGCCGCAACCCCCCCGGCATCCAGAGTCAGTTCATCAACGGTGAGCCATCGTGAGCAGCAAGCTTCTTCGGGTAGCCCTCGTCTGGAACGGTACGGTCATCAACGAGCGGATCCTCCGCAAGCCGGAGGACGTCGTCGTCGGACCCAGCCCGAAGGCCATGTTCGTCGTGCCGGCCGCCGACGTGGAGGAGCACGTGCTCTTCACCCCCTCCGGCAGCGAGTACACCGCCTCCCTGCTCTCCGGCATGGATGGACAGGTCACTCTCGCCGGAGACAACAAGGCGATCTCCGCCCTCGGGACGAGCTTCCAGATCCGCCCGGGGGACTACGGCGTCCTCACCATCGGAGAAGTGAGCATCTTCTTCCAGTGGGTCGATGACGAAGGAGCCATCCTCGGCGCCTCGCCGCTCTCCACCGTGGACTTCAACCTGGCGTCCACGGTGCTCGTGGCCGCCGTCGTCCACATGCTCCTCCTCCTCTTCGCCTTCATCACCTTCGACCCCGAACTCCGGCGCGCAAGCATGGAGTTCCCCGATCGCTTCGTCCGCATTCTCGCCCAGGAACCCCCCGACATCCTCGAGGAAGAGGAAGACGAGGTGCCCGACGAGACCATGTCGGAAGCCGCCGCAGGCGAAGAAGGCGAGTTCGGTGATCCGGAAGACGAAACCGAGACGGAACTCCCCGACCACGATGCTCCACTCGTCGAGGAACTCGAGACCCCCGAACTCGGACGCGCCTTCGACGCCGCCATCGCCGAGTCCGGTGCGCTCACCAACATCTTCCAGCAGAACGACAGCTTCGCCAACCAGTTCGGCGCCGACTTCGCCACCGCCGGCGAAGGCGACGCCTTCAACGCCGGTCACGGCAGCCTCGGCCTCGGCGGCTCCGGCTCCGGCTCCGGCGGCGGCGGATTCGGGGCCGGTCGGGCCGGGGGCGTGGGATCCCTCGACACCGGCGGCGGACGAGGGCAGGGCGCCGCGGTCGGACGTCGTCAGGCGCGAGCGCCCCAGGCCCGCGTCGAACGCGGCAGCCCCTCTGTCTCCGGATTCCTCACCCGGGAACAGATCGAACGCGTCGTGCGACGACACAGCCGCGGAATCCGCTTCTGCTACGAACGTGAACTGCAGACCGATCCGTCCCTCGGTGGCCGCGTTGCCGTCAACTGGACCGTCGGGCTCGATGGACGCGTCACCGCACAGTCCGTCGTCGAGAACACCATGGGCAACCGAAACGTCGAGTCCTGCATCCTCCGCGAAGTCAGCAGGATGCGCTTCGACGAGCCCGACGGCGGCATGGTCAACGTCACCTACCCGTTCACCTTCCGCTCCGCCGAGTAGCGCGCGGATGCCGCACGAAACAGCTCGGTTCACCCGGGCACGGTGCACACCCCGATGCGCTGAACCTCCGCGCATCGCGGATGGCCCGAAGCTGAACCTCCGCGCATCGCGGAAGGCCCGAAGCTGAACCCATCCGCGCGCATCGACGCATCACCGCACTGACCGGAGATGCCTCGCGCAACCGATGCGCCGTGCCCGGCACGCAGCCAACCGTCCCGAGAAGGCCCCCTCAGGGGCCCGACGAGATACCGGGCGCGAGTGCAAGCCGAGGCACCTGGCGGCCCCCAGACCAACCCGTCAGCCCTCGCTCGCACCGTGAACGATGCCGTGCTGCTCAAGCAGGGGAACAAGCTCCCCCGACTCGTCCAGCGCGCGGAGATCCGTGAACCCCCCGACGCTCACGTCCCCCACGAAGATCTGCGGCACCGTGCGCATGCCCGTTCGCTCGAGAAGAGCGGCCCGCTGCGCCGCGTCCGTCGTGACATCCACGCTGGTCCACGGCACGCCGCGCGCGTCCAGCAGGCGCTTTGCCATGTCGCAGTAGGGGCAGTAGCCCGTGACGTAGATCGTGACGACACTCATCGCTTTCCTCGAGAAGCAGGGGGGCATCGGCCGCTGGGGTGGCCCGCGGGCCGGACAGACGTCCCCTAGGGGCGCTCCATGGCAATGGCCAGTCACGGAGGAAGCCCCGTTCAAGAGCGAGCCATGACCTCTCTCGGAAGATCAGGGCCAGACACCTACGCCGCCGCTCCGAGGCCTTCCGCACCCGACCGCGTACTCGCGCCCCCACCCGCGCACACACGGCCATGGTTGCCCCATCGTTCGCGTCGTTGCAGGCTGCCTCTGCGCGGCGAACCGGATCATGCCGCAACACGACACCGACCACGACGATTGACGCCGCACGGCAGCGCTCTCTCCACCCTCCACGAGTTCTCATGCCCTTCCCCGACCGGGTCGCCTGGTTCGACAACGACCGGTTGTGCATCCGCTTCTCGTTCTCGATGAGCCTCAAGGATCAGGTCAAGGCCATCCCGGGAACCCGCTGGAGCCCCCACGAGAAGTGCTGGTGGGTGCCCGCGACCGAAGCCGATCGCGTGGTGCCGTCCCTGCGCGAGCTGCACTTCACGATCGAGGACGACCCGCTGCCCGGCGGCGAAGCAGAGCCGCTCCGCGACGGTCGCGAGCCAGATCGCCGAAGCGCCCAGGCCGTCCCCGCACCCAATGGCCAACCGGCCCTTCGCGTCAGCGAACTCAACCGCACCGCGCACCAGGCGCTCTCCGGCGTCTTCCCCGCGCCCCTCTGGCTGATCGCCGAGATCGACAATCTCCGTGCACGCTCCGGGAACTACTGGTTCTCCCTCGTGGAGCGCGATGCCGCAGGGCAGATCACCGCCGCCGTCCCCGCCGTCATCTTCGCTCGACAACGAACCGCCATCGATGCGGCACTCCAGGCCAACGGCCTCCTGCTCGAGGACGAACTCACCGTCTGCATGCGTTGCCGCGTCACCCTCTACGAACCGCGCGGAACGTTCCAGGTCATCGTCGATGGCGTCGACCCCCGACACTCCCTCGGCGACCTCGCCCGACGCAAGGAAGAGGTCCTCGAACAACTGCGCACCGAACACCTCGATCGCCGCGCGCTCGACCGTCTCGAACCCCTGCTCCCTCTCAGGGTCGCCCTGCTCACCAGCCGCGAGGGCGATGCCCGTGCAGATGTGCTGCGCACCCTCGAGGACTCCGGCTACCCCTTCGTCGTCGACGCATTCGACATCCGCGTCCAGGGCCCACGGCTCCGCGCCACGGCCTGCGCCGCCCTCGATGCCGTGGCCTCCACACCCGACGCATGGGACGTCTGCCTCATCACCCGCGGCGGGGGCAGTCGCAGCGAGCTCGGCGCCTGGAACGACATCCAGATCGCCCGGCGGATCGCCCGTCTTCCCGTCAAGACGCTGGTCGCCATCGGGCATGAACTCGACCGCTGCGCACTCGACGAGATCGCCTGGTCGGAACGCACGCCCACCGCCGCCGCACAGGCGCTGGTCGCTAGGGTCGCCGCACAGGAGCAACGCCTCCACGACGCCACGAAGGTGCTCGTCCATCTGGCGCCGCTTCGTCTGGAACGGGCGGGAACCGCGCTCGCAACGCGCGCCCATCGCTTCGAGCGCGGCGTCTCCCGCGCCCTCGACATCGAACGCCAGCGCGCCCGCACCGTCTGGCCCGAGCGCCTCCGCCGTGGCGCGACATCCTTGCTCCTGCACCAGCAGAAACGCCTGCAGCAGCGCGCCCACGACATCATCGCCCGCCGCACCCGCGCCCGCCTCGCCCGTGAACACCACACCATCCTCGACCTCGACCGCCGCCTCGCCCGCGGCTTCCAGCACAGGATCCTCCGCGGCCGGACAGAGCTCTCACACCTCGAACGACGACTCCTGCGAACCCCTCCCGCTCGCCTGCGGCATGCCGCCGAACTGCTCGACTCCGCCTCCGCCCGCGTCAGGCTCGCCGAACCGGAGCGCCTCCTCGCACGCGGACTCGCCGTGGTGCGGGATGCCGATGGTCATGCCATCCGCTCCCGCTCCGCCCTCGTCGAAGGCCTCCCCGTCCGCGTCGAGGTCGCCGACGGGGGAATCGCCGCCCGGTTGACCGAGGTGGAACTCGTGGACCACAACCGGCAGCCGACACCGTCACCGTCCCTGGACACCCGCAACAAGGACCCGAAATGAGCACCACCTCCGCCGACGAAGAGACCAGCTGGGCAGCAGCCGTGGACGAACTCGAGGACATCCTGCGCGCCATCGAGGACGAACAGCTCGACATCGATTCCCTCGGCCCGCAGGTCGAGCGCGCAGCGACCCTCATCCGCACCTGTCGGTCGATTCTCGACGAAACCGGCATCCGCGTGCGCGAGGCCCTCGTCAGTCTCGAACCCGAGCAGGGCGAACCCGAGCAGGGCGACGCGTGATCGCGCGCCTCGGTACATGGCTGAGCGCCCTCGCCAGCAGAGTCGTCCCGGACCCCTTCGTCCTCGCCCTCGGGCTGACCCTCCTCGTCCTCCTCGCAGGCTGGGTGCTTGTCGGGCCCGTCGGCATCGAAGCCGCCGAGGCCACCGGGTTCTGGACCCTCCTCCTCGCCTGGGCCGAGGGCCTCGCCAACCCCGGAGGACTCGCCTTCGCCCTCCAGATGTCCCTCATCCTCGTCACCGGACACGCGCTCGCGGTCAGCCCACCCGTGCAGTACCTCGTCCGATGGATCGCCAGCCTTCCACGCTCCGGAGCCGGCGCAGTCTTCCTCGTCGCCCTGGTCGCCTGTCTCGCGGGAACGCTGCACTGGGGCCTCGGCGCCATCGTCGGCGCGCTGCTGGCGCGAGAGATCGGCCGCAGCGCCGCAGCGCGGAACACACCGCTCCACTACCCACTCCTCGGGGCGGCAGCCTACGCCGGCATGGCGGTCTGGCATGGCGGACTCAGCGGCTCCGCACCCCTGACCTCCGCCATGGAAGGACACTTCGCCGAGCCCGCCGCCGGCGTCGTCCCCCTCGGCGACACGATCTTCAGCCCCATGAACACCCTCGTGATGCTCGCGCTGATCATCACCATTCCACTCGTCTTCCGTGCCATGCACCCCGCAGACGGCCGGCCCGTCACCGGCATGCCGGCACTGCCCCCGATCTCATCCCCCCCCGACCCGCAGGGCGATGGAAGCCTCGTCGACCGCATCCAGCGCAGCCCATGGCCAGGCCGGCTGCTCGGCGCACTCGGGCTCCTCTTCCTCACCGCAGCCGTGGCACGGGGCGAGCGATCCTTCGACCTCAACGCCGTGAACCTCGGCTTCCTCAGCGCCGGCCTCGTGCTCCAGGGCTCCCTCAAGGCCTACGCCGACGCCGTCGCCGACGGCGCCCGCGGCGCCGGAGCGATCATCCTGCAGTTCCCCTTCTACTTCGGTATCCTCGGAATCATGCGCGCCGCCGGCATGATCGACTGGATCAGCGCAGGACTCGTCACCCTCTCCACACCCCTCTCCTTCCCCACCGTCGCCTTCCTCTCCGCAGGCATCGTCAACTTCTTCGTGCCCAGCGGAGGCGGCCAGTGGGCCGTGCAGGCCGATATCCTCCTCCAGGCCGGCCAGACCCTGGGCGTCGCCCCCCACGTCACCATCCTCGCCTTCAGCCATGGCGACGCCTGGACCAACATGCTCCAGCCCTTCTGGGCACTTCCGCTCCTCGGCATCATGGGGCTCCGCGCCCGCGACATCATCGGCTACACCGCCGTCATCTTCCTGCTCATGGCCGTGCTCGTGCCCGCTCTCCTCACCCTCGCCGTGCTGATGGGCTGACCCGTCTGCCGAGGCACCCACGGACTGACGCCTCGCGTCACGTGCATTCGTTGACGTCGCAAGGGATTCCGGACACGGCCAGAGGGTTGTCGCCGCTCCGGGGGGACCGCAGCATCGTGCGCCCACCCGCAGCCAGTCCCCCCCCGTCCCGAAACACCGACGGAGCCAACCCTCATGGCCCACGCCAGCCGCCTGCTCGTCTGCTCCCTCCTCCTCGTGGCCCTGTCGACCACGGAGGCCTTCGCCGCC
Source organism: Deltaproteobacteria bacterium (assembly GCA_007693585.1). GTDB lineage: Bacteria > Myxococcota_A > Bradymonadia > REDH01 > REDH01 > REDH01. The sequence continues at coordinate 67,748 of REDH01000075.1, forward strand.
GGGTTCACCTTCCCCGAGAACCTGACCCGCGCCATGGGCCGAGGCGGTGCATGGATCGCCGGCGTCGACGACGCCAGCGCGCTCTACCTCAACCCCGGGGCGCTCACCCGCATCGAGCGCGGCTCCCTCCTCCTCAACGTCAACATCATCGACCACGACCTGCGCTTCCAGCGAAACCCCCGCGAGGACCGCAGCAACCCCCTCAACCCCCTTAGCTTCGAGTACGACGAGGTCCGCAACGAGTCCCGACCCTACATCGCTCCGATGCTCTTCGGCGGCATGCGCGTCGGTGACCTGCCCCTCGTCCTCGCCACCGGAATCTACGGACCCTCCTCCGTCGGACGCCTCCGCTTCCCCGATCCACCCATCCGCGACGACCGCAGCGGCGACGAGAGCCTCGACGGCGGACAGCGGTACATGATCATCGAACAGGACGTCATCCTCTTCTACCCCAGCATCGCCGCCGCCTGGCGATTCGATGACATCAACCTCAGCCTCGGAATCACCGGCCAGCTCGCCGTCACCATGATCGACTACAACATCGCCATCGATGGCAGCCACTCCAACCCCACCGTCCGAGCCAACGGCTCCGTCACCGTACGCGACCAGCTCGAGAGCGAGACCTACCTCACACGCACCCGCCTCGACGTCTCCGGCGCAGTACCCACCCTCATCCTCGGCGCACTCTGGGAACCCCACCCCCGCTTCGCCCTCGGCGCCAGCTGGCGGCCCCGCTTCACCGTACGATCCTCGGGAACCATCGATGTCGAGTTCCCACCAGACCTCCGAGGCCTCTCCGACGACGGAAGCATCGCCATCCTCAACGATGACGTGCGACTCGAAATCAACTTCCCCCACGTCGTCCGACTCGGCGCGCTCTACCGCCACCTCGGCGCCGAAGACCGCGAGCACTTCAACGTCGAACTCGCCGGCGTCTACGAAGGCTGGTCCGTCCTCGAGGAGTACGTCGTGCGCACCGACGTTCAGGTCCAGCTCCCCAACCTCGCCGCACACGGCGATCAGGACCCCTTCTTCGTTCGCGAACTCCCCGACCTCCGCCTCCCCAAGCAGTACCGCGACTCCGTCTCCATCCGCCTCGGCGGCGAGTTCCACCCCCTCCACCACAACCCCGAGACCCCCCGGCTCTCCCTCCGCGCCGGCGGATTCCTCGAAACCGCCGCCACCCGACCCGAGTACGCCCACCTCGACTTCCTCTCCCCTCGCAGAATCGGAACCTCCGTCGGAGCAAGCTGGAACGTGCTCCATCGCTCCGGGGCCGTCTCCAGCATCGATGTCGGCTTCAGCATGATCTTCAGCCCCGACATCGTGCTCCAGGAAGGCGAAGGCCGCTACGACCTCCTCGTGCCCCTGTGGATCTGCGGAAGCCCACAGACCGACGCCGAACGCGAGTACTGCGACACCGTCGCACCCGAGGACGCACCAGGGGTCGGCCAGCCCGTCAACGAAGGGCGCTACCAGTCCCACATGAACATCTTCAGCGTCGGACTCAGCCACCGCTGGTGATCCCGACGCCCGCCCCCCCCACCGACAATCCGCATCGGCCAGACACTCACCTCGGCCAGCTCCATCCCCCGGGGGCGCCCGCTCCGCGATGAACTCACTCGCCGCGCGACACCTTCGACCCGAGGAAGCCCTCCACCGCGTCGGCGCGCACCCACACCCGCTCCCCGTCCGCGAGCTCCACGTGCGCCCACCCCGAGCGCTCCTCCAGTCGCCTCACCAGCGCTCCCTCGTGCAGCGCGGGAAGCACGCGCTGCGCCGCCAGCAGGTCCGGAGCTTCCCGACCCTGCACGCCGGCAGCCACCACCACCGCCGGGTCCACCGCCTCCAGCACCCGCGGTGCCGCCGCAAGCAAGCCCGCAAGCGTCAACGCAAGCACCAGACACACCAGCGCACCCACTCCACCGAGATCCAGGCCCCCCTCCGCGCGAGACCGCAGCGCACGCACACCCAGTGCACCGCCGACCCAGGCCAGGGCAACCATCCACCACGCCGCTGTCGACACCGGCAACGAATGCGTCAGGCGCAAAAGGAAGAACCCGCGCGGCTCTCCACCGGTCAACCGGATCATGCCCTCATCACCCAGATGCCGGCGGCGCGTCTCCGTCCGCACCACCTCCAGCGCCCGGTCCACCGCCCGATCCTGCGGTGCCACCAGCCGCGCGCGCTCCAGCGCAAGGATCGAGTGGCCCATGCGGCCGTCCCAGGCTTCCTGAAGTCCGCGGGCATACTGCCCCGATGAAGACCGAGGCGACGACTCCAGCACCTCCCCGATATGCCGTCGAAGCTCCTCGCCCGGACCCTGCAGCTCCCCGGCCATCGACGCGGCGCCCGCCAGCGGCCAGAAGAACAGCAGCGCCACAAGGACGCCGGTCCAGCGCAACACGCTCATCCCGCTTCCTCCTGAACCAGCACGCGAATCTCCGCGATGACCGCATCGACGAGCGCGCGTGACTCCTCGGCCGGACGACCCGCATACCGAGCGCGTTCCACTCGACCCAGAAGGTCCACCAGCCGCTCCTCGCGCGGACCGACGAGCCCGCGAAGTCGCTCCGCGGTCAAGCCACGGGTCTCGCGCCCGATCCGGTGGGTCAGGGCCGCATGAACGGCCTGCGTCGCGGCGCCGAGCGCCTGCGACGCAGGCGCGTCACGGGACTCCTCCTCCAGTGCGTCGAGCAGCGACACCAGAACCGGGGGGCGCCGGCGTCCCGCCAACGCGTCCCGCCACCGCGGCCCGAGCAGCAGCGCCACGAGGACGAAGAACGGCAAGGCCGTCAGAAACCAGGGGACCCACCCCTCCGCCAGACGGCGCTGGGGTGCCGGACCGATCCGTGAACGATCCGGAAAGGGAGGAAGCGCAGCCTGCCACGGCGCATCCGGAACCGGAGCGGATGCCCCGCGAGCCACGGAGTCACCCGTCGCCAGCAGGCGCAGCGGTTCCGTGCGGACCAGAAGCCAGTCTCCCGCCCACGGATCCCAAAGGCTCATCTCCAGCGCCGGGATGTCGAACGAACCGGGCTCGACGGGCCTCAGCCGCCACTCCCGGACCGACTCTCCGGACGGCCATACGCCACGCTCCTGATGGAAGCGGTCACGCGGAGGCTCGACCGCCACCCCGTCAAGGTCCGGAAGATCGGGCAGCCGAAAGCGACTCACCAGCCCGTGTCCGCTGACCCGAAGCGTGAGCACCGTGGGCGTGCCCGTCTCCACACGGTCGTGACTGAGGGCCCAGCCGGCGTGGACGCTGCCCACGTTGGCCTCCACATGCCCCGCCGGGCGCCCGTCCGAAGGCACCGGACGCACACGAAGCGGAGCCGGGAGACTCCGCAGATGAACTTCCCCGTCGTCCTGGAAGAACCCCCGAATACGGGCATGGGCGCCCACCGGCGGGAGCTCGTCCAGACCCTCGCGCAACGGGACCACACTGTACGAGCGCAGAAGGTGGATGTCGTGCAGCTCACCACGTACCCGCGCCGCCCCGAGTCGGCTCTGGCGACGCGGACTGCGGGCTCGCGTGATCTCGTTGAACCAGAATCCCTCGAACACCGGATCGTCCATGTCGTAGATCTCGAGCCCCATCTGTGTCGACGGCACGTGGAGGAGGAAGTCGACGATGAACGGCTCCCCCACCACGGGGGTGTCCGTGCTCAGGCTTGCCACGAGGAAGGGCTGACCGCGCGGGGCCGTGGGCATGGGCCCCGCGACCATCTCCGCACTTCCTGGGGGCGGAGGAGGAGCAGGCGTCGCACCCGGGCTGCCCGAGGAGTCCGGCACCGGCGCCGGCTGGGGAGACGCCACCCGGGGGGCAGGTGCCCGCGGCTGCGCCGACGGTGCCGGCCGATGACCCCCGTCCACCACGACCGTGAACGGCTCGGTGTGGGTCATGCCCGATGGCGTGCGGATCGGAACGCGCCCGACCAGCAGGCGACCCGTGCGGTTCGCACGCAGGTGGTAGTCGATCACGGTGTGCTGGATCGCCGGTCGCCCAGGCCGCTGCTGGGACTGCGTACGCATCGAGTGACGATGCACCGTGAAGTCCTCGCCCTCGGGGCTACCTGCGGCGATCACGGACTCGCCCTCCACGGTCACGCGTACCCGGAGCAGCTCGTTCGGTGACATCCGGGTCCGATCCGGCTCCACCGACACCCGAGCACTTGCGGCGGCATCGCCGGGATGGAACAACCACGCGGCGCACAGGGCCATCCCGGCCACGACATGCAGGATCCGGGCTGCCCGGTATTCGGTGAAACCCTTCACCACTCGCGCTCCCGTTGTCTGGGGGGCGCGCCCTGGAGCGCGCGCTGCAGCGGCAGGTTCCCCTGCTCCTCGAGGCTGTCGAGAAGGTTGAGCAGCAGGCGGCGCTCCTCGTCATCGAGCCCGGGGTCCGGTCCGGGCGCCTCCTCGTCACTGGAGTCCTCGCCGTCGTCGTCGTCAGCGCCCGCGGAATCATCTTCCCCGTCCTGTCCCGAGGGGTCGCCGTCGTCGTCGCCCGAGCTGTCCTCCTCCGGCGCGTCTCGGTCGTCGCCATCCTCACGATCGCTGCCGTCCGCGTCATCGCCCGCACTGGGGTCGTCATCGCCCGCACTGGGGTCGTCATCGCCCGCACTGGAGTCGTCATCGCCCGCACTGGAGTCGTCATCGCCGTCGCCCGAACCGTCGCCCTCGTCCGGCGGGGGCTGCAGGTCCGGGCTGTCCAGATGGTAGAACCCGGGCTCGCCCGCCACCCGGAGGACCACACGGTCGGTGTCCGCCGGTCGGACGAACGCCACGGCCCGCTGAAACGGCTTGAGCGGGTCGGCGACCTCGGACGCAGGAGCCGGGTCGCCCAGCTCCGACAACGCCGCGCCGGTGAGCGTCCACGCCAGGATCTCCTGATCACGCTGCTCGCTTCGCGTCACGAACAGCAAGGGATCCGTCGCCTGCGGATCCTCGGCGCCTCCGTCCTCCAACGCGAACGGGCCGACCTCGAACCACGCCGCTCTCCCCTCGCACAGCCGGAGGTGCCGGACCGGAAAATCGGCCGGCTCCAGCGACGCACGCTGGGCGGGGGAGAAGTTCGGCGCGTGGCGATCGGCCACCGGGCACGGCTGGAAAGGATACACGCCGATGGTGTGGCTGCCCTCGGCACCGTCTCCCCCCCGGACCCGGACGCGGACCACGTCGCCCGCCGTCGCGGGATCGACGCGCACCTCCACCAGACCGCGCTCGTCCGGAGACGCGACCGCCAACGGCCGCTCGCCACGCGCCGGCAGCACCGTGACCTCCAGCGGCCGGACGCTGTCCTCCCGGTCGACGAGGGGGTGCACGTCCAGAAAGAGCACCTCCACGCCGCGCACGTCCACGCCATACCAGTCCTCGTCGCCCGCACAGTGGATCAGCGCGTGATCGCCCGCCGGGAGCGGAACCGGATTGTGGGCCGAACCAACGCCGGCCGGGTGCCCCTTGAGGCGGCGGCAGCCCGGCTCGAGCGTGACCTCCAGACGCCCCTCGAACTCCGTCGGACCCACGGCATCCAGCCGGATCAGGGCCAGCTCACCCGCCGGATCGACCGTCGCGGGGATCTCCGTCTCGGGCAGCGCGCGGGAGAACCGGTCGAGGCTCCGCTCGGCGGTGTCCGGAGGGGCCTCCGCGAATGGCCTCAGGTGGCCGGTGTCCAGAAGCGTCAGGCCGACCTGGCTGCGGGGGCCGCGCGCCGGAAGGGCGTCGCCTCCGGTGTCATCGCGCAGTCGCTCGAGGCGAAGGACGGCGCTCACGCGATCCCCCGGAAAGACCCGTACGGCGAAGTGGTCCGGACGACCCGGGCACAGGACGAGGCGCTCGTCCGCGTCCTCTGGCAGCGGTGGGGCATCCTCCGGTGGGCTCGCGTAGAAGACGTCGGGGAGATGCACCGCGCTGCCCGGGGAGTGGTTGGGCGAGAAGAAATCATCGAGCTCGGCGCAGGGCGGAAACAGGCGCCGGTGCGCGATCTCGAGGTTGCGGCGCGCATCGGCGTGATCCGGGTCGAGACGCAACGCGCGGCGAAAGCGGAGATGCGCCTCCTCGACGTCATCGAGGGCGAGCAGGGTGACCCCCAGCCCGTTGAGCGCGTCCGCCTCCAGCGCCGGATCGTCGGTGCCAAGGGCCAGCAGGAACGCGTCCCGGGCCTCCTCATGCCGGTCCAGCCCATGGAGCAGCAGCCCACGATTGTAGGCGAAGAGGGGATCGTCGCGAAGCACCGGATCCGCCTCGTCGAGCAGGGCCAGCGCTTCCTCGACCGAGCCCGACTCGGCCAGCCGGATGGCCTCCCGGACGGTCCGGTCCTCGCGCTGCAGTCCGTCGGCGCAGGCGCCCGGCAGCAGGGCGGCGAGGAACAGGGCGGTCAGCAGACGTCGCATGGGCGGGCGGGGCGTTCCGAGAAAGAGGGCGAGCAGGAGCAGCACGATGGCCGGAAGCAGGAAGACCCCGAACCGGTCCGCGTATTCCATGCGCACCACCGGCTCGAAGGCCATGCCGTCGTGTCCGCGAAGCGCGTCCAGCAACGCCGCCGCCACCCGCCCCTCGGCATCGAGGTGCAGGAACGCCCCTCCGCCCGCTTCGGCCACCGCCACGAGCTGGTCGCGCTCGAGCACGGTGTGCACGATGTTGCCCGCGCGATCGCGAAACCAGTCCGGCCGGCCCCGCGCATCCCGGACGGGAATCCGTGCGCCCTCCGGCGTGCCCACGCCGACCGCGAAGACGATGATCCCGTGCTCCTCGTGCAGACGCCGCGCCACCGCGACCGGATCCCCCTCGTGATCCTCTCCGTCGCCCACGAGCACGATGAGCTGGGAGGGAGCCCGGCGGACCGGGTGCTGCTCCGTGCCGAGCAGCGCCTCGCCAGCCAGCTCGAGTGCCGCCGCCGTGGCCGTGCCCTGGACCGGGATGTCGTCCGGATGCAGCCGGCGCAGGTAGGTCCGGAGCGTGCCATGATCCACCGTGAGCGGGGACTGCCGCCAGGCGATGCCCGCGAACGGGACCAGCGCCACACGGTGCCCGCGGAGCTGGCGGAGAAAGCGATCCATCTCCTCCACCGACGACTGGAGCCGCGACGGGGGAACGTCCTCGGCGAGCATCGAGCGCGACAGATCGAAGACGATCGCAATGTCGATCCCGCTGCGCGTGAAGTGGCGCGGCTGCTCGCCCCACTGGGGCCGAGCCGTGGCGAGCACCACCAGAAAGAGGGAGAGCAGCACCAGCGTGGCCTGCACGTGTCGACGGCGCCATACCACACCCGTCGACATGGCCCGCACCGTCGACGCGTCCCCGAGCGCGGCCGTGACCCGGTGGTGCCAGCGCAGATGCGCGACGTAAACGAACGTCAACCCGATGGGGACCAGCACGAGCGCGAGAAGCCCGGGCGCCGCGAAGCGCACGATGCTGCCCAGGAGCACCGCGCCTCCGCCGAAGCCGAGGACCGCCGCCAGCATCGGGGCGGTGAAGGAGGGGAGGACCTTCATGGATACCTCCGCAGCCAGCGAAACCGCAGCCCGAACGCACCCGCCATCAGGAGCAACGCCAGGACGAGGAGCGGATGAAAGTGATCGCGCCGTGACGCCCGCGCGATGTCCTGCATCCGGGTCCGCTCGAGGGTCTCGAGAATCGCCTCCAGATCCCGGCTCAGGTCCTCCTCCTTCGTGGCTCCGGACCACGCCCCGCCCGTCATCTCGGCAAGCTCGTCCAGAAGGTCCGGATCGATGGGGTGGACCTCCGGGTGATAGGTCATCGGTCGGCCTCCGGGGGACGGCCGCCGGCTCGGCATCATCGTCGGACCGTCCTCTCCGATCAGGATCGGGTAGATCCGGATGCCCTCGTCCGCGGCCAGGCGCGCCGCGTCACGGGGCTCCACGTTGCCGCCATGCTGCTTGCCGTCCGTGATGAGAATGATCGCCCGCGTCTCCGCCGTGGACTCCAGCAGCCCGCGCAGACTCAGGCCGATGGCGTTGCCGATGGCCGTCGCGCTCGCATCGATCATGCCGATCTCCAACTGATCGATCATCGCCAGCATCGCCCCGTAGTCCAGCGTCAGCGGAAACTGCACGTAGGCCTCGCGGGCGAACACCACGAGCCCGACCCGATCCCGCTCACGCCGCTCCACGAACCCCCGCAGCACCTCCCTCGCGATCTCGATCCGGTTCGGTGGCTCCGTGCCGTGCGCACGCTGCCACGCCACGATCTCCTCCGCCGAGAGGTCCACCGCGTACATCGAACCCGACAGATCGAGCGCGATCATGAGGTCCAGCCCCTCGACCTCCTGCAGCTCCGGATCCTCCGTCTGCGGCCGGGCAAGCGCCGCGATCATCACGACGAGCGCGGCAAGCTGGAGCACCTTGGGCAGCCCCTGCGCCCGTGCGCGCAGGCTCCCGGGCAGGGATCGCATCCACGATCCCTCGCTCGAGCCGAGGACCGCACGAGGACCGCGCCGCCGCCACCCCATCCAGAGCAGCAGCACGAACGGGATCAGCAGGAGCAGCGCCAGCGGCTGCGCGAACAGAACCCCGCCCAGCCGGATCTCCGCGAGGACAGTCGCACCCGGACTCATGGCGCACCCCCTTCGGGAACCCGCGCCCTGCGCCGCTCCTCGGCATCGTGCAGCGCGCGGATCATGGCCCCGGTGTCCTCCAGAAGCTGCCGGGTGGCCGCCGCCGTGATGTCCTTCCCCGCGAAACGCACGAGATCGCTCTGCCGAAGGAGACCGAGCAGCCCGGCCGCATCCTCCTCCGACCCGTGGCCGACCAGCAGCGCCGTGAGCTCCGCCGTCGTGCTCTCGCGAGCCGGCACGTCCAGCGTCCGTGTCAGGTACTGCCTCGCCACGAGCGACAGCCCTGCCAGGACCGCCCGACGTTCCTCGATGGACCCCACCGGCGACTGCCGGAGCGCCTCGATGCCCTGCATCGCCTCCTCGATCGCCGGTATCGGCGGCGGCGGAGGAGGAGGGGGACGCCGCAACCACCAGCGCACAGCGACCCAGCCGAGCAGCGCCAGGGCCGCCCCGCCGGCCGCCACCGGCCAGGCCGGCAGGGCCCTCAACAGTCGCTCCAGGGTGGCCGACAGCCGAGGGATCAGATCGGCGTCCTCCTCCAGCACGGACTCCACCGTCACCTCGATGCCAGGAAGCTCGAGCAGCCGTCGCCCTCCCTCCTCCCCGAGCACCTGCAGCGCGAGCGCGTGCAGCCGGAACCGTCCCGGCCGATCGATCACGATCCGCCACCGGATTCCCCCCGCAAGCTGCTCGACGTCCAGATCGTCCACGATGCGGCGATCCGCCCCCGTCACCCCCAGCACGCGCTCCTCCGGCGGAACCACCACCGGGAACGTGACCGTGATCGGCTGACCGACGAGCGCCGGCTGCGGATCGATCGCGACCGACTCGACGGCATGTCCCGCGCCCTGGGCGCTCACCACGATCGAAAGAAGGACCATGAACACTGCGAACGGCCCGGACACATCGACCGTGCACCAAGCAGCTGCACGCCCTCGCCGTGCCGCAACCGGAGTCCGGGGGCCCGTGTGCCGATGCGCGGGGGCCGTGCCCATTAGCCGCGCTCCGGAAGGGTCGGTCCGTCGAGGCCACGCTCGGGCACTTCCCCGGCACAAGGTGACTGCCGTGGTCCGGTGCGCGGGCCTTCGCCGTTCGGCGGTGGCCTCCACCCGCTGCGTCGCTGGGATCGAGTCCACGTTCATCGTCCCCTGCTCCTCGCTGCGCGGCGACGGAACCACCCCGCGATCTCCGGAACCCAGGGTTGGTCGGTGCGCACCCGGACGAGGTCCAGCTTCAGCCGCCGAAAGAGCGCATCAAGGTCCTCTCCACGCCGGCGCCTCTGCTCGGCGAGCGCTTCGCGGGTGCGGCGGTCCCCGAGGTCGACCAGGGTCGTCTCGCCGGTCTCGAGGTCTCGCATGGGCACCACCGCATCGATCGCGGGGACCTCGAGTTCGAAGGGATCCTGCATCAGGATCGGGATGACGTCGTGCTTCATGCGGAGCAACCTCAGGGGCTGCTCGAAGCCGTCGTCGAGGAAGTCGGACAGCAGGAACACCACGGCGCGTCGGCGCTGGACGTGGCGGACGAACTCCAGGGCGGCGCTCAGTCGGGTCCCCCGCGAACGGCTGCGGTGGCTCAGGACATCGGAGATGACTCGCAGGACGTGCCGGCGCCCCTTCCGCGGGGGGATGTAGTGCTCGACGTCCTCGCTGAACATCAGCAGACCCACCCGATCGTTGTTGCGGATCGCGCTGAACGCGAGGACCGCGGCGACCTCGGCGGCCACGGCGCGTTTGGACCGGCTGGCCGTGCCGAGATCGAAGCTGCCGGAGACGTCCACGGCGACGATGACGGTCAGCTCGCGCTCCTCGACGAAACGCTTGATGTGGAGGTCGCCGGAGCGCGCCGTGACCTTCCAGTCCACGAGGCGCACGTCGTCCCCCGTCTGATAGGCCCGAACCTCGTCGAACTCGATGCCCTGTCCCTTGAAGACCGACTCGTACTGCCCTGCGAGCTGGTCCGTCACGAGACGCCGGACGACGATCTCGAGCAACCGGACCTGTCGTGCGATCTCGCGGGTCAGCATGCGTCGGCGGGTCGTGCGGTGGGGCTGGGGCTCGGGGAGGCGGGGGCGGGCTTCACGGCACGTCGACGCCGTCGAGAATCGCCTGGACGAGCTGGTCGCCGTCGATCTCGTCGGCTTCGGCCTCGAAGCTGGGGATCACCCTGTGACGGAGCACGTCGTGGGCAATGGCCTTCACGTCCTCGGGGACCACGTAGCCACGCCCGTCGACGAAGGCGTGGGCACGGGAGGCGCGGGCGAGGAAGATGGTCGCCCGGGGGCTGGCGCCGCAGGCGATCCACGGTGCGATGCGCTCGATACCGGCCTCGGCCGGCTGGCGGGAGGCCATGACGAGGTCGACGATGTACTCGCGGATCGCCTCGTCGAGATGGATCCTTTCCACGACGCTGCGGGCGGAGAGCAGGGTGTCTCCGTCGATGACCGGATCGAGTGGCGGAGAGGTCTCACCGCTCATCCGGTCCAGGATCAGCCGTTCCTCCGCCCTGGTCGGGTATCCGACCTTCACCATCAGCATGAACCGGTCCATCTGGGCCTCGGGGAGGGGGTAGGTTCCCTCCTGGTCGATGGGGTTCTGGGTGGCGAGGACGAGGAACGGCTTCGGCAGGGGGAAGGTCTGGTCGCCGATGGTGACCTGCTTCTCCTGCATCGCTTCGAGCAGCGCGCTCTGCACCTTGGCCGGTGCCCGGTTGATCTCGTCGGCGAGCACGAGGTTGGCAAAGATCGGGCCCTTTCGCGGCTCGAATCCCTGCGTCTTCGGGTTGTAGATCGGTGTCCCGACGATGTCGGCCGGGAGCAGGTCCGGGGTGAACTGGATGCGGGAGAACTCCGCCCGCGTGAGCTCGGCGAGGGTCGACACGGTCAGCGTCTTGGCGAGGCCCGGAAGGCCCTCCAGCAGCACATGGCCTCCGGTGAGCAGCCCGATGAGCAGCCGCTGCACCATCTGCTCCTGGCCCACGATGCGGCGGGCCGCCTCCTTCATGAGGCCATCGACAAAGGCACCGGTTTCCTCGACGGCGCGGGTGATCTCGTTCACGTCCTGCATGGTGGCCGGAAATGGGGGTGCGGAAGCGCACGGGCTTCACCGGGCTCGGCGAAGCATGTGCGGCAGTCGGGAAAACCAACGTGCCGGAGCGGGGATTGATTCCGCCTCGGCTCCCTACTCCACGAAGAGCGTCCGCTGACAGCGGGTCTCGGCTTCGCGTTCGACGACGGTGAGGAACACGGTCCAGGTGCCGGCGCTGTCGAACGCGAGGCTCACGGTCTGGCCCCGCTCTGCGCTGAGGGTGGCCCGGGAGCCGTCCGGTCGGGTGGCGAACCACGCGCTCTGGGAGAGGTTGAGGTCCGGGGGGTCGTTGTTGGACGACGAGCCGCCGGCGTCGAGGGTCACCGTGCCGCCCACGGCGTAGGGTTCACTGCCCGATGCATTGATGACGCAGGTCGGCGGCAGGGTGACGCCGGCCTGGGTGGAGATGCCGACCAGATTGACGGTGGCGGTGGGCCGGGCCTCGTCGGTCGTGGTCAGCGTGAGCGTCGCCTGGTGGTTCTCCAGGGTCGGAGCCGACTCCCGCTCGTACACGACCGTGATGATCTCGGACGACCTCGGCCCCACCGTGAGCGGGGCTTCCGGGGAAACCGAGAACAGGGCAGCGTGGGTGCCGGTGATCTCCATCCCCGTGACCTCGAGGTTTCCACGTCCGTTGTTGAAAACGAGGAACTCGCGGGGCGACGGCGTGTTGTTCTCGATCTGACCCCAGCGGAGGTCGGTGTCGGAGAGGTCGAAGAGGGGCACGGCCTCTCCGGCGGAGAAGGGGATCTCCACCCGCGTGCGGACCGGGTCGTTGGTCGTCATGCGCATCAGCCCGTTCACGGCCGGGGAGCCGCCGGCGCCAGGCTGGAACACCAGCCGGTACCCACGCGTCTGGCCGGGGTTCAGCGTCTGCTGGGCGGATCCCACGGAGAGCCCGTCCGCGTCCTCGATGCGCAGGGACTGTCGCGCGTCCTCGGGGATCAGGTTGAAGAAGCTGTAGGAGAACGTGAGGGTCGCGCTGCCGGTGTTGCGCACGTTGAAGGGGACCGAAGACCTGCCGTCCTCCAGTGGCGGGAAGTCGAGCTGACGCAGCGGTGTCTCCGCCTCGTCGGTCACCTCGACCGCGGGCGCCGCGTCCCCGGTGCTCGACACGCCGACGTTGATGGTCGGGTTGATCGCATCGTCGGACCGGATCACGATGCTGTTGCTGATGGAGAGCTCGCCCGCCCGCGGTGTCCAGGTCACGCGGTAGGTGAAGCGGGCGCCGGCGGTCATCGTGATGGGGAGCGAGATGTTGCTGGTTTCGCGGATGGTCACGTTCTCGTCCGGCGCGCCGAGGCGCACCTCCTCGAGGAACACCGGGCCGGTGCCGATGTTCTGGATCACGAACTCGGTGGTCTGGGGCACGTTGGCCACGCCATCGGAGAACACGAGCTGCGTCGGATCGACGGCGAGCTGGCCACCGTCGCCGGCCACCCGGATCGGCACACGGATGATCCCGTCGCCGGATACGCCGCTGTTGCGGGTCTCGATCCGGAGCGTTCCGCAGTCCGCCTGCCCGTTCGGGCACTCCGGGTTGAGGCTGCCGCCGCGCTGGAGGGTGACGCGCAGGTCGATCTGCAGCGTGGCCCCGGGCTCGATCACGAACGCGATCCCGTTGGGATCGAACGAGGTGATGTTGTTGTTGTCGTTCAGAACCGGATCCCACGCCTCGCCATCGGGCTGAAGGGTGGAGTTCAGGACCCGTCGGCGGAATTCGTCATCGAACCCGACGAACGGGCTGCTCTCCGCGACGGACAGTCCGGTGATGCGCGCCGGCGCGCCGCCGTTGTTGGTCAGCCGCACGAAGGCGGTGCGGCTGAGCTGCGAGGGGTTCGGGGCGGGGAGCGCCACCTCGCAGTTGCCCACGCACTCGAGCTGGGCGGTGTCCACGTCGCCGAGGTCGCTGCCGCAGGCGGCGACGGTGGAGAGCGCCAGAGCGGCGCAGGCGGCCAGGGCTGCAGAGAGGAATCGCTGGTTCATCGGACCCATGGGGAACGCGTGGGAAGTCTGGGGATGCGCGGAGGAACCCCGCAGCATCGGGGAGGTTCTAGCGGAGGCGCCACGGGCCCGCAAGGCAGCCGGCCAGGTTCCCGGGGCAACGCTCGCTCGGCGCGTTCGGCCCCGAGCGGGGTCGCGCATGGCCGTTCTCGGGACGCGCCCCTCAGAAGCAGCGCGCCTCGTATTCGACTTCGAACTCGGTGTTCTCGGCCGGGATGGAGCCCTCCTCCCACACGATCGAGTTGGTGTCCGGGAAGTACCGATAGTCACGCCCGGGCTGCATCACCGTACCTCCGACCCGCACCTCGATGGTCGCCGGATCGGCGATGCGGGTGAGGTAGAACTCGATCTGCGCCTGGAACGCGATGTCCGCGATGGCCTCGAGGGTTCCGGTGAAGTCCTCGCAGATGCTGCCCCAGACGCCTCCGGTGCGGGTGGTGATGTCCACGTAGCGCGGGGCGCGGTCCGCGCCGCCACTGCCTGCTCCGTCGTCGCAGTCGCGGTCGCGCGGTCCGGAGATCGAGTGGGCCGCGAAGAGGTTGGTGTTGCGCATCCCCTTGATGGACTGGAAGAAGTCCACGAAGAAGTCGAGGTCCCCGCGGCTCTGCTCCTCCTCGTCGGAGAAGAAGATGATCTGGAGCGAAGCGTTGTCGCGGACGAAGCCCCGGTTGAACCCGCCGCAGCCGCCGTCCACGCAGAGATAGGGCTCCTCGCAGGCGGAGCAGTCCTCGTCGAGGTCGGTGATCAGCGGATCGCTCAGGGCGAGCCGAGCGCTCTCGAAGCCGCGCTCGATGGCGGACTCGGGGCTGTTGCTGACCCCGACGAGCACGGTGTTCTGGATCTGGGTGCGATAGTTCGGGGTCTGCGGCGTGATGATCCGCGGATCGCCCAGGAGCTCTCCCGGCTCGCGGCGCCCGGAGAAGTTGTCGTGCGGGATGGTGCCCTCGGTCTGCGTGGTCACGACCCCGACCTGGAAATTGGAGCTGAACACCTCGGCGCGGCTCACGAAGCTCTGGATCCGCTGGCGGAAGCTGTTCTGCAGGTTGCCCATGGAGCCCGAGTTGTCGACGACCATCAGGATGTCGACGTCCTGCCCGGAGTTCTGCGTGAAGCGATCCACCTGGCGGCTTCGCGTGGTGCCCGTTCCGCGGAGCGGCACGATGTGGCGGCCCCCGGTCATCTGGCCGGTGAAGGCGATGCGACAGCTCGTGGTGACACCGTCGTCATCGGGCTGTCGGGGGGTGTAGCGCACCTGGATCTCCATCTGCTGCTGCGGATCGAGCTGGCGCGGCAGCAGAGGGACGCCGGCGAGCTGGAAGCGGCCGTCGCAGCCCTCGAGCGAGATGCTCTCCACCACCACCGGAGCATTGCCGATCGAGTACGCCGTGATGGTCTCGGTCTGGCTGTTGCATCCGAGGGTGACGTCGCCGGCGTCGAAGCGGCCGGGGATGGTGGCGAGCTCGGCGACCCCGCTGCTGCCCTGCAGCCGCACGTTGCAGATCGACTGCTCCTGGCCGGGCAGGGGAATGGCGAAGCCGCCGGGCTGCACGCCGCACTGCACACGCTCGTTGCCCCGGTTCGGGTCCTGCACGTTGAAGCCGATGAGGGTCTCGTCCCGGGCGTCGTCGCCGAAGGCCGAGGCCACGCGTGGCTCGTAGCGGAAGTCGATCTCGACCTCCTCGCCGGGGGCGAGGCCCACCTGCGGGAGACCGGGCCGGGTGCCGAGGAAGCGGTAGAACTCGCCGAATCCGGGGAGGATGTCGAAGAAGTTCGACTGGATGGCGCCGCTCATCATGTTGCACGGCCCCGAACCGGTGACGCGGGCCCGCACGCTGGCGTCGTTGACCGTTCCCCGGATGACCTGACCGAAGTTGTGGGTGGCGGTCGGGAGAAAGGTGATCTCGCAGACGGGTTCGGTGCCGGCGACGGCGGTCAGCGGCACGCTCTCGCCGCCGAGCACCCGCGGGTCATTGACGCCCGAAATCCAGATCAGGTCATTGTACCCGGCGTTGAATGCGGCATCCGAAGGAGTGGTGAACGAGACCGTGAACAACTCCTCCTCCCCGGGGGCGATCCGGACCGGTCCGAAGCCGCCGCCCCCGCCGGGACAGTCCTGTAGCGGACCGGCGGTGAGCGTGGGGTGGGTGAGGCTGAACTGCGCGACCCTGGGCGAGCAGATCTCGTTGATCACCAACTCCGCGGAGCCGACGTTCTGGAAGCGGAGGGAGCGTCGCGCGGTGATGCCCCGGGCGATGATGCCGAAGTCGATGTCGGGCGGATCGATGACGAGCACCGGGGAGGCGGGGCTGCCGCCCACGAAGACGGTGCCCTCGGGCTGCCGGAAGGGATCGTTGCTGATCAGGACCACCTCGGCCTGCAGTCCGTGGCGGGAGTCCGGATCGGCGACGCGGGGGGCGTACTCGAGCACGATCTCCACGGCATCGCCGGGGTCGAGGGACCGGCTGGAGGCGGCGCGATCGTACTCCTCGCCGCCGATGGAGACGATGCGCGCGTCCGCGGGGGTCGCGGGAGCACCCGGGATCGGGCTGAGGTTGCGCAGCCAGATGTCCTCGATCCCGAGCTCGGCTGCGCCGACGTTGGTGATGGTCAGGGTCTCCTGCTGCGGTGCATCGTAGGGGACCGCGCCGAACTGGACCGGGTCGGGCTCGGCGAGGATCTCGCCGGCGAGGCTGTCGATCTCGATGGGCACCACGAACCGGTTGCTGACGCAGTTCTGGGCGGTGCAGCGCAGGATGAGCTCGCCCTGCACGCTCACGACGTCGGCGGGGGTGTACCCGAGGGTAATGGAGAAGGTGGACCCGTCGCGCCCGCCCGGCGCGAGCTCGAGCGGCTCGGCGAGGCTCAGTTCCGGGGCCTCGAGGATCTCGAATCCGGCGGTGGGCACGAAGGTCTCGATTTCGGTGACCTCGAACGCGCGGTTGCCGATGTTCTCGACGGTCACACCGATCTCGGTGCGCTCGCCGAAACTGCTGCTGACGATGCGGATGGGGTTCGGCTGCACCTGGATCCGCGAGGAGTCCCCGCCGGTGGTCAGACGCAGCAGGTTCCCGCGGCCGTCGGGAACGTTGCCCTCGAAGCGGAGGGTGGCCTCGCCGGCCTCGCCGGTGACCGGGGCGTAGACCACCCCGAACTGCCGCTCCTCGCCGGCTTCCAGCTCGAATGGATCGAGGCGGTTGATGCGGAATTCTTCCGCCATGCCCGCCCAGGTGAAGCGCTCGATCCGGAGGGTACCGGTGCCGGCGTTGCGCACGGTGAGGGTCTGGACAATCTCCTCGCCGGGAGGGACCGAGGCGAACTGCATCGGGTTCGGCGTGAGCACGAGGTCGGGCGCGCGGCCCTCGCTGAGGCTCTCGCCGCAGCTCCACAGGGCGAGGGCGCACAGCAGCACGGGCAGGGCCGCGCGACGCAGATGCGCGTGGAGGTCAGGTCGTGGGTTCATCGCAGGTGCTCCCGGTTGCCGAGCGTGGCGTCGGCGTGCTTTACGGTGGAAGGGCCGAACGTGGGTGGTTCCACGACCGCTCCTCGGGGGTCGAGGCGAGCGGGGCCGGAGTTCGACGCGCCGTGAGTATAATCTTGAGCGAAATTGTCGTCAATCATGCCGCTCGGGCGCGGAAGATGCGCCGGTGGGGATGCGTGATCGTCGCGCTGCTGCTCGGAATCATCGTCTCCGGCGCAGCGGGCTGCGGCGCGTGTCCGGAGGTCGAGCGACAGTGGAATGACGCGCGACGTCAGCAGCTCGCCGCCGCGTCCGCCGGCCGAGCTCTGGACAGCCGGGGGGCGTCGCACATCGAGCTGTCGCTGCGGGGGGCGCTGGCCGGCGAGCATCTCCGCGAACGCCTCGCACCTCATCTCGAAGGGGAGCGACGGCGGCGGGTCGTGCTCGACGCGGAGCTCGATGCCACGCGCGCCATGCTGACGCTGGAGGTCGATCCGGTGGTGGCAGACGTTCGTCTGGCCGATGGGGAGTCGGGTCCGGTGGTGGAGGTGGTCCTGGAGGTGGCCACGCGATCGCTGGCGCGTGCGGGTGGTCGGGAGCGTGCGAGCACGGGCAGTACCCTGGTGACGCTCGAGCTGCCCCTGCGATGGCAGGAGGAGGACGGGGCGATTCGGGTCGATGCCCGGCTTGATCAGGCCGTGTTTCCTCCTCCTGCCCTGCTGTCGGGGGATCTGCCGCGAACAGTGGCGCGGGCGGCCGGCGACCTGCTCGGCACGATGCTGCAGCAGCGCATCCTCGAGGATCCTGTCCCCGTTCCGGTCCTTGAGCTGCGGTCGAGCACCCTCGATCCGGACCTCGTGGTGCACGTCGACGAGCTTCTGCTGGCCGGAGATGCGGCGCGTCCGGACCTCGTGCTCGTCCTGCGCACGAACCTCTATCCGCGGCAGGTCGCGTCCGGTCGCAGGGATCGGGAGGCGATGGCGCGCGGGGTGGACGTCCGGGTCGACTTCCATCCGGGCCTGCTCGAGGCCGGAGTGCGAGATGCCCTCTTCCCCGGCGGCGTGGCGGTGGGGGTGAATGCGTTGGGGGAGCCGATTCCGGGAGCGCGCCGCCGGCTGGTGATGCGGGAGCTCTCGCTCGAGGCCGATGGAGCGCGGCTTGCGCTGTCGGTGTTCCGTCCGGTGGGCCGATGCTCGGCGTGCACGGTCGAGGTCGCCGCGCCGGTCGCGGGGCTGGATACTCCTGATGCCGGAGTCGTGGAGGTGGAGATCATCGGGCGATCGGCGCCCGTGGACGTCGAGAATCTGGCGGGTGGGGCCATCGTCCACGATGCGATGGGGCACCTGGAGCGCTGGCTGGACGGGGGCTGGATTCGTCTGCCTTCGGCGACGTCGTTCGTGGCGCCCGTGCGTCCCGAAGCCCGCCAGGTGCGCAGGGCCAGGGTGGACGCGACCCATTCCTGGCCGAGGGTGGACTTCGTGTTCGAGTCGCCGTGAAGGGCCGCGCACCGGTCGCCACCGGGGGGGACGGGAATCAGCGGAGGTCGAAGGTGCCGACGTGGATGCGGTCGTCCTCGCTGGGGGGGCGGACCGTCATGCGGGTGTCGTTGCGGAAGAAGCCGATGTGCAGGTCGTAGACGCCCCGCGGGTCGCGGATGCTGACCGGGATGGTCTCGCGGTCGACGATGATCTCGCCGGGTACCCAGTGGGCGAGGGGGTAGACCTCCCCGCCGGGTCGGCGATCGAGGACGATGCGGCGACCGGGACCCTCGGCGTGGAGGAAGCGCATCCACTCGCCGGGGGTCGGGCGGAGGACCTCGAAGTAGACCTCCAGCTCGACCTGGCCCGCCTGGAGGTGGTTGGGCTGGACTCGCCATCCACGCAGGCTCAGGGCGTTGCCGGCGACGATGGGGTGCTCGGGGGCGACGAGGTCGTGCGGCAGGTCATCCTCCGTGACGACCAGGTTCGCGAGAGGGGAACGGTCGACCTCGCCGGGCCGCAGGTGCGAGGCGATGAGGAGGTGGCGCGGGGAGGCGTTGTCGAGGACGCTGATCCGCAGGGGGTCGCGGCACTCCGCATCGGAGTCGCCCGAGGGAGGGCGGGCGGGCAGGGGGCGGTGGAGCTCGAAGCGCAGGGCGGTGAAGTCTTCCCGCTTCACGATGGCGACGGCTCGGCGGTCGTCCTGCCCCGTCGCGCAGAGATGCTGGCGGAGGGCTTGCGCGTCGGCCAGCGGGACGAAGCGGTCTTCGCGGAGATGCCAGCCGCGTTGTGCGCGGTCCATGCCCACGACGGCGATGGGCTCGCCGTCGGCGTGCGCCGTGGCGGCGTGTGCGATGTCGCGCGTGGAGTAGTGGCTGGCCATGACCGGGACGTCGCGGAGGGCCAACTCCACCCCCCAGGCGGCGAAGGAGGCGAAGAGGAGGGTGGAGAGGATGCTTCGGGTGTGTGTGGGGTCGAGGCGGAGCGGGGCCTTGCCGAGGTGACGGGTGAGCGCGGGGGCGAGCAGGGCGGCCGTCACGAGCAGCAGCCACGCGAGGAGGAAGGCGTGGATGAGGGCGAAGCGGTAGTCACCGGGGAAGGAGGTGATGCCGTCGAGGAGGAGCGGCTCGAAGATGACGTGGGGTCCGGGGCGGCCGATCTCGAGGTTCTGGGTGCCGCGAACATCCCGGCTGGTCATCAGAAGCAGGAGGACGGCGATCAGCGCGTGCAGGCGCGGGATGGCGGGCGAGCGGAGGTGGAGGCTGGGGAGCCAGTGGGGGTCGGTGAGCGCGAGCACCGCGAGGACGACGACGGGGAGCACGGCGAGGGGTGCGAGCTGTCCGGTGGTGGGCGCGGCGAGGGCGCCGAGGAAGAAGGCGGCGAGCATCCACGCGAGCAGCATCCTGCGGGCGAGGGCCTCGTGGGGCGATCCGCCCGTCGGTTCGTCGAGACTCCACGCGACGGCGGCGGGAACGAGGATGCAGGCGGGGAACGTGGCGAATGCGGTGAGGCGGATGAAGTGGTCGAAGTACAGGTGGCCCTCGATGGCGAGCTCGACGAGGGGCGGGACGGTTGCGAGGCTCAGGAGCGCGGGAGCGGGGCCGACGATCGCGATGAGGGCGCCGAGGAGGGCGGCGGCGGGGAGGAGCGCGGCGAGCCACCAGCCGAGGCCGCTGCGGCGGAGGAGGGGGGCGAGCGGGGTGCCGCTCGCGGTGAGCAGCAGGGTTGCCGTGGGGAGGGTGGTCGCCGCGAGGGCCAGGGCGAGGGCGCGGCCCTCCATGACCGGGGAGATGGCCAGGGCGGCTGTGCCGCCGAAGCCGGCGACGAGGAGGGCTGTGCCGAGGATGCGCGCGGCGGGTGGCGAGGGCGCTCGTGGTCGTCGGGAGCGTGGCCAGGTGAGGGCGACCAGGGCGGGGGTTCCGAGGGTGACGAGCGCCCCCGGGACGCCGCTGGCGAAGATGGCGAGGGTGGTGAGCAGTCCTGCGAGAGCGAGGGTGCCGGGGCGGGCGCCTGGTCGAAGCGCTGCGAGCAGGGAGAGGAGCGCAAGGGCCTGGAGCCCGAGCCCGATGCCGTCGCCGGAGGTGTGGCTGCCGGCGAGGAGAAACCCGGGGGCTGCGGCGAGGGTGGCGAGGGCGAGGAGCGCGCGGGCGGGCCCGAAAAGGCGTGCGAGGATGGGGAGGGCTGCGGCGAGGGCCAGGAGAAGGAGGATCAGCCCGGGAAGGCGGACGCCCTGGCCATCCAGGATGGGCAGGGCTGCGGCGAGGAGCAGGAGTCGCAGGGGGGGAATGCGAACGTGATCGGGGTGCTCGGGGTCGAGGAGCCGGAGGGCGTCGGCGGGCCGCTGCTGGCCTTCGAGGCCGAGGGCGAGGGTCGCTTCGGCGGGTTCCCACAGGCCGGTGTCCAGCGCGCCCGGCAGCCAGAGGGATCCGGCGAAGACGATCAGGAGCGCGGTCAGGGCGAGGGTCGCCGTCTTCGGGGGCGTTGCGGGGTGGGCGGGCATGCGCGCGGGGGCGTGCGGGTGGGTGCGGGCGGCGTGCGCGGGGCGCGGGTGCCGGGTCTCACAGTCCGAGGGGCGGCGTCAACGAGGAGCGCGAGCACGGGGCGCCGTGGCAGGGCAGTCGCAAGGTCGCCACGCAGCCCCTTCCCGTAGTGGCGACATGGTCGGGGACCACCCTGCTTCGGGTCGTTGCGGGAGACGCGGTCCACCGAAGGGGGCCCGGCGGGGTCGAAACCCGGACGTCGCGCTCACCGTTGGGGGGCGGGGCAGGGGTGGTGGCATCGCATCGGGGCACCGGGAGCGGAGGGGGGGCGGATCGCCAGTCCGTCGCGGGGGTGGCGTGGGGAGCGACCTCGGTGTAGCCTCCGGGCGGGGTGCGAGAGGGCTTCGGCGTGCGAGGGATCATGCGCATCGACGTGTTCAACGGACCGAATCTCAACCTCCTGGGGCAGCGTGAGCCGTCTGTGTACGGGACGATGACCCTGCCCGCGCTGGAGCTGGCTCTCGTGGAGCGGGGGGAGGCGCTGGGGGTTCGGGTGGTCTGCTGCCAGCACAACGGGGAGGGTGCACTCGTTGATGCGATTCAGGGCGCAGCGGCAGCGGGGAGTGCCGGCGCGCTGGTGAACGCCGGCGGATACACGCACACGAGCGTCGCGATCCGGGATGCACTGACCGGCACGACCCTTCCCTTCGTCGAGGTTCACCTCTCCAACATTCATGCCCGGGAGCCCTTTCGCCACCGTTCCCTGCTGAGCGACGTGGCTCTCGGGGTGATCGTCGGGCTCGGTCCGGCGGGGTATCTTCTCGGTCTGGACGGGCTGGTCGCGCGGCTGTCGGAGCGGTTGCCGTGATGCTCCTTGCACGGGGAGGGTCGGCGCGGTAGACGCGCCCGCAGCCCTCCCGTGGCGTCGCGCCTGCCGCAGCGCGTTGCCGTGGTCTGCCGAACTGTCCTCCCGAGGAGTGAGTAGAGCATGGATACCGGTGACTTTCGCAAGAACCTGAAGATCGAGATCGACGGCGAGCCGTGGGTCATCCTCGAAGCCACCCACGTGAAGCCGGGCAAGGGCGTGGCATTCGTGAAGACGCGCATGAAGAACCTGCTCACGGGGCGCGTCCTCGAGCGGAACTTCCGGTCGGGAGACAAGGTCGAGAAGCCCGACCTGCTCGAGCGACCGATGCAGTACTCGTACCCCGAGGGGGACATGCTGGTGTTCATGGACACCAGCAACTTCGAGCTGGTCAACCTCACCCGGGACGCCGTCTCCGAAGTGCTCCCGTACCTCATCGACAATCTCGAGGTGAACATCCTCTTCTACCAGGGGAAGGCCATCTCGGTCGATCTCCCGACCTTCGTCGAGCTGGAGATCGTGGAGACCGATCCCGGGGTGAAGGGCGACACGGCCCAGGGCGGGTCGAAGCCGGCGACGCTCCAGACCGGTCACGTCATCAACGTGCCGCTCTACATCAAGCAGGGGGAGCGGGTGAAGGTGGACACCCGCACCGGGGAATTCGCGGAGCGCGTCAAGTAGGACCCGGGGGACCCTGCAGTCGTCCCCATGGCGACCGGGGGAGCCTCGCGCGATGACGCCTCCGGAGGGAGAAGCAGTGGACCGCAACAGCCTGATCGCGAGCGCACAGAAGTACATTCAGAAGGGACAGCTCGATCGGGCGATCGAGGTGTACCGCAAGCTCGTCGCAGGAGATCCGTCCGACGTGCGCCTCCTGCTGAAGATGGCCGATCTTCAGGAGCGGTCGGGCAAGCGCGACGACGCCGCACAGACGTTTCGCGAGGCCGCCGCGCACTTCATCGAGAAGGGCTTCCTCTTCAAGGCGCTCGCCGTCTACAAGCAGCTCCACAGGCTGACCCCGGACGACCTGGACGTCCGGATGACCCTCGCAGACCTCCACGCGGACGTGAGCCTCACGAACGACGCCCGACGGCTCTACGCGTCGCTGTCCCGGGAGTTCGAGCGCGCAGGACGCACCGGGGACGCGATCGACACCCTGCGCAAGCTGATCGACATCGAGTCGGGAGACGCCAGCCTCCACATCCGCCTCGCCGAACTCCACGCCCGGTCCGGGAGCACCGATGCGGCCGCCGATGCCATGATCGCGGCCGGGCGCGAGCTGCTGCGCAACCGCCGATACAGCGAATACGGCCGCGTCGCCGAGCGCATCCTCGCGTGGAGAGAGGAGCACGCCGAGACACTGCGCGGCCTCGCGGAGGCCCTGATCGCACTCGGTGAGCCCCGGCGCGCCATCGGACGGGCGCAAAAGGCCTACCGGCTGGATCCCGAGGACGTCGAGGCGCTCGGCCTTCTCGCACGGGGTCTCGATGCCATGGGCGAGTCGGCGCGTGCCGAGAAGCTGCTGGCCGACGTCGAGGCCAAGTACCGGAACGATGGTCGCGACGACCTGGCGGAGGCCGTGGTGGCGCTCCGGAGCAGCCTCGACGAACCCGATGGGCCGGCACGCACCGAGACCCCCATCGCCGTGGCCGCGCTCCAGGCGCAGGCCGCCGCGCGCGACCCCGTCGATGAGGCGCAGCGGCTGCTCGACGAGGTGGCGGTCTACCGGAAGTACGGCCTGCACGACAAGGCGATCGCCCACGTCGACAGGGTCCTCGGCATGATCCCCATGCACCCGCCCGCGCTCACCCTGCGAGCGGAGCTCCTGGACGAAGCTGGCGACG
Source organism: Deltaproteobacteria bacterium (assembly GCA_007693585.1). Taxonomy (GTDB): domain Bacteria; phylum Myxococcota_A; class Bradymonadia; order REDH01; family REDH01; genus REDH01. The sequence goes on from REDH01000075.1 coordinate 91,540, forward strand.
CTGCAGGGGCCGCCGAGGCACGCGCGCTGCTCGAGGGCGCGACCTCCTCCGGAGATCCCACCCCCCGGGACGGGGTCGACGTCGTGGTCGATGACCTGGACGACCTGATGCCCCTCGACGACGACGAACTGGAGGACGGGGCGTTCTTCGGCGGCGGGGACGATGCACTCGACGACGAGACGTTCGTCGTGGACGAGGATGATGGACCCTTGACCAATGCGGAGCCTGCACGGCCGGGTGGATCGGACACCTTTGCCGAACTGCCGGATCCCTTGCGGGAAGCCCTCTCCCATGTGGCGGATCGGATGGACGCGGGAGATGAGGATCAGGCCCGCGCTGGCCTCCTCGACCTGCTCGGTGACTGGCCGGCGCACGCAGAGCCGATTCTTCAGGCCATGGACCGACTGACCGAGTTGCGCGACCTGCTGGGTGGGCAGACCACGGCTGACGAGCCCGCACCCCTTCTGGAGGACGTGGAGTTCGAACCCCTCCCGGAGGACGACGCGTCACTGAAGGAACTGGCCACGCACGACGTGGAGTTCACGGACGACGATGCGGACCTTGCGGACGTCGATTTCGTGGATGCGGACGATGAGGAGGACGTCGCGTTCCTGACGGGCGACGTGGAGTTCGTGGACGACGATGTCGACGCAGGCGACGTGGAGTTCGTGGACGATGATGCGGACCTTGCGGATGTCGATTTCGTGGATGCGGACGATGATGCGGACGTCGCGTTCCTGACGGGCGACGTGGAGTTCGTGGACGACGACGCAGACGACGTGGAGCTCGCCGATGCGGAGTTCGAGCCCCTCGATGAGGACGCCACCGAGGTGGCGGGGCTCGCTGGCGATCCGGATGATGGGCCGCTGGATACGCCACACGATGAAGACGCCGTGGATGCTGTGGACGCGCCCGAAGGAAGGCCAGGTGCGGCGGTGACGCTGGTGTTCACGCCGAGTGCGACCGTTCTCTTCGATCAGGGGGAGAGCGAGCTCGCCGAGGCCATTCAGCAGCGCATGGCCGGCAACGGCCTCATGGTGATGTCGGTGCTCGAGGAGGAGATCTTCGGCGCGAACACGGTGGCGGCGAGTTACGAGCTGGCCATGGCCCAGATGCAGATGGGGCTGTACCTGGATGCGGCCATGGGCATGGAGGGCCTGCTCCGCGTGCCGGACCTCAGCGAAGACGATGTGGCGTTGCTGCACTATGTCCGCGGCATCTGCTTCGAAGCCCTTGCGCAGGTCGACTCGGCCCGGGAGGCGTTCGGCTCGATTGCACCGGAACAGGAGAGGCACTTTCCCGACCTCGCGACCCGGGTCCGGCGCCTCGCGGACTGAGTCTCGGTCGGTCCGCCGTGCGCCCGTTTGGGTCTGCGTTCTCGTTGCCTGCAGGAGTGCCGCGGCTGCCCCGAACCGGCACCCATGGGGTGTCGCTTTCCGCTTGACGGTGTCACGGTCCGGCGACACTATCGCGCGCGTTGCGGACTTAGCTCAGCTGGCAGAGCGCGAGCTTCCCAAGCTCGAGGTCGCGGGTTCGATCCCCGTAGTCCGCTCTTCATGT
>REDH01000108.1 GCA_007693585.1 Deltaproteobacteria bacterium
GGCCGCCACGCCCCACCGCCCGGGATCGGGCCGCCACGCCCCACCGCCCGGGATCCGGCAGACCGGCCACGGCTGTCCCGCGTGGATCATGCGGGAAGGTGACCGACAACCCGCGCACGATGCACGCAGGTCGTGGTGGCCCTGCTGGTGATGCATTCAGGTTATGGAGAGCGCCCTCGTAATGCGTGCAGGTTATCGAGCCCCGCTAGACCGGGTTCGGCACGTCCACGAACTCCACCTCCAGCCCGAACTCCACCGCCATCCGCTCCCCCAGCGCCCGCACGCCCCCGCGCTCCGTCGCATGGTGCCCGAACGCCGCGAACGTGATGCCCTCCTCCCGCGCCACCCCCTGGCTCTGCTCGCTCGGCTCCCCGCTCACGAACAGGTCCGCCCCCTCCGCCAGCGCCGCCTCCAGGAAGCCTGCGCCGCCCCCGCTGCACACCGCCACGCGCCTCACCTCGTCGGGCCCGTGCACGAACGCCACCGGCGCCTGCCCCAGCGCCCCCTCCAGCCGCCCGAGCACCTCGCCCACCGGCGTCGGCGCCATCTCCCCCAGCCACGCGATCGGCGGGCTCGCGTCCCCGAACGGCCGCACCGGCTCCGCCCCGGCGTCCCGCAGCAGCAACACATTGTTCCCCAGCTCCCCGTGTGCATCCAGCGGCAGATGCCACGCCAGCAGCGCCATCCCCGCGCGCACCATCGCCCGCACCCGCGCCCCCCGATGACCCACCAGCGCACGCGGCTCCCTGTCCCAGAAGAACCCGTGGTGAACCAGCAGCGCATCCGCCCCGCGCTCCATCGCGGCCTCGATCAGCGCCGCGTTCGCCGACACCCCCGACACCACCCGACGGATCGGCCGATCCCCCTCGATCTGCAGCCCGTGCGGCGCCCAGTCCCGAAACGCCTGCGCGTCCAGCAGCGCGTTGCCCCACGCCGCAAGCTCCCGTCCACTCACCTCTCCCATCGTCATCCTCCGTCGCGATCCCGATCCAGCCCACCCCCGGCGCCTCCGCCGGCCCCGTCTCCACCTCCACTTTCGTCTTCGCCCCCGCCGGCACCGTCGCCTTCACCTCCGCCGGCGCTGTCACCGCCCGCACCGTGGCCTGCGTCGCCGTCCCCGCCATGACCTGCGCCATCGTCCCCGCCATGACCTGCGCCATCGTCCCCGTCCTCCTCCCGCGCCGTGTCCGCTCCCCCGCGTCCGCCGTCCCCCATGACCTCCGCGGGTGCCGTCGCCGTTCCCCGCGCCGGCGAGGACTCCGCCCCGTCCGCGTGGCCCGTTGCAGCTCCGTCCGCGGCTTCCCCATCTTCCCGATCTTCCCCACCGTGTCCGCGGACTCCGGCGTTGTCGTCGCCTTCCGGGAGCTGTCTGCTCTCGCCCATGGTCGCGGCGGTGCGCATCGAGGGCTCCGCCTCTCCGTCGAAAATCCCCGCGAGCATTCCGGCCGCGGCGGCGAGCTCCTGGCGGGAGATCTCCGCGTCCATGCGCAGGGTGCTCCCGTCGCGTTCCACGCTGTCGATCCAGCCGAGCCAGGGCGGGCCGTCGCGGGTCTCGACGGCGGCGCCCAGGCGGGCGGCCATGACCCGTGCGGCGGCGGCGGAGTCGGCCGTCACCTCGAGGTGGACGTCCGGGGCCGCGTCGCTGCCGGCCCCGCCGCGCAGGCGCAGGGTGAGGGCGTCCAGGGATCGCAGCAGCAGCTCGGCGCCTGGCTGGTCGAGGCGCCTCGCGATGGCGCGGCGGGTGGTCTCGCCGAGCCGCAGGCGGACGGTGAGGTCGGCGTCGTCGGTGAACCAGGAGGCGGGGGTGGCACGGGTGCCGTCGCGGACGTCCTCGAGCAGGGTGAGCACCTCGCGGACGCGCTCGGGGTCCCCCTGCACGAGGAGGTTCCGGGCGGGGGTGGCGATGGCGGCGCCGGAGGCGGGGTCGGTGAAGAGGGACGAGCGCCCGATGGTGCTGTGCACCCATCCGCCGGTTCCCGGGCGTCCGCGCACCATGGCGAGCAGGCGGTCGCGGGGGAAGGTACCCCGCGCCACCAGGGTGGGGGTGCCCGGAGACAGCAGGCTGAAGGCGAGGAAGACCTCGTCGAGGTCGGGGGCGTCCGGGTCGAAGGCGAGCGGGTCGAGGGTGTCGAGGAGGGGATCGACGAGGCCGTCGGCGCGCAGGGTGGCGGGTCGGTAGTGGACCCAGAGGGTGGGCTCGCGGTCGAGGAGCAGGCCGAGGTCCCCGTCCCACGGGGCGGGGGGCGTGGGCTCGACGGGTCCGTCGCCGCGGCGGCAGCCGGACAGGGCGAGGACGATCGCGAGTCCGAGGAGCAGGGGGGCGAGCGGTGCGTGCCGCGGCCGGTGATGGGGCGTGCTGGGCATGGTGTCGCGGGGGAGCTTCGCGGCAGGGCGCTGCGGAACGCGTGGGCGGATCGGAGTGGTGCGGTTTGGAGTGGTGCGGGCGATCGTATCGCGGGCCTGGAAGGTGCGGGTTCTCGTCGTGGTGGCGCGGCGCTGTGGGTGCTCGCCGTGGTGGAATGCGGCGGGCCGTTCCGGAGCGGGTTCCGGGCCGAACGGGGGTTGCCATGGGGGCGGGGTGGCGGTAGGACCGCCGCGCCCGCTGGACTCTCTGCTGGAGCACTAGCACGATGAAGAGACCCCTGCCACCGCCCCTGACCCGTCACCTGAGTCGCCTGCGCCTGCTGGCGCGGCGGGATGACGAGCGCCCGATGTTCGACGACATGGAGGATGCGGTCGAGGCCGCCGCCGAGGAGAGCCGTGCGACGGGCATCCGCCACGTGGCGACGCCGGTGTGGCGGATCGATCACGACGCGATCGAGGACAGCGAGCCGGTGGCGTGGTCGTGGAGCCGGGTCCCGGTGTAGGGGTCGAAGGCTTCAGCGGCCTTCGGGCGGTGCGTCGGGGTCGTGTCCGGGGTCGAGGCGGACGACGCGGTTGCGGCCCTGTGCCTTGGCCGTTCGGAGCGCGCGGTCGGCGCGCTGGAGGAGGGCGTGCACGTCCTCGTGTCCGTCCCAGGCGGTGACGCCGAAGCTGGCGGTCAGGGGCCAGTGGGGGTTCTCGAGTGGGTTTTCCGCGAGGCTCCTTCGGAACCGTTCGGCGGCGCGTTCGGCGTCGGCGGGGGTGGCGAGGGGGAGGACGATGGCGAATTCCTCTCCGCCGAGGCGACCGGGGGTGTCGGTGGCGCGGAGGGCGTCCTCGACGGTGTGTACGGAGGTTCGGAGGGCTTCGTCGCCGCGGAGGTGTCCGAGGCTGTCGTTGAGCTTCTTGAAGTGGTCGAGGTCGTAGACGATGAGGCCGAGGGGGGTCTGGTCCTGGCGTGCGCGCAGGAGGTCTTCCCGGAGTCGTTCCATGAAGCCCTTGCGGTTGGGCCAGCCGGTGAGGCCGTCGATGCGGGCGTGCTGGAGGAGCTCGATGCGGAGCCTGTACTCGTCGGCGCGCAGGGCGGTGAGGTGCTGCTGTGCGGCGAGTGCGACGAGGGCGGCGACGAAGAGGACGCCGCCGTCGACGATGACGACGGAGGCGAGGGTTGCGGCGGCCTCGGGGGGTGCGAGGGCGAGCCAGGCGGTGGGTGCTCCGATGGCGATGGTGCCGAGGACGAGGATTCCGGTGCGTCGGTCCGCGCCCATGGCGAGGGACCAGGTGAGCATGACGTATGCGATGGCGTCGAGGTAGGCGGCGTGGTGGGGGACCGCTTGCACGGCGCCGAAGAGGACGAATGTGGCGGTGCCGAGGAGGAGTCCGGCGTGGAGGGCGAGGGTGATGGGTCGGGAGGCGGGGAGTCGGGGGTAGAGGAGGATGACGGCGAGGGCGACGGTGGCGGCGATCGTCATGCGTGTCGGGAGGACGGTTCGCAGGAGGGGTTCGTGTCCGGTCTCGAGGTACAGGCCGAGTTCGAGGAGTCCGAAGCCGGCGAGCCAGGCGGCGCCGATGCCGAGGAGCCATCGGAGCACGCCGTGGTGGAGCTGCACGAGGTGGTCGTGGGTGGCGGCGGCGGGTGGGGGGATGGCGCGTCGCCCGAGGGAGAGGGGGCGCATGAGTCGTTCGAGGGCCTCGGGGTCGGGTTCGGCGTGTTCGGCGGCGCGTTGCACGCGGTCGCCGCCTTCGCCCTTGGCGGTGTAGAGTGCGTGGTCTGCGGCGGCGAGGAGTGCGGCGACGGCGCTGTGCTGGCCGGGTCCGAGCTGAGCGACGCCGATGGAGGCGGTGGTGCGCAGCGTGGTTCTCTTCCACGGGACGCGGATGGCTCGGATGGCGAGTCGGAGTTGCTCGGCGGCGTCGAGGAGTGCCTCTTCGTCGAGGTCGGGGAGGAGGATGACGAACTCCTCGCCGCCGTAGCGGGCGATGGCGGGGGGTGCGGCGTTGGGCTGGATTCCGGTGGCGACGTGTTTCAGGGTGCGTGCGACGTGCTGGAGCATGCGGTCGCCGGCGGCGTAGCCGTGCTGGTGGTTGAAGCGCTTGAAGCGGTCGACGTCGATGAAGAGGACGCCGAGTCGGCTGCCGTGTCGTTCGCAGCGCTGGGCTTCGCGGTGGAGCCGTTCGGCGAGGGCGCGTCGGTTGAGGGTGTCGGTGAGGCTGTCGTGGTTGGCGGTGCGCTCGAGGTCGGCGAGGACGTCGGCGCGGCCGAGGAAGATGACCTCGTGGACCCACATGAGGACGAGGGCGATGCTGAGTCCTGCGGCGATGGTGACGGTGTCGATGGCGAGGTCGACGTCGCCCGGTGCGGCGGTACCGGTCACGATCTGGGTGAAGGGCCAGATGACGGCGGCGAGCAGGAGGGTGGGGACGCCTGCGGATGCGGGGGAGGGGAGGAGGATGGCGAAGCCGAAGAGGAGGATCGCGATCGCCGCGGGTTCGGGGCCGGCGAGGGAGCCGGTGAGGAGGGGCTGCAGGGAGAGGAAGAGGGCGGCGGTGATGGTGAAGAGGCTGGCTCGTCGGTAGGTTCCGCGCCAGGGGAGGTTGCGTCGTGCGGCGGAGAAGGTGTGGAGGAGGGCCCAGCCGACGAGGATCGCGAGCCCGGCCACGAAGAGGAGCGAGGCGCCGCGCGTGGGAAAGCCTCGCAGGAGGAGGGTGATGCCGCCGTAAATGGGAAAGCAGATGGCGGCGACGCGCGCTCCGGTGCGCAGTCCTTCCGCGGCGACGGCCCTGCGTCGGTCGCGGAGGATGATGCGCGCTCGGTCCGCGGGTGGGGCGGCGTCGGCGCGGGCGCTGGATTCCGGAGCGGCCATGGTTGCAGGGCGGTGTCGGGGCCGTGGAGCGGCATTGAACGGATCGATTGTCGCGCCGGTGGGTTCTGGTTGCAATCGCCCTGCGGCGACCCGGTGCGCACTGTGCCGGATGGGTACAGGGGCGGGGTGGTGTGGTGCGGGCGCAGGCGGCGGTACGAGCCGGGGGGGCCGGGTGTCGCGGCGACGGCCATGCACGGCCCGCGCATCCACCGGGGCCGTTGTCTCGGGCCGTGCGGTGCCGGGCACGTGTCTGCGCCGAGCGGGGTGGCCCGGACCGGGACCGCACGGGGCGTCGGTCGCGGGCCGTGCTGGACAGGGCACCGGGAACGGCGGACAATGGGCGCGGTGCGCGGGGATGGGAAGTCCTCCGGGGAACGAACGATGGTGACGGCTGCGCGAAAGCGGTTCGAGGTACGCCTGCACGGGGCGCTGTGGAAGTCGGCGGAGAAGCTTCGCCGCCAGGAGTGGACGCAGGCGCTGGGAGAGATCAACGGCACCGAGCACGACGCGGTGGATCTGGGGATCGAGTTCGTGCGCCCGCCCGGGTGCCCGTGGCAGGTGCGGATCTATCGGGATGGCACGGAGCTGATCGACACGGTGGAGCCGGATGTCCGCGAGCTGGAGCGGTGCATCAGCGAGTACGGGGCGACGATTCGCCAGCTCGTGCAGGTGGACCGCAATGCGCCGGTGCGGGGGGTGGAGGCCCTCGACTATGCGAAGCGGGTGGTGCACGACGAGGCCGCGTCGATCCTGCGGGAGGCGCTGGAGGGGCACATCGTGCTGACGCTCGACGAGGCCCGCAAGCTGTTCACGGTCCTGTTCCTCGCGGCGAGTGACCTGCCGGGGGAGTTCATCCGCTACCACCGGTTCCACTGACGGTACCGCCGAGGTTTGTGGTGCTTCCAGGTTGCGCGCCGGGGGGCCCCAGGTTGATGACCTGGTCGGACTGACGGTACCGCCGAGGTTTGTGGTGCTTCCAGGGGCCGTGCGGAGGAGGCCCTGGCCGCGGGGGTCGTTCTTCATGCCGCCGCGGCAGGGTGGGGCGTCGGGTGGTCCGCCGCCCTGCGGAGGAGGCCCTACCCGCGGGGGTCGTTCTTCATGCCGCCGCGGCAGGGTGGGGCGTCGAGTTGTGGGCCCCCGCTTTCGGCCCACTGCGCCGGGGTGACGGCCTCGATGGCGAGGGCGTGGACGCCGCCGGCCAGCTCCTCGGCGAGGAGGGCGTTGATGCGGCGGTGCCGGGCGACGCGGGTCATGCCCTCGAACTCGGGGCTGACGGCGATGACGCGGAAGTGGGTCTCGGAGCCGGCGGGGACGTTGTGTCCGTGGCTCTCGTTGAGGACCTCGAGGTGTTCCAGGGCGAGACCGGCTTCGAGCTTGCGGGTGATCGACTCGTGCAGGCGCATGGGCAGTCCGTGGGGTTGGGGGCGAACGGTCGTTCGGGGGAGCGGCGTGCCTGGGTGGGCGAGCGGTGGTCGCGCGTGGTCGGTGGCCGGGTCCTGTCGCGCCGCGCGTGCGGCGGGGGATAGGCGTGGCCGGTCGGCCCGGCAATGCCCCTTTCGCATGGCGGGCATCGGGCGTACTGTCGGGCCGCCGGGCGTGGTCGGACCAATTGTGGATCGCGGCAGCCGGCGAGGCGTTTCCCCGACAGGAGACCGAGGACGACATGAGCGCAATCGACGACGGACGAGAGGATCTGGCCCGCTGGAAGGCGGAGCAGCCGGACAATTTCTTCACGGCGGACGTGGTGTTTCGCCACGCGCTGCAGCGGCTGGCGGGGGAGGAGACGTGGGCGTCGCTGCGTCCGCGGCTCGAGGCGTTCGGCGCGCAGTGCGCGACGGAGATGGATGCGGCGGCGGACGTGAACAACCGTCCGCACAACCTGCCGTTGCTGGAGCGGTATGACGCGATCGGTCGGCGCACGGAGGGGGTGGAGCATCATCCGAGCTACCACGTGGTGGGGCGGCTGATCTACGAGAGCGGGATGATGGGGGAGTATGCGGAGCCCGGAGGGTTCCTGCGCTCCCTGGCGTTCTTCCACCTGTCGTCGATGTGCGGGGAGGCGGGGCACAACTGTCCGGTGGCGTGCACGGCGGGGATCATCAAGAGTCTGCAGGCGCTGGGCACGCCGGAGCTGAAGGCGCGCTATCTTCCGCGGCTGCTTTCACGGGTGTACGCGGAGCGGTACGACGGGGCGCAGTTCCTGACGGAGGTGCAGGGGGGGAGCGACGTGGGGCTGAACGCGGTCCGTGCGGAGCGGGCGGAGGATGGCACCTGGCGGATTCATGGGGAGAAGTGGTTCTGCTCGAACGCGGACGCGGACCTGATTCTGATGACGGCGCGTCATGACGAGGCGGTCGGGGGGACGCGGGGTCTGGGGTTGTTCCTGGTGCCGCGTCTTCTGGAGGACGGGAGTGTGAACGCGTTCCGGATCCGTCGCCTGAAGGACAAGCTGGGCACGCGGTCGATGCCGAGCGGGGAGATGGACTTCGAGGGGGCGCGGGCGTGGGCGCTCGGGGAGGTGGAGGAGGGGTTCCGGAGCATGATGCGCTTCGTGATCAACACATCGCGGATCTACAACGCGATCGCGGTGACGGGGATTGCGCGTCGCGCTGCGTTCGTGGCGGGGGGATATGCGCGTCACCGGAAGGCGTTCGGTCGCCGGATCGGGGACTTTGCGCTGGTGCGGGAGACGGTGGATCGGATCGAGGCGAGCTCGGCGGCGATCGCGCTGGGCACGTGGGCGCTGATCCCGATGATGGATGCCGCGGAGCAGGGTGGGCTGTCGGACGAGGAGGCGGCGTTTCTGCGGATGGCGATCAACGTGAACAAGCGGCGCAGCTCGATCACGGCGACGGAGTGTGCGCTCCAGGGGATCGAGGTTCTGGGGGGAAACGGGGCGATCGAGAGCTTCTCGATCCTGCCGCGGCTGCTGCGGGACGCGATCGTGTGCGAGAACTGGGAGGGGACGCACAACACGCTGACGGCGCAGGTGCTCCGGGACATGCACCGCTACCGGTTGCACGAGGCGTACGTGGCCCAGCTTCGGCGGCGTTTCGCGTCGCTGGAGGGCGGCCCGATGGGGGCGTGGGCGTCGCGGGGAGCGCGGGCGGTGGACGGGCTCGAGGGTTCGCTCGCGGAGGTGCTGACGCTGGACGAGGATGCGGCGTCGCTGCGGATGCGGCCGCTGATGGATCGGCTGGCGTGGGTGCTGTACGCGTCGGCGATGGCGGAGCAGGCGGCGTACGACGCGGAGGCGGGTCTGGGCGACGAGGTGTCGCGCCTGCTGGCGTTCTACGCGGACTGGCGGGGGATCTGAGGCGCGTCCCGCTGGAGGCCTGGTCGGCGGGGCGGGCGAACCGGATGTGTCCTCGCGCGGTTGGGGCGCGGGGTGTCGCGTCCCGTCGCGTCCCGTCGCGTCCCGTCGCGTCCCGTCGCGTCCCGTCCCGTCGTGTTCGGTTGGCGGGGCGTTCCCGGCGTCGCGCGGTGTGGTGCGCTGTCGCGTTCGGGCGGTGGGGTGCGCCGGGCGTCGCGTTGTGGTGTTCTCCCCCGGTGGGGAGGGTGTGCGGGCCCGGTTGCCGGGTGCTCAGGCGAGCATGTCCTTGACGGCGTCGCGTTCGGAGACGAGCTCTTCGGTGGTCTTCGCGAGGGCGGCCTGGCTGAAGTCGTTGAGCTCGATGCCCTGGACGATCTCGTAGGTCCAGGGTGCGGTGATGCGGCAGGGGAAGGAGAAGATGAGTCCTTCGGGGATGCCGTAGGAGCCGTCGGAGGGGATGGCCATGGAGACGTAGTCTCCGGTCATGGCTCCGGTGGCCCAGGAGAAGATGTGGTCGATGGCCGCGGAGGCGGCGGAGGCGGCGGAGGACTTTCCGCGGGCCTGGATGATTTCGGCGCCGCGCTTCTGGACGCGGGTGAGGAAGTCGCCCTTGAGCCAGTCGTGGTCGGAGATGGCTTCGGTGACGGGTGTGCCGTCGATGGTGGCGTTGAAGAAGTCGGGGTACATGGTGGGGGAGTGGTTGCCCCAGATGGCGAGGTTCTTCACGGAGGCGACGGGCTTGCCGGCCCTTGCGGCGAGCTGTGCCATGGCGCGGTTCTGATCGAGCCGGGTCATGGCGTGGTAGTTGGCCTTGCTGGTGCGCGTGGCGCGGGAGGCGGCGATGAGGCAGTTGGTGTTGCAGGGGTTTCCGACGACGAGGACCTTGACGTCCTTGCTGGCGGAGCGGTCGATGGCCTCGCCCTGTCCGATGAAGATCTTGCCGTTGTCCTTGAGGAGGTCGGCCCGTTCCATGCCGGGTCCGCGGGGCTTGGCGCCGACGAGGATGGCGATGTCGGCGTCGCCGAAGCCTTCGTCGGGGTCGGAGGCGACCTTCGTTCCGGCGAGGAGGGGGAAGGCGCAGTCTTCGAGCTCCATGACGACGCCGCGGCAGGCGTCGAGGGCGACGGGGAGGTCGATGAGGTGGAGGATGACGGGCTGGTCGGGGCCGAGCAGGTCGCCGTTGGCGATGCGGAAGAGGAGGCTGTAGTCGATCTGGCCTGCGGCGCCGGTGACGGCAACGCGAACGGGGCTCTTGCTCATCGGGGACTCCCTGGGGTGGAGGTGAGGAGGTGTTCCCGCCGGGGCGGGCGGTGTCGGGCGTCGGGGGGATAACCGCGGCGGTGCCGGATGGCAACACGGCGGTTGTGGGTCCGGGTTCAGCGACCGGTTCCGACGCGTCTGCTGTAGGCGAGGAAGTGGTCGAAGTGTCCGAGGAGGGTGGTGCGCAGTTCGGGGTCGAGCTCGACGTCGTGTACGGGGCAGGCGTCCGGGGGGAGGACTTCGAAGAGGGACTCGGCCTGGTCGCCGGCGATGCGGGAGCGGAGCCACTGGGTGTTGCGGAGGACGTACTTGTGGTGGTCGGCGATGAAGGCGAACTGGTTGAACCGGTACTGGGGCAGGGTCTTGTTGTCCTTGTTGTACCAGTAGCTCTCCTGGATGGGCAGGGAGCGTTCGGGTTCGGCGACGACGTCGACGGGGTCGTCGGGGGTGTCGAGTTGTCCGGCGGCGAGGAGTGTGCCGTGGATGTGACGTGCGCTGACGGGGGTGTGGATGGTCCGCGGTTCGGCGTCGGGGGGGAGGGCGTGGAAGAGGACGTGTGTGCCGGCGTCGTTGACGTTGCTGAAGTGGTATTCCCAGTTCTGTTCGCCGAAGTTGTCGCCGTGGTCGGAGCCGAAGAAGACGTGGTTTCCGGTGTCTTCGTGCATTTCCTGGAGGAAGGCGTCGATCATGGGGGCGAGGCGGTTCCATGCGCGCCGTTGTCGGTCGCGGAGGGCGAGGAGCATGGGGGGCGCGATCACCTCGCGGTCGACGGTGAGGCGGGTCTGGTTGGCGAGGTGGAAGAGGCTGACGATCTCCTTCGCTCTCCAGATGACGCCGTCTCGGGAGGGTTCGAAGGTGTCGGCGATGTGGTAGGGGAAGTGGCTCTCCATGAGGTTGATGAAGAGGAAGGCCTTCTGGCCGCGGTTCTCGCATTCGCGGAGGATGCGCCGGGCCATGTCGAACTGCATCTCGGCGTTGGACTGCATCCAGGAGCGCGCGGCGTTCACGTCTTCGGCGAGTCGTCCGGCGACGAAGTCTTCGGTGTCGGTGAGGAGCTTTCGTCGGATGCGGGGTCGGGCGAGGATGGAGAGGATGGTGTCGACGAGTCCGTGGCGTCTGTCGGCGAGGGTCCAGACGCGGTGGACCTCGTCGAAGCCGCGGTCGAGGCCGAAGATGTGGGTCGTGGCGGGGTTGGCGGTGATCTGGACGGTGCGGTACCCGGCGTCGCGGTAGCGTTCGGCGACGGTGGGGACATCGCGGGAGATGTCTCGCGTCTGGGTGGTGGCCCCGTGCTCGGAGGGGAGCAGGCCGGTGAACATGGACCCGGTGGCGGGCAGGGTCCAGCAGCCGGCGGAGCGCATCTGCGAGAACCGGGTGGAGCGGGACTCGGTGTAGGGCAGCGTCGCCTGGCCTGCGAGGTGGGCGCTGTCGTAGCGAAGGCTGTCCGCGACGAGGAAGATCACATGGCCGTCCGCCGGCATGGCGAGTCCGTGAGGAAGGAGGGGTCATGTCCCCCGGGGCGCCGGAGGCGGGCGGAGGGCTACCACAGCCATGCGCGCGCGCGCAACGCGGGGATTGGGGGTCGACGCCTCCGGCTCGGAGCCCGGCGCCTGCGCGCAACGCGAGGATTGCGGCGGAAGCGTCCGGTGCCCAGCATCCCCGCACCGGCGCGGTGCGGGTTGTCCGGCCCGCGCTCGCGACGGCTCCGCGCCGCGTCTCCTGCCGTCGCGGTTCCTTCCGTCGCGGGGTGCTCGCACCCGGTCCGCTTCCTCGTGCCTCCCACCGTCCGTCATGATGGTTCGATCCCCTTCGCCGCTTCGTACGTTCTCCCTGTGGCTCGTGTGCCGGTCGCTGCTGCGGGCGGTGGCGCTCCTCGCGCTGGTCGGGGGGTGCAACCGGGAGGGTCCTCGGGAGCGTTCCGGGCCGCCGGAGGCGGTGGAGCAGGCGATGGAGTCGACGGAGGCGCCGGGGGAGAGCGGGGCGCTCGCGGAGGACCCCGTGGAGCTGGTTTCGCCGCCGGGCCTGCGGGCGCGGGGGCGGGTGATGTCGGTGCCGGATCGGCTGCGCGCCCGGCTGATCGAGGCGATTGTTCCGCTCGACGACGGTGCGCTGGTGGCGACGCTGGACGTGCGGCCGCCGCGCGCGGACATCCGGGTGTATCGCCTGGGTTCGGCGTCGGGCGGGGCGTTTCTCGAGCCGGTGGGGGAGGAGGCCCTCGGCGTGGGGCGGGTGCGGTCGACGGTGCCGCGGCTCGTTCCGCTCGCGGGGCAGGGGCTCGCGGTGTTCCAGTCCCTCGACTTCCTGTCGGAGGTCGACAAGGAGCGGGCGTTGCTGCAGTGGTGGGCGTCCGGCGAGTCGGGGCGGCTCGATGGTCCGGATGTGCTCCCGCTGCCGGAGGGTTTCCTGCTGGGGCGCGAGGTCTCGATGGGCGCGGTGGGCCGGCACGTGGCGCTGTGCGGCTCGCGGGTGGCGGACCTCGACTCGCTGGAGGACGAGGTGATCGAGGATGTGTACTGCGGGCTGTGGGCGCCGGGGGAAGGGCGATGGGTGAGCCCGCTGGAGCCGGTGGTGCGGGGGGGGAACGGCATCGTCCAGTTCGATGTTCTGGGTGGTGGCGAACACGGCGCGTTCCTGCTCCGGGTCGAGGCGGACGGGGAGGGGTGGCGTCCCCACGGCACGCTGCTGCTTCCGCCGGAGGAGGACGGCCAGCCCATGCGGGTCGTGGAGCTGGGCGAGCTGTCCGGGGAGGCGCTCGGTGCGGGTCGCTCGTCGTTCGTCTGGAGCACGCCGCCGCTCGCGAGTGTCGGGCCGGACACGGCGGCGTACTATCTGCCGCGGGTGGGGGATGACCCGGCGCGTGGGGGGCAGGTGCTCCGCAGCGGCGAGCGGCTGGGTGATCGCCGGCAGCTCCCGTCCTGGCCGGCCCGCACCGAGCGGGCGGTGATGCTGCCGGGAGCGGAGGGGCATCTCATGCTCTTCGACTCCCTCGGTCCGCGGGGGGAGCGGACGCTGGTGCGTTTTGCGGAGGCCGGCATCCACGCGATGGACTACTGGACCCCGCTCGACACGGCGGATCATGCGGCGATGGCCCGGCTGGGGGCGGCCACCGCCGGGGTGGTGGCGATGGTGCAGGACGTGGGGGATCGTCCGGGCGTGATCAGCGTGCTCGAGGGGGCCTCGTTGCTGGCGCGCCCGCCGGCGGCGGAGGAGGGGGGCGGGGAGGACGCGGTCCCGCTTCCGGAGGATGCGGACGCGGAGAAGGAGAATCCGGACGGGCCGTGAGCGCGGAGCGGGCGGGTTGGTGCGGGGGGGGCGGGGTGCGTTGTTCGGTTTCGGGGGTGTGGTGGATGCTTCGCGGGCCCTGGTGGCGTGGCCGCGGGCGCAGCGGGCCGATGCGCGTGCGGTTGCCGCCGGCCTGTCCGGAAGGGGCTCCCGCTGTGGGTGGTGCGGCGTGCGTGTCGGGCTCGTCGGTGCGCGATCACCCGCATCCGCGGGCTCTCGTGTGATTTGGCCCGCGGTGGTGGGAGGTCGATCCCGGTGGATCAGGAGGGGGGGAGCGTGTCGAATTCGAGGGAGATGATGCGCAGCGGGCCGCTGGCGCGCACGGTGAGCACGTCGATGTCCGCGAGGCCTCGCCGTTCGAGCAGGATCCTGAACTGCTGGCGGAGTCCGTCGGCGAGGGCGGGGTCCTCGACGGCGAGGGTGACCGCACGGAGATCGTCGCGCCGGCCGTTGGCCATGCTCAGGACGGACCGTGCGAGGTCCTGGAGCTGCTCACGCATCTGTCGGGTCAGTTCGCTCACGCCGGAGGTGATCTGCAATGCTCGTGCCAGACCGTGCTCCGTCGGGACGGGGGCAGGGTGTTCCGGTTCGGTGCGCTGGCCGGATGCGTGGAGGGAGAAGAACCGGGGGGGGCGTACGGAGCGGTTGCACGGGCGGGTTCTGCGGTGCAAGACAGGGACGCCGAGGGCCGTGAACCCACCGCGAGGGGATGGAGAAGCTGATGGCGAGCGCGACGATCCTGCTGTGCGATGACGAGGAGCTGATCCGCTGGTCGCTCCGGGAGTATCTCGGGGGGAAGGGGTACCGGATTCTGGAGGCGGAGGACGGGGAGGCGGGTCTGGAGCGGATCGCTGCGCATGGTCCGGATCTGGTGCTGCTGGATCTGCGGATGCCGAAGAAGGACGGGCTCACGGTGCTGCGGGAGCTCCGGGCCGCGGGCAACGACGTGCCGGTGGTGATGCTGACGGCGTACGGGGCGCTGGAGTCGGCGATCGAGGCGACGCGTCTGGGTGCGGACGCCTACATGACGAAGCCCTTCGACCTGGAGGATGTGGCGGAGACGGTCGCGCGGACGCTCGACGAGTATCGGATGCGGCACGAGGTCCGTTCGATCGACGGGGTGGAGCGGGAGACCGGGCGCTACCACACCATGCTGGGCGAATCGGCCCCCATGCGTCGGGTCTTCGACCGGTTGCGCCGGCTGGAGAGCATCGATGCGCCGACGGTCATGATCAGCGGCGAGAGCGGCACCGGCAAGGACCTGGTCGCGCGCGCGATCCACGCCCGTGGGCCGCGGTCGTCGCGGCCGTTCATGGAGGTCGACTGCACGGCGATCCCGGACGGGTTGTTCGAGAGCACGCTCTTCGGCCACGAGAAGGGGGCGTTCACCGATGCCCGCACGCAGCATCGGGGGCTGTTCGAGAGTGCGGGGGCGGGGGTGGTGTTCCTCGACGAGATCGGCGAGATCGGCATGCCGATGCAGGCCAAGCTGCTCCGGGCGCTCGAGAACCGGAAGTTCAAGCGCGTGGGGGGCACCCAGGACATTCCCCTGGACGCCGCCATCATCGTGGCCACCAACCGTGACCTGCGCCGGGAGGTCGACGAGGGGCGTTTCCGCGAGGATCTCTACTACCGCCTCGCGGTCGTGCCCATTCAGGTGCCGCCGCTGCGCGAGCGCGGGGAGGACATCGGGATCCTCTGCGAGAACTTCGTCCGTCACTTCAACGGGCTGTTCGGTCGGGCCATCGAGGGCCTCAGCGAGGAGGCGATGGAGCTGCTGCGGACCTACGCGTGGCCCGGCAACGTGCGCGAGCTGCGCAACGCGATCGAGCGCATCGTGATCCTCCACGAGGGGCAGGTGATCCGGGCGGCGGAGCTGCCCCGGGAGGTCGTCCACGGGGCCCGGGCGTCCTTCGCGACGGACTGCCCGTTCCTGCTGCCGGACGAGGGCGTGGACCTGGAGGCGGTGGAGCGCGGGCTGATGGAGCAGGCCCTTGAACGGACGGAGGGGAACCAGTCGGCGGCGGCGCGGCTGCTCGGGCTGACGCGCTACGCCTTCCGCTATCGCGCCGAGAAGCACGGGCTCAGGTAGAGCGGGGCTGCTCCCGGGGTGCGGGTCGGGTCGCTGGCGCCGGCGTCGCTCGTCCGGAGGGTTGTCGATGACGCCCACGGGGTCGGGGCGCGCGGATCAGGTGGGGTCGCGGTCGACGGCGCCGGGATCCATGCGGATCACGAAGCAGGCGCCGCCCAGCCCGGGGCGGGGGTCGAGTTCGAGGTCACCGTCCATGGCGTGCATCATGCGCTGGGAGATGGGAAGCCCGAGTCCGGTTCCGCGGACCTTCGTCGTGAAGAAGGGTTCGAAGAGGCGGGCGACGGCTTCCTCGGCGACCCCGGGGCCGCTGTCGCTCACGCGGAGGCAGCCGGGGCTGCACTCGGCGCGCACGGTTCCTTCGCCGTCCATGGCCTGGATGGCGTTGAGCACGAGGTTGAGCATCACCTGACGCAGCATGTCGGGGTCGGCGAGAGCGCTGCCGTGGCCGTCGATCTCGAAGGTGACCCGGTCCGCTTCGGTGGACTGGCTCTCGAAGACATCTTCGGCCATGGCGCGGAGGTCCACGGTGCGCACGTGGGGTTCCTTGGGCCGGGCGAAGGCGAGGAGGTCGCTCACCAGCCGGTTGAGGCCGAGGATCTGGTCGAGGACCTTGCGCATGATGGGTTGTCGGCGGTCGTCTTCGGGGAGGCTTCCCGCGAAGACCTGGAGGGCGCCGCTGATGCCGGCGAGGGGGTTTCGGAGCTCGTGGGCCACCGCGGCGGAGAGGGCGCCGATCTGGGCGAGGGATTCGGAGCGTCGGAGCCGGGCCTCGTTCTGGACGGCTTCGGTGATGTCCTCGATGTGGAGGATGAGGCTCGCCCGTCCGTGGCGCACGGGCTGGAGGTGGAGGGCGAGGTGGCGGGGGAGCCCGTCGATCTCGGCGTCCACGCGGGGGATGGTGATCTGTCGTCCGGTGTCGACGGCGCGCTGGATGTGGGCCTCGAGGGCGGCGCCCTCGACGAGGTCGATCGGCAGGCTGTCGAGGTAGGGGTTTCCGGGGATGAGGCGATCGCCGAGCATGGCGCGTTCGGGGTGGGTGGCCGCGGTGATGCGGAGCTCGCGGTCGAGCACGACCACGGTCACGGGAATGCTGGAGACGATGAGCTCGGAGAATTCGCGCAGGCGTTCCTCCTCGTGGACGGTGAGGAAGTTTCCGGTCATCGCGGCGAGGTCGATGTCGGTGATCCTGATGATGGCCCCGCAGACGTCTTCGGTGGGGAGGTCGGCGGTGTGGGCGAGCTCCAGGAAGTGTTCGCGGACGACGCCCATGGCCATGAACATGGCGGTGTGGGGCAGTCCGATCTCCACGTGGACGCGTCCGATGCGCTGTCGGCGTTCGAAGTACTCCTCGTCCCAGGGGCCGTTGAAGAGCTCCTTCATCCAGGTCTTGAGGGTGGCCATGAGCCTTGCGAGCTGCGCGTCATCGCGGATCACGAAGCGCGTGCTCGGGTGGGCGAGGGCCTGTTCGTAGAAGCGGGCGCAGATCTCGTCGAGGTGGGGTGCGACGCGCGGCCAGACGGTCCGGAGGGTGTCCTCGTCGCGTGCGGAGAAGCCCAGGTAGGACTTCAGTTCGTCGAGCGGATGCATTCGTCGCGGGGGTGGAGGGGCGCGGGCACGCCGGGACGGGTGGGTGAGGGACCGGGTGCCGGCGGCGCCGTTCAGTCCTGTGCGGGGGTGGGGGTGATGGTGGAGACGATGCTGTCGTCGTCGAGGACGAGGGCGACGACGAATTCCTCGCCGAGGTCTCCGGCGACGAACACATCGTGGCTTGCGCTGGCGGGGTCAAGCTCGAGGTCGAAGCGGGCGAGCACGGTGTCGCCGTCGGCGGCGACGATCTCGAGGGTGACGGGTCCGGGGGCGCGGGAGAGGGAGAAGGTGTCGCCGAGGTTGACGTTGCCCTGGGTGGCGACGGGGTTCAGGTCTCCGGTGCCGTCGTCCTCGGACAGGCGCAGGGAGACGGCTCCGGTGCCGGAGGTGGCGTGGTGGATGCGGAGGGTTCCTTCGCCGTCTTCGGCGATGTCCGTCTCGGAGAGGACGTCGACGTCGAAGGTGTCGACGGCGGGGGCGGTGCTGCCGAAGGCCCAGGCGAGGTGTTGCTGTCCGGCGACGATGCGGACGAAGGAGCGGTAGAGGGCGTCGTCGAGCGCGCCGCCGGCGGGGACGACGGCGATGTCGCGCATGCCGGCGGGGATGGGGGCGTAGGCGGCCCGTGCGTCTCCGGGGGCGGAGCCGGGCACGTTGGCGCCGAAGGGCACGGTGTCGGCGATCGGTTGTCCATCGACCCAGATGTCGACGGCGGGTCCGAGGAGGGTGGGCATGGCCGGGTCGAGGGGGGTGTCGTCGGTGAATGCGGCGTGCTGGATGCGGACGAGGCCGGTCTCGGGGAGGACGCGGGTCATCTGGCTGCTGGCGTCGACGGCGAGGAGGAAGACGGCGGGGAAGGTGAGGTCGCCGGCGGCGAAGACGGCGAGGACGTCCCCGTCCTCGACCTCGATGGCGAACTCGAGTGCGGGGGCGATGCTTCCGGGTCCGCCGAGTCCTCCGGCCCACAGGCCGATGGTCCAGGCGCCGGGGGGTACGCTCACGGGTTCGCCGGCGGTGCCGAAGGCGATGTCGGCGAGGAGGGGGCTCTCGGGTCCGAACGGCGTGCCGTCGGGGGTGGCGAAGACCTGGGCCTGTCCGACGTTGGCGGCGGCGTGGAAGAGGGTGAGGACCGCGGCGCCGTCTTCGGGGGTGGTGGCGGTCTCGTCGGTGGCGGCGAGACCGAAGGCGGCGGTTGCGTTCTCGGGGGGAGCGGTCGCGTTGCCGTAGGCCCACAGGGTGGTGCGGGTTCCGGGCTGCAGGCGGGGGGCGAGGGTGCCGATGGCGGCGGTGGCGAGGGCTTCGCCGGTGAGGGCATCGCCGGGTTCACCGGGTTCGACGAAGTCGGTGGGCACGATGTGCACGAGCCAGTCGCCGGCGGGGATCATGAGCCAGTCGTCGGCGGGGGTGGCCGAGCCGGGGACGTTGGCGCCGAACGGGAGGGCGGCGACCCTGCGTTCTCCGCGCAGGTAGAGGTCGACGAAGGGGGGGATGAGCGGGGTGTCGCCGTCCATGGCTGCGGGTACGTCGGTCACGAACGCGGCGTGCTGGACCCGGACGGAGGTCATGCTCGGCAGCAGCCGGTCGACGATGCTGTCGCTGGTGAGGGTGAGGGCGAACACGGCTTCCTGTGCTGCGTCGCCGGTGAGGAAGATGCGCAGGAGGGATTCGGGTTCGGTGAGGTCGGCGGCGAAGACGAGGGCGATGGGGAGTTGATCACCGACGGCGCCGGCCAGCGGGGCGATGCCGAGTTCCCAGACACCGGGCTCGAGTTCGAGCGCGTCGGCGGCCTCACCGAAGGCGAGGGAGGGGATGGCGGGCTCGGCGGGGAAGTCGTCGTCCTCGACGCCGCGGACGAACACGGCCACAGGGCCGATGTTCGCGACGGCGTGCTGGAGGCCGAGCGCCGTGACGCCGTCGTCCTCGGGCCACGCGACGTCGTCGCGGGTGAGTCGCGCGCCGAAGGCGTTGAGCTCGGCGATCTCGCCGTCGGTCCGGCCGTAGGCCCAGGCGGTGTACCAGGCGTTTGGCTCGAAGGTGAAGTCTCCGGCGAAGAGGGCCTCGTCGTCGAGGTCGGCTTCGTCCAGCGCGGGGGCGGGCTCGCCATCGGCGTCGAGGTCGGTGGGGACCACGTGGACGCGCAGGGTGCCGGCGGGCAGGGTGGTGTAGGCGGTACGGTCCTCGCCGGTGGCCGAGCCCGGGAGGTTGGCGCCGAAGGGCACGGCGGCGCGGATGCGGCCGCCGTCGAGGTAGACGTCCACGAAGGGCGGGATGAGGTCGACGCCGGTGTCGGACTGTCCCTGCGCTTCGGTGGTGAGGAACGCGGCGTGCTGGATGCGCACGTTCATCTCGGCGCAGCGGCCGGTGCCCTCGTCACAGGAGCCGCCGTCGACGGAGAGGGCGCAGTCGAAGGCGAGCCGGCGGCGGAAGTCGCTCTGGGGCTGGTCGACGCACTGCACGGAGCTGGTTCCGTCGCAGGTGGCGGCGGGGTCCTCGGGCGCGCACTCGTTCGGTCCGGGCGTGGCGGTCGTGGTGGGTCCGTTCGGGTCGGTCGTGGGGGTGCCCGGTTCGGAGGAGACCGACGACGATACGCCGGGGCCGCTCGTCGATCCGGGCTCGCCGGAGTCCGAGGGTTCTGCCGGCACCTCGGGGGGCGGGACATCCGGCCAGTCCTCCGAGGAGACGCAGCCGGCGGCGACGAGGGCGAGGGCGAGGGGAACGAGCGCGAGCTGCAGCAGTGCGGCGGTCGTGGTTCGCATCGGTTCAACTCCGGGAGATTCGGTTCGGCGCCGGACGCCGGGGGCGTGCGGGCACGGGGAAGGCCATGGGCTCCGCGAGCCTAGCGTCCCGATCCCGGGACGACAAGCGCTCCCCGGGTGCGGTCGGGTGACGCGCAGCGGCACGCGGGCATGGGCGGGGCGGGGTCGGGCCCAGGCGGCAGGTCGTGGGGTCCGTCGTGGGATCAGGTGCTCACGCGGTTTCGGCCGCCCTCCTTGGCCCGGTACAGGGCTTCGTCGGCGCGTTTGATGACCTGAAGCGGGTGGGCGGTGTCGGCCTCTCGCTCGGCCACGCCGATGCTGATGGTGACGGAGAGGTCCTTCGGCTTGCGGGGCTTTCCGCGCTTCGTCTTCGGGGTGACGGTGATGCGGGCCTCGCCCACGGCGCGGCGCAGGGCCTCGAGGTGGGGGGTCGCCTCCTCGGCGGTGCGGCCGGGGAAGACGACGGTGAACTCCTCGCCGCCGTAGCGGAAGGGCCGGCCGCCGCCGGTGACGCCCGCCATGCAGGCGGCGACCCTGCGCAGCACGATGTCGCCCACGTCGTGTCCCCAGGTGTCGTTGAACTTCTTGAAGTGGTCGACGTCGAGCATGGCCACCGTGTAGCGGGGTCCGACTCGGCGCAGGAGCTCCATCAGGGCGCGGCGGCCGCCGAGTCCGGTGAGCTCGTCGCGGTAGGCGAGGCTGTGGGCCTGTTCGAGGACGCCGACGAGGAGGGCGAGTCCGGCGAGGCCGACGTGGGCCCATGCGGTTTCGGGTCCGGCGAGGGCTGCGGTCAGCAGGGCGAGCAGGACGGCGGGCAGCATCCGGACGAGCGGGCTGCCGTCCCGCCAGACGAGCACGCCGAGGGCCAGCGCGCCCACGCTCCAGGACAGCACCGCGGCATCGGGGAGGCTCCACCAGCTCGGCGTTGTGCCGGGGAGGAGCTCGACGTCGAACGCGGCCCGGGCTTCGTCCCAGGGGGGTGTGGCCAGCACGACGCCGCCGGCGGCGAGGGCTGGCAGCAGCAGCATGCGCAGCAGGCCGAGGGGGCTGCTCCACCGGCGCTCCGGGAGTGCGGCGAGGACGACGAACACGAGGGGCAGGAGCACCGCCACCGCTGCGCCGAGGCCGGCGGGGGCGCCGATCGGGAAGAGGGCGCCCCCGGTCAGGACGTCCCCGGCCATGAGGACGAGCACGGCGAGCAGCGCGGCGGAGCCGCGGTGGAAGCGCCAGCCGAGGAGCACGGCGGCGCAGCCCGCGGCGAGGAGCAGCGGGCCCGTGGCCGCTGTGGCGGTGGGGACGAGGTCGGGCCGCAGGAGCATCCCGGCCGCCAGGAGGGCGAACAGCAGGCTCGGTAGCAGTGCGAGCAGACGAAGGCGCATGGCCCCGGGGGATCGACAGGGACGCTCCCGCGCATCGACCGCGGGTCGGCGATGCCGTAGCATGCCATCCGGGGCGGCCCATGGCGAATGTTTGCCGGCCCCGCGAACTGTCTGTTCTCCCATCGGACCTGCGCATGACCCCCCTGCCTGCCGCCACCGTGATCCTCGTGCGGGACGCCCGCGCGCATCCCGAGGTGCTGTTGCTTCGCCGTCAGCCCCGCGCCTCCTTCATGCCGCATCTGCACGTCTTTCCCGGGGGCCGGATCGACGATGACGACGCCCTCGTGCATCCGGTGGCTTCGGCGGCTCGCCCGCATGGGGTGAGTGACCCGGAGGCTCCGGTCCTGCTGCGGCATCCGCACGCTCCGGCGGTCGCGGCGGCCCGCGAGTGCTTCGAGGAGGCGGGTGTGTTGCTCGCGGGTGGGCCGGGTGGTTCGGCGGGGGTGCATGACCCCGCGGTCCTCGCCTCCGCGCGGGAGCTGCTCCACGCCGGCGGACGTCCCTTCCACGGGCTGTGTCGCGAGCTCGGCTGGGATCTGGTGCTGGGGGAGCTCGCGCCGGTCGCGCGGTGGATCACGCCGGCGGGGGAGCGGCGTCGCTTCGACACGCTGTTCTTTCTGGCTCGGGTGCCGGCGGGTTCCGCGGCGGTGTGTGATGGTGCGGAGACCATCGATGAGTGCTGGCTGACGGCGCCGGAGGCCCTCGCGCGTCATGCGGCCGGCGCGTTGCCGCTGGCGCCGCCGACCTGGGCGGTGTTGCGGGATCTCGCGGCGCTGGGGACGGCGGAGGAGGTGCAGGCGTGGGCGGACGCGCGGCGTCCCTGGCCGATTCTGCCGGCGTTCGGGGTGGACGAGGAGGGGGAGCCGGTGTTGCTGCTGCCGGGGGATCGGCTGTGTCCGCGGCCGCCGGGGTGCGGTGCGGACCCGGCGCATCCCGGGGGGGTGACCCGCGTTCGCGGCTCGGCGCAGGGCTGGGTGGGCGAGGCGTGCCCGGGCTGAGGTCCTGGCGGTGCGCGGGGGTCAGTTGCCCTGGGCGCGGCCGAATCCTGCGGGGTAGCCGTCCTCGCGGTTGCGCTTGAAGAAGTATTCGTAGCGCGATTCGCGGGTTTCCGGGTCCTGGCTCATGATCACGCTCACGAGCTCCCAGCCGTGCTGCCCGATGATCTTGAGGGCCACGTCGCGGTAGAGCGCCTGGTCCTGGTGGTCGTAGAAGGTGATGCTCTCGGGGCGGTCGATGCCCGCGAACCCGTGGATGTACTCCCAGATGGCCATGCGTTCCTCGTGGGCGGAGCCGGTGGTCGGGAGGGACTGTACCCGAGCGCGGCGCGCCCTGCAACGCGGGAGCGCGGCTCCGGGTCGGGGCTTCGGTGCCTCGGTGGGCCAACGGGTTTGCCGGCGCGCGTGCGGTGCCTACGGGTTCGAGGGAGATCGCGGGGCGACGGGCCCGTGCGGGACGGGGGGCGCAGCCGAAGGAGCCCGGCGACGGCGTCGGGCCGGTTGCCCTCGCCGCGTCGTCGGAGGAGGATGCATCCGTTCGGAGGGGGACGGGTGAGGAGGAGGCGTGATGATGAAGCCATTCGGGATCGCACTCGCCCTGCTGGTGATTGTCGGCAGCGTCTGGCTGCTCGTCGAACGGGAGCGCGCCGCCGTGGAGGAGGGCGCCGAGGGCGTGGAAGCGCACGCCGCGGGGGAGTGGGTGTTCCCCGCGGTGGAGGATGCGGCACGGATCGAGGTGGGACTTCGCGAGGCCATCGCCGTCTTCGAACGCACGGATGGCGAGTGGTGGATGGTGCTTCCCCTGCGGGACCGGATGGATCCCGACAGCGCCCGGGAGCTGGAGGAGCTGCTTCGGGAGCCGCCGGTGATCGATCGGCGTCGCCCGCTCGGCGATGCGCACGCGCTTGGGCTCGGCATGAACTCGAGGCGTCCGGCGTTGCGGTACCTCGACGCGGACGGCGAGGTGCTGGTCGGCCTCGTGGTCGGCTCCCGGGTGGAGCAGGGGGACGCGGGCCGGGTGCTCACCTGGGTGGAGCCGGAGGGGGCCGGCGAGATCGTTCGGGCGGGTCGCGATCTGCGATCGGTGGTGGAGCGGGACCTCGGCAGCTTTCGCGATCGTCAGCTCCTGCGCGTTCCGGTCGAGGAGGTGGTGCGGGTCGACCGGATCACCCCGGACGGGGGCTGGGTGATGATCCGGGGGGAGGATGGGTGGACGCTGGTGGCCGGGGATCGGCGGGAGGCGGCTGCTGCCGATCGCGTGGACGCGCTGCTGCGCGGGCTGACGATGGCGCGTGCGAGCGGGTTTCTGCCGCAGAGTTCGGACCGTGCCGCGCATGGGATCGAGGAGCCCCGGGCCGAGGTCACGATCACGCTGGAGGAGGGCGGGACGGCCTCGCTGCTGCTCGGCGACGCACTGGATGGGGAGGACGAGGGGGGGGCGACGCGGTGGGCGATCGGTCGGGGGGATACGCTTCTGTTGTGGGCGGTGCCGGCCGAGGTGCGCGCCCTGATGATGCGCACGGCGGACTGGCTGGTCGGCGCGGAGGAGTCGGACGGGATGGAGGAGTCGGCCGGTGAGGACGAGTCGGCCGGTGAGGACGGCGGCTGACGGGGAGGCGGTCGGTCCGGCGCTTGCGGATCGGGTGTTGCGGTGCGAACAGGGTCGGCGGGGAGGGCGCGCCGATCGGGAGGACCGCATGCGGATGCTCTTCGTCATGGATCCGGTGGAGCGGATCAATATCCGGAAGGACACGACGTTCGCCTTCATGCTGGAGGCTCAGGCCCGGGGCCACGAGGTCCATGTGTGTGGTCTGGAGGGCCTTCGTGCGCGCGGGTCATCGGCGTGGGCCACGGCCTCGCGGGTGACGCTGCGACGGGAGGAGGGCAACCACGTGGACGTGGAGGAGCCGGTCGCGCATCCGCTGGAGCACTGGTCGGCGGTGTGGATGCGGAAGGATCCGCCGTTCGACATGGAGTACGTGTACGCGACGTATCTGCTGGAGCGTGCGGACCCGTCGCGGACGCTGGTGTTGAACCGGCCATCGGGGTTGCGCAACGCGAACGAGAAGGCGTTCATCCTCAACGTTCCGGAGGTGACGCCGGAGACGATGATCGGTCGGGATCGGGGGGAGATCCGGCGGTTCGTGGAGGAGGTGGGTGGGGTGGGGGTGATCAAGCCGCTGGACGGGATGGGTGGTGCGGGGATTTTCCAGCTTCGGCTGGAGGATCCGAACTTCTCGGCGATCTGGGAGGGGGTGACGGATCATGGCCGGCGCTTTGCGATGGTGCAGTCGTTCGTGCCGGAGGCGGCGCAGGGGGACAAGCGGCTGCTGCTGATGGACGGGGAGCCGCTTGGGGCGATCCTGCGGGTGCCGGCGCGGGGGGAGTTCCGGGGCAACATGGCGGCGGGGGGGACGGCGGTGGCGGCGGAGGTGACCGAACGCGATCGGGAGATCGTGGCGGCGGTGGCGCCGCGGCTTCGGGAGGAGGGGCTGTGGTTCGTGGGGCTCGACATCATCGGCGGTCTGCTGACCGAGGTGAACGTGACCAGCCCCACGGGGGTGCAGGAGGCGAACCGGTTGTGCGGGCTCCATGTGGAGGGGGCGGTGCTGGACTGGGTGGAGGGTCGCGTCCCGCGGTCGGCGTAGGGCTCGGGGAGCGCTCCGCGGCGCCGAGCGGATTCCGCTTTTCATCCGCCGTCCCGGGGCGTAGCATGCCGCCGACCACCTCGGCGCCTCGCGCCCCTGTCCGGATGGAGCGTCCGCATGAAGTCCCTCACCGTGCCCACCGCCCTGTCCAGGGCCGTCTTCGTTGCCCTGACCTGTGCCGCGCTCGCCTTCGCCTGCGGCGGCTCGGATTCCGATCCGGCCACCTCGGCGTCGTCGGAGACGGATCCGTCCGGAACGTCCGGGGGCGTGGACCCGACGGGCACGGAGGATCTGTGCGGCAACGGCGTGCTCGATCCCGGCGAGAGCTGCGACGGCGCTGACCTGGGTGGCGTGACCTGCGGCAGCCTTGGCTTTGATGGCGGGACCCTGGCGTGCACGGCCGAGTGCGCGTTCGATACATCGGGCTGTGTTCGGGAGACCACCGGCCCCTCCTGCGGCAACGGTGTGATCGAGGGGGACGAGGCGTGTGACGGTGCGGATCTGGGTGGGGAGACGTGCGAGGGTCTGGGTTTCGACGGGGGCACGCTGTCGTGCGCGTCGGACTGCACGTTCGACACGGCGGGCTGTGATGCGGCGCCCTCGTGCGGCAACGGTGTGATCGAGGGGGACGAGGAGTGCGATGGCGCGGAGCTGGGCGGGGAGACGTGCGAGGGACTGGGTTTCGACGGGGGCACGCTGTCGTGCGCGTCGGACTGCACGTTCGACACGGACGCGTGCACGCGGGAGCCGTTCTGCGGGGACGGGGTGGTGAACGAGGATCTGGGGGAGGAGTGCGATGACGGCGAGGCGAACAGTGACCGGCTGCCCAACGCGTGCCGCACGGACTGTACGCTGCCGCGGTGCGGGGACGGGGTGATCGACGATGGCGAGCAGTGCGACGACGGGGACGCCAACGGCCCGGACGCGCCGTGCTCGGAGGCGTGCACGATCAATCCGCAGGCGGCCTGTGCGGGCAACGGCGCGGTGACGGATCTGCTGGAGGTGGCCGCGGAGCAGGAGGATGGCTCGCTGCTGGTCGTCGGCGAGCTGGCGTCGATCGTCGGGGACTCCTTCGCGACGGCGGCGTGTGGTCCGGCGGCGGCGACGCGTCGGCAGCTCTTCTTCGTGACCGCGCCCGAGGCGGGGCTGTGGGAGTTCTCGCTGGTGGACGAGCGGACGACGGCTGCTGCGGCGCTGATCGCGATCGAGGGTTGCGATGCGGATGCCCTGCGGCTCGCGTGCACGGACGCGGACACCACGGGTCGGCTGCTGATCGAGGCCGGGGAAGGGCAGGCGTTCTTCCTCGCGCTGGAGGCGGAGGGCACGGCCCGTGCGTTCGGGCTGCAGGCCCGGCTGCTCGAGGGTCTGGCCGGGGAGGGCGAGGCGTGCGGTGCGTCGGTGGCGTGCGAGGATGGTCTCCTGTGCGCGGGCGCGGACGGTGAGGAGCGCTGCATCGATCCGGACTCGGCCACGCTGGAGAGCGTCGAGGTGCTGCTGCCCACCCCGGACCTCTTCGTGATCGAGATGCGCGGTCAGGATCCGGGCCGGTTGCTGGATCTCGTGCACATCGAGCAGCTCCTGCTCGCCGGGGACCTGGGCCAGGCCGGGGACCTGACGTTCCCGCCGGACGTGCTGCTCCGGGACGGGGACGGCTACCTGATGCGCCTGTTCCTTCCGGTGGACGTGTTCGACGAGCCGGAGGACGGGTTCGTGATCGGCATCGAGGGCTTCGAGAGCATCACCGTGGCCGCGGAGAGCGGCCGCACGGGTCAGCGCACCGCGTCGCGGACGGCCCCCTTCCCGTCCGAGGACGACCTGCTCGTCCCGGAGGAGGCCGAGAGCGGTGGTCCGTGCGACCTCGAGGGCTACCTCTTCGTGTGTCCGGAGGGCGAGGCCTGCGGTGAGGTCGACGGGGCGTTCCTGTGCGGGGAGCCCGCCGCGCCGGTGCTCGATCGGGTGACCGCGGTCCGCACCGCACTCAACGCCGTGCGCATCACCATCGACGGCCGCGACGAGAACGCGGACGTGGTCGAGCTGAGCCTGTCGCTCTACCGTCCGGGCGAGGAGGAGCCGGCGTTCACCTACGCGCCGCTCGCCCTGGGGGATGCGCTGCGCGGCCAGCGCTCGTTCACCTGGAGCATCACCGCCGACGAGGCCCGCTTCAACGGGCTGCTCAACGCCACGGATCCCGCGTTCGGCTTCGACCGCATCGCGGTCATGCTCACCGACGCCACCGGCCTGACCTCGGAGACCGTCTTCGTCGACTACCCCGCGGTGGAGGTGCTCGAGCCCGGCGCGTCCTGCGACCTGCAGCGGGTGCGGAACGTCTGCCCCGAGCCTCAGGTCTGCGGACGCATCTCCGCCACCGAGGCGCGCTGCGGTGCGCCGGTCGCGCCCGAGGTCCGCGGCGTGACCTACACCATCGACGACGACGGCATCACGCGCGTCAGCGTCGAGGGCTTCCACGCCAACGCCAACGTCACGGGCTTCGATCTCTTCTTCCGCGTCGCCGATCCCGCCTCCCCGGAGGAGGAGTTCATCGGTCTCGCCGAGCGCCCCGCCACGGACATGACCCCGAACCCTGCCGGGCGGACCTCGTTCGTGGCCGCCCTGCCTGCCCTGAACCTCGGCGACTTCGAGCTGACGTCCATCCTCGTGCGCCTGCGGTCGGGCGCCCTCCAGAGCCCGTTCTTCGAGGTCCCGTTCTCCCCCGTGCCCGCGGGAGGTGAGTGCGATCCCGCGCTCGAGTTCAACCCCTGCGCCGCCGGCAGCACCTGCGCCGCCGGGACCTGTGAGCCCGCCGCTCCCCCGGTGCTCGTCGCCGCAGCCCTCGAGCGCCCCGCCGCCGACCGCATCCGCTTCCGGGTCGAGGGGGAGGACCCCAACGGGGACGTGGCCTTCCTCGAGCTCGCCATCCAGCGCGCCAACGGCACCACCTTCGGGCAGTTCTCCGAGACCTTCGACGACCCCGGGGTCGACGGACTGACCGCCTTCGAGGGCACCGTCACGATCGAGGGCTTCCAGAACGAGCCCACCACCACCGCGTTCGTCGTGCGCCTGCGCGACCGCGCCGGCCTGCACAGCGAACACGCCGTGGTCAACCTCCCCCCCATCATTCCCGTCGGCGGAACCTGCGAGGACGGAACCGGGGTCACCGACGTCTGCGCCCTCGGCGCCCTCTGCGAGGAGGGGGTCTGCGTCCCCGACGTCACGCAGGACGCCTGCGCCGGCGACAACCTCATCGACTTCGCGACCGCCGCCAGCGGCGGCAACGGCGAGACGCCCTCGGTGGTCGTGCCCGCCGAGGGGCGCCTCAACCTCGACCCCTTCCCCTGCGCTGCCCCCGTCAGCCGCGGGCGCGTCGTGCGCTTCGTCGCCCCGGTCACCGGTGACCTGCAGGCCGACGCCACCCGCATCTCCGGAAACGCCGATCCCGTCCTCGCCGTCTCCCGGGACGCCTGCGACGCGGAACCCTTCGCCTGTCACGACGACGTGGCCTTCCCCGACAACCTCGACAGCCGCCTCGTCTTCCCCGTGAACGCCGGCGATGTCCTCTACTTCCGCGTCGGCGACTGGGAGTCCGGCGGCGACATCCGCCTCGCCATCGCCGTCGAGGAGGACACCTGCGGCAACGGCATCATCGACGACGGTGAGGACTGCGACGGCGATGACCTCGGCGACGCCACCTGCGCCACCGTCGGCTTCGACGAAGGCACCCTCGCCTGCACCGCCACCTGCACCTTCGACACCTCGGGCTGCACCCGCGACGGCTTCTGCGGGGACGGCGTCGTCGACCCCGGCGAGCAGTGCGACGACGGCGAGGCCAACGGGCCCGACGCCCCCTGCTCCGAGACCTGCACCCTCGACCCGGTCGCCGACTGTGCCGGCCAGGGCGACGTGCTCGACTTCGTCGCCGTCGCCGAGCTGCAGGAGGATGGCTCGCTCCTCCACACCGGGACCCTCGCCCCCCTCGCGGGCGAGGCCTTCTCGACAGCCGCCTGCGGCGGCGAGAGCACCAGCCTCCGCGCCCTGTACTTCATCGAGGCCCCCGTCGACGGCACCTGGGAGTTCAGCCTCGTGGACGAGCGCACCAGCGCCAGCGCCGCCCTCATCGCCCTCGACCGCTGCCACGCCGACGCCCGGCAGATCGCCTGCGACGACGGCGGAAACGCCTCCCGCGTCCTCATCGACGCCCTCGAGGGCGACGCCCTCTACCTCGCCCTCGAGAGCGACGACATCGGCCAGGCCTACGCCCTCCGCGGACGCCTGATCGACGGCACCGCCGCCGGCCTCGGCGAGGCCTGCGACGAGGACACCCCCTGCGACACCGGGCTGGCGTGCAGCCCGCGCCCCGAGAGCAGCGTCTGCGCCTCGTCCGCCGGGATCAGCCTCGAGTCCCTCACCATCCGGGCCCCGGACAGCGAGACCTTCCTGATCGACGCCCGCGGCACCGACCCCGCACACCTCGTCGACCAGCTCTTCGTCTCCCAGCTCGCCGTCGCCATCGGGACCGCCAGCAACTTCGTCCTCGAACCCGACGCCATCCACCGCGACGGCGACCAGTTCACCCTCCGCGTCGTCCTCCCGGTGAGCATCTTCGACACCGACGCCATCTCCCTGGGCATCGACGACTTCAACACCCTCACCGCCGCCGTCGAAGCCACCGCCCTCGGCTGGCGCAGCCCCTCGCGCACCGCCGCCTTCCCCGCCGCCTCCGCCGTCGCCGATCCCCAGCCGGTCGAAGAAGGCGAAGGCTGCGACCTCGACCGACTCCTCTTCCTGTGCCCCGACGGTCAGGCCTGCGACGGCGAGGAAGCCCCCTTCGCCTGCGCCGACGCACAGGCCCCCACCCTCCTCGACGCCACCGCCACCCGACTCTCCGGCACCAGCATCCGGTTCGACCTCCGCGGCACCGACCCCAACGGCGACATCACCACCATCGTCCTCGCCGCCTACCGGCCCGGCTCCACCGAGCCCGACCTCACCCTCGACCCCATCGACGTCGAGAACGCCATGCGCGGACAGCGCGAGATCCACTACACCTTCCGGGGCGACGGCGGATTCTTCTCCGCGCAGCTCAACGCCACCGCACCCGAGTTCGGCTTCGACCGCATCGGCCTCCTCCTCGTCGACGCCACCGGCCTCGCCTCGGACGTCGTCGTGATCCCCTACCCCTCCGCCGACCCCCGCGCCACCGGCGAGCCCTGCGACCTCACCGGCGCCTCCACCTGGTGCGAGGCCCCCGGCACCGCGTGCACGGCCCTCCCCTCCGGCGACGCCACCTGCGCCGCCTTCCCCGCGCCGGAAGTGCGCGCCCTGCGCGCCACCCTCACCGAAGGCGTCGCCAGCATCCGCATCGAAGGCGCCCACGCCGCCGCCAGCGTCGAAGGCGTCGAGGTCATCTTCCGGCTCGCCAACCCGCCCAACCCCGAGACCCCCTTCATCGGACTCGACGAGTTCCCCGCCACCGAGCTCGCCCCCGCCCCCGCAGGACGCACCCACTTCACCAGCGA
The DNA here is from genome assembly GCA_007693585.1 of Deltaproteobacteria bacterium. GTDB lineage: Bacteria > Myxococcota_A > Bradymonadia > REDH01 > REDH01 > REDH01. Next base: position 30,048 of record REDH01000108.1, read on the forward strand.
CCTGCCCCCCATCAACCTCGGCGGCAACGAGGTCGTCACCGCCGCCGTCCGCCTGCGCGCCGGAAACCTCCGCAGCCTCTACCTCGAGGTGCCCTTCAATCCCCTCGCCGCCGGCGCCACCTGCGACGCCTCCCTCGGCTACAACCCCTGCGACAACGGCCTCACCTGCACCGCAGGCACCTGCTCCGCCGCCAACGCACCCACCCTCACCACCGCCACCATCACCCGACCCCGCGCCGACGCCTTCGACATCGCCGTCGCCGGCCTCGACCCCGATGGCGACATCGACGGACTCGAATACATCCTCCGACGCGAGGTCGGCACCGTGTTCGGCTCCTTCTTCGAACCCTTCGACCCCCCCGTCGACGGACAGCAGGAGATCGACGCCACCGTCCGCATCGAAGCCGCCTTCCTCGCCAGCGAACCCGCCTCCACCACCCTCGAAGTCCGCCTGCGCGACCGCAGCGGACGCGTCAGCAACGCCATCGTCCTCGCCCCACCACCGGTCATCCCCGTCGGCGGCACCTGCGTCGAAGGCACCGGACTCGTCGACCTCTGCACCGGCGATGCCACCTGCATCGAGGACGTCTGCGTCCTCCCCGACGGCGCCGGACTCTGCGACCCCGACAACATCATCGACTTCAACGACACCGCCACCCCCGACGAGGACACCGGCACCCTCGGCGTCCTCATCGCCCCCGACGCCTACTTCCCCAGCACCCCCTTCTCCTGCGCCGCCCCCGTCAACACCGCGCGCGCCATCCGCTTCGTGCCCGACACCACCACGACCTGGACCATCACCGCCAGCGCCGTCGACGGTACCGCCGACCCCGTCCTCTCCGCCGCCGCACTGACCTGCGACGCCGAACCCTTCGTCTGCAACGACGACATCGACTTCCCCGACATCCTCGACAGCGAGCTCCGCATCGAGAGCACCGCCGACGAACCCATCTGGCTCTTCGTCGGCAACTGGGAAACCACCGGCACCATCCGGCTCTCCATCCAGGCCGACGACTGATCGCACCTCCGCAGGCCCCGCCGACCTCCCCAGCGCCCCACAGGATGCCGATGCGACGCCTCGCGCTCCCGCTCCTCCTCGCCACCACCCTCGCCACCGCCTGCGGCAAGACCCCCGCCGAGCGCTACGCCGACCGCGCCGTCACCCCCTTCCCCGCACCCAGCGTCGAGGACGATGACGGCACCATCCGCTTCGCCCCCCCCGGCAGCCGCAGCGGACCCACCGGCTCCACCAGCTTCACCTTCGGCGTCGCCACCGCGCCCACCCAGATCGAGGACCGGAACTTCACCGTCGACTGGTACGTCTGGTCCGACCGCGAAGACGGACTCGGCCAGAGCGAAGCCCCCCTCGGCGAAGCCTCCCGAGGATTCACCCGCGCCCTCGACGACGTCGAGCTCCTCCGCGAACTCAACGTCGACCTCTACCGCTTCGGCATCGAGTGGGCCCGCGTCGAACCCGTCCGCGGCCAGTACGACGAGGAAGCCCTCGCCCACTACGACCGCTTCATCGACGCCCTCGTCGAGGCCGGCATCCGGCCCATGATCACCCTCCACCACTTCTCCAATCCCGTCTGGGTCGACGACCCCCGCGACCCGTCCTGCGCCGACGGACCCTCCGACACCAACCTCTGCGGCTGGGACCACCCCGAAGGCGCCGAGATGATCCTCGACGACATCGAACGCTTCGCCCGCATGCTCGGCGAACGCTACGGCGACCGCGTCGACGAGTGGTGCACCGTCAACGAACCGATCAACTACCTCCTCGCCGCCTACGGCGCCGGATACTTCCCCCCCGGCAAGACCGTCCTCCTGAGCAACCTCGACCGCTTCATCGACGTCGTCCGAAACTACCTGCGCGCCCACGTGCGCATGTACGACGCCATCCACGAGGCCGACACCACCGACGCCACCGGCGACGGCATCGCCGCCAGCGTCGGCTACACCCTCTCCGTCGCCGAGTGGGTCCCCGCCCGCCGCAACCGCCCCAGCGACCACCCCGACGACCTCGCCGCCGTCGAGCGCATCAACCACATCTACCACCACTTCTTCACCGACGCCCTCGTCCGCGGCGCCTTCGACCCCGACCTCGACGCCTCCTTTTCCGAACCCCAGCCCGACTGGGAAGGAAAGGTCGACTGGCTCGGCGTCCAGTACTACTTCCGCGGCGGCGCCACCGGCGAGATCCGCCTCATCCCCGGCGTGCGCGCCACCGTCTGCTACGCCGGCTTCGACGCCGGCTCCTGCCTCGCCCCCGAGGACCCCACCCACTTCGTGCCCGAGATGGGGTACGAATACTGGGCCCCCGGCCTCTACAACCGACTCGTGGAGTTCTCCGAGCGCTGGCCCGACCTCCCCCTCACCGTCACCGAGAGCGGCCTCGCCACGAACGTCGGCGCCCGCCGCGCCGAGCACGTCGTGCGCTCCCTCGAACAGATCCACCGCGCCATCGCCGACGGGGCCGACGTCCGCGGATACTTCCACTGGACCCTCATGGACAACTTCGAGTGGGCCGAGGGCTACGGCCCGCGGTTCGGCCTGTACTTCGTCGACTTCGGCGACACCTGGGACCGCACCCTCACCGAGGGCGGCGCCGTCTTCGCCGAGATCGCCGGCGCCCGAACCCTCACCCCCGACCAGCGCGCGCAGCTCGGCGGACTCGGCCCCATGACCCCCGAGGCGGAGCACGGGGAGTAAGGGGGACGGACGGGCCGGAACGGGCGCGCAAGCCCCGACGATGACGAGCGCGGCACGTTACGTGCCGCTCTCTCCGAATTCCGGACCTTTTTCGGCGTCCGCGCTTGCCGTGCAGGGGAGCTCTGGCTCAGGTCGGGGGCAGAGCCTCCCGTTGCGCCCACTCTCCCGAGCGGGCCCCGCATGTCCCTGTGGAGGCTGAACCTTGCACTGGGAGGTTGGTGATGGAGACGCACGACGAGGAGTCGGGACGGGGCGATCTGGTGGCGGTCCGGGACGTGAACGCCCATGTGTTCTGTCCGAGGCTGTTCTGGCTGAAGCACGTGGAGGGCATCTGGCTCGACAACGAGCACACCATCGAGGGGCGTCACGTGCATCGGCGCGTGGATCGTCCGGGCGGGCGCATGCCGGCGCCCGGCGAGGGCGACGCCTCCGCTGGCGATGATGCTGCCTGGGAGACGCGGTCGCTGTGGCTCTCCAGCACCGCGCTGGGGGTGACCGGACGCATCGATCTCGTGGACACCCGCGGGGATGGGCGGGTGATGCCCGTGGACACCAAGAAGGGACGGTCCGATGACGGGGCGCTGTGGGCCCCCGATCGGGTGCAGCTCGTGCTGCAGGCCCTCCTGTTGCGGGAGGCGGGGTACCGGGTGGAGGAGGTGGCTGCCTGGTACCATGCGGAGCGTCGTCGTGTGGTGGTGGCGCTCGATGACGCGCTGGTCGCGGAGGCGGAGGCGGCGGTGGAGGCCGCGAGGGTCACGCGGGAAGGGGAGCGGGCGCCGGAGCCGCTGGTGGGCTCGCGGCGCTGCATGGGGTGCTCCCTGAACGCGGCGTGTCTTCCCGACGAGGTGCGTCGGCTCGCGGTGGCGGAGGAGCTGCGGGAGCCGGACGCGGAGGTGCGGCGGGTCGTTCCGCCGCGGGCGGACCGGATCCCGCTGTACGTGCAGCAGCAGGGTGCCACGGTGCGCCTGTCGAAGGAGGAGGTCGTGGTCCAGCCGCGATCCGGCGAGGAGGGCGCGGAACGGCGGGTGGGCCTGGGTCATCTGGGTCAGATCAACGTGTACGGCCAGGTGCATGTCACGGGGCCGGTGTTGCGGGAGTGCATGGATCGGGGGGTGGATCTGAACTTCTTCAGTCAGGGCGGGTGGTACCGGGGCCGGGTGGTCTCGACGCGCAATCGTCAGGTGCATGTGCGTGCGGCGCAGTTCGGGGCCGTGGGGACGGCGTCGGCGCTCGTGGTGGCGCGGCGGCTGGTGGCGGACAAGGTTGCGAACGGGCGGACGCTGCTGCGGCGCAATCGCGGCGAGGCGCTGGACGAGGACGTGTTGCGGGATCTGCGGACGGACGGGCGACTGGCGCTGGAGGCCGAGAGCGCGGGGAGCCTGCTGGGCCATGAGGGCACGGCGGCGCGTCGCTACTGGGGGGCGTACAGCGATCTGGTGGGACGGGAGGGCGACGCGTTCCGGTTGCGGGGGCGGACCCGCCGGCCGCCGCGGGATCGAACGAACGCGATGCTGTCGTATGCCTACGGGATGCTGACGAAGGACTGTGTGCTGGCGGTGGAGGCGGTGGGTCTGGATGCGCACTGCGGGTTGTACCACACCGCGCATCATGGTCGGCCATCGATGGCGCTGGATCTGATGGAGCCGTTTCGTCCGCTGGTGGTGGACTCGGTGGTGCTGCAGCTGGTGCGGCGCCGCGAGCTGGGGGAGGGGGACTTCATCGTGGCGGGCCAGGAGGTGCGGTTGAAGCCGCGGTCCCGTCGGGTCCTGATCCGTGCGTACGAGCGGCGGATGGACGAGACGGTGACGCACCCGGAGTTCGGGTACGCGATCACGTATCGGCAGTTGTTGCAGGTGCATGCGCGCCTGGTGGTGCGCTACCTGCTGGGCGAGCTGGAGTCGCCCCCTTCCTTTCGGACGAGGTGAGCCATGGAGCGGAACGTGTATGTGGTGACGTACGACATTGCGGACGATCGGCGTCGGACGGCGGTGTACCAGTATCTGCGGGGCTGGGGGGACCACCTTCAGTACTCGGTGTTTCGGCTCGTGCTCCATCGTGCGGATCGGATGCGGGTGCGCACGACGCTCCACGATCTGATCGATCATGGGGTGGACCAGGTGCTGTTCCTGGATCTGGGTCCGTTCGAGGGTCGGGCGCGTGGATCGGTGGACGCGATTGGTGTAGCCTACACGCACCCGGAGCGTCATGCGGTGGTGGTGTAGCGCAGATGCGAGCGTGCCGGTGCCGCCCGGACCCGTGGTTGCGCTCGCACTGCTCGTAATCCTTGACAATCGAAGAGAATTCGGGTACGTTCCCCCCATGGTTTCGCTGCTTCACAGCCCTCGATTGGTCGTTTCGGCGCAGGCGCTCGCAAAGTGCTTGTCAGGACCCCGAGGTCCGGTCGAAAATGCGCGGGCTCTTTCCCCCGCCTCACGGCGGGGGCCCCATTGAAGCAGGCCACACTCAACGAGATGGTGGCGATGGTCGAAGCTTTCCCCCGCCTCACGGCGGGGGCCCCATTGAAGCCCCGGCGTGACGTGGTATCCACCGGGGAGCGTGCCCCACTTTCCCCCGCCTCACGGCGGGGGCCCCATTGAAGCCCCCATCCCGTCCTCTCGCACAGCTCCTCGTAGCTGCTTTCCCCCGCCTCACGGCGGGGGCCCCATTGAAGCATCTTCGACTCGATCCTGTCGTCGCC
>REDH01000149.1 GCA_007693585.1 Deltaproteobacteria bacterium
CTGAAGCCAGGCCCCACCACAGCGCCAGGCGTCCGCGACCGCGCGGCCACGGTGCACCACCACAGCGCCAGGCGTCCGCGACCGCGCGGCAGCGGTGCACCACCACAGCGCCAGGCGTCCGCGACCGCGCGGCCACGGTGCCCCACCCCCGGCCCGCTCCCCCGAGCCACTCCGCAGGGCCCGCACCAGACGCGGTCCCCACGCACGCCACGCCCCCGACACAGGCATGTCGGGAAATCTCCGCCCAACCGACCACTGCCTGCGACCCCGTCGACGAAAGCGGCACGTCGAGCTCGCCCGAAACCAGCTCCTCGCTGCCGGCGCTCACGCCGTCGTCGACCTCGTCACCGAACTCCCCGAACTCATCGACCACTTCGACCGGCGGCTCTCCGAAGGTGACTCGCCCCGGCAGGACCTCCGATGAACCTTCCCCCGAGTCGATGATCGAACAAAACTAGACTGACACGTCAGTCTAATAAAATCTTCCCAAGTCGCGTCCCGTCCGTTACGCACCGTCACGACCTCGTCGCCTCCACGACACCGGACGGCCCATGCGAACCGACGAACACGACCCCGTGACGCCACAGCCCCCCCCGCCGCACCCGCTGCGCGTCGCCTTCGTTCGCCTCGAAGGCGTCCTCTCCCCGCGCTCCGCCCTCGCAGCCACCGCCTGGATCGCCGGCAACGGCCAGACCATCGGCCAGCGCCTGACCGGCCTCGCCCACGCCGCCGCCCTCTCCCCCGCCCGCGGCCTCCTCCACGCCCTCGACGGCGCCCTCACCACCCGCGTCACCCACGCCGCCCTCCGCGGCCTCTCCGAGGACCGGATCCACATCCTCGCCGAGGAGTACGTCGACGACTTCCTCCGCCCCTCCCTGCGCGAGGACGCCCTCGATCGACTGCGCGCCCTGCGCCGGACCCACGACCGGATCGTCCTCCTCGCCGAGACCATCGCCCCCGTCGTCGAGAGCCTCCGCGACGACCTCCGCGGCATCGACGACGTCCTGTGCAACCACCTCGAGTTCCGGAACGGACGCGCCACCGGCCGTCTCCTCGAGCCCCTCGTCGGCGGCGCCGCCACCGCCCGCCTCGCGCGCGAGCACGCCGCCACCCTCGGTGCCCCCCTGGAGCACACCACCGCCCTCGCCGCCCACGCCGGCGACACCCTCCTGCTCGCCGCCGTCGGCCACCCGGTCGCCATCGCCCCGGACCCGCTCCTGCACCGCACCGCCACGACCGCCGGCTGGCCCATCGAGCGCCTCGCCGACTGACCCGTTCCCCCGGACGCCCCATGGCCCCCGTCCCCAACCCGCCGCCCCTCGACGTCACCGCCGCCTTCGAAGGCCGCCGCGTGCTCCTCACCGGCGCCACCGGCTTCGTCGGCAAGGTCTGGCTGGCCCTCGCCATCGCCCACCTCCCCGGACTGCGCCGCCTCGACGTCCTCCTGCGCGGCCGCGGCGACACCACCCCCCGCGAACGCTTCACCGCCATGGTCGACGGCCACCCCGTCTTCCAGGCCCTCCGCGAACAGCTCGGCGAAGACACCCTCCGCACTCGACTCGAGCAGGTCCACGTGGTCGACGGGGACGTCGCCCAGCCCCACTTCGGCCTGAGCGAGCCCCACCTCGAGGCCTTCCGCCGCGACACCGACCTCCTCCTCCACTGCGCCGGACAGGTCGACTTCTTCCCGCCCGTCGACGAGACCATCCGCTGCAACATCGACGGCGCCCTGCACGCCGCCGACCTCATCGCGTCGAGCGACCGCGCCCGCCTCCTGCATGTCTCCACCTGCTACGTCGCCGGTAACCGTACGGGCTTCCAGCCCGAGGCCCCCGTCCGCCCCCACACCCTCGACGGGCGGACCGTCGATCTCGACGCCCACCTCCAGGAGATCCGCGACCGCCTCGGCCTGCTGCGCTTGCTCTTCGAGAGCCCCATGGGCCGCGAGCACGTCGCCGAGCGTCTGCGCCGACGCGCCCGCCTCAAGGGCCTCTCGCTGCCCGAGGAGGGTTCCGAGGAATGGGAGCGCCAGCGGCGCGACGAGTTCCGCAAGGCCCTCATCGCCGAAGGCCACCGCATCGCCGAAGAGATGCAGCACCCCAACCCCTACACCTGGTCCAAGTGGATCGGCGAGCTGCTGGTGGACCGCGCGCTCCCCCCCGAACGGCGCTGCACGTTCCGGCCCGCCATCGTCGAGAGCGCCAGGCGCTTCCCGATGCCCGGCTGGAACGAAGGGTTCAACACCTCCGGGCCCCTGATCGTTCTCATCGGCACCGCCTACCGCTACCTGCCCGCACGCCCCGACCACCCCTTCGACGTCATCCCCGTGGACGACGTCGCCCGCGGCATGACCATCGCCTCCGCGGCCCTGCTCGAGGGGTGCCACGCCGACATCTACCAGTGCGGCACCTCCGCCCTCAACCGTCTCACCGTCGGGCGCGCCTGCGAGCTCACGAGCCTGGGACACCGCATCCGTCGGCGCCAGGACGGAACCCCCTCCGAGCGCCTGCTCTCCCACGTCGAGACCCTTCCCGCACCGCCCGACCATCCGCTCGGCCTGCCGCGCCTGCGGGATGCCCTCGCCTGGGCCACGGACCGAATGCAGCGCGCCGCCGATCACCTCCAGGCCGAGACGGGACGGGAGGGAAGCCTGCAGCAGCAGCTTCGTCGCGCAGCGAAGCGCTCCGCCTCCGCCGCCAACGAGCTGCGCAAGATCCAGCGGCTCGTGGACGTCTTCGCGCCCTTCATCCACGACACCCCCCAGGTCTTCGAGACCGAGGCCCTGCGGAGCCACCGCGTCAAGGATCCGCACTTCCGGGTGGACGTGACCTCCATCGACTGGCGCCACTACTGGACGCGGGTCCACATGCCGGGTCTGCGGCGCTGGTGCCTCGATGCCGCCGGCACCGGGTTCCGCGACCGCGCGGACGCCGGCACCGCCCCCCGCAGAGAGAACGGCGCCGCCCTCCCCTCCACACAGGAGAAAGCGGCCCGCAACGGAGCCCACGCCCACGATCCGCCGTCCAGCGGGGCGGCCGGGAACGGCGCGGCGCCAGCGGACGTCCCTCCCCTTCCGGCCGCGTCCCCGATGCGGCACGATGCGCGCACCTCGGCGCCCGGCGGCCCCTGAGCCATCGGAGCGCCCCCGCGCTTCGCCTCCCGCATTCCCGAGCTGACCATGGACACGATCTTCCTCACCGGCGCCACCGGGTACATCGGCACCTACCTCGCAGACGCCCTGCTGCGGGCGGACGGCACCCGTCTCGCGCTGCTCGTGCGCACGCAGGACCGTGAAGCAGGGGTCCAGCGGCTGTGGAAACCGTGGCAGCTCCTGATGGACTTCGAGACCTTCCGGGCGCGCGTGGCGGAGCGGGTGGTGGTGATTCCGGGGGATCTGACGGCGCCGGATCTGGGCATCAGCGCGGAGGACCGCCGGTGGTTGCGGGAGAACACGGACTCGGTGCTGCACTGTGCGGCGTCGCTCAACCGCAAGAGCGCGAAGGCCTGCTTCAACGTGAACCTGCGGGGGACCCTGTCGATCCTGAAGCTGGCGCGGGAGATGCAGGATACGCGGGGACTTCGGCGGTTCACGGACGTGTCGACGGTGGCGGTGGCGGGCTTTCGGAAGAACGAGTGCGTGGCGGAAGGGGACATGGTCGACTGGGACCGCTCGGACTACGACCCGTATGCACGGACGAAGAAGTTCTGTGAGCACATGGTGGAGGAGCTGCTGCCGGACGTCTCGACGGTCGTGGTCCGTCCGGCCACGGTGCTCGGCGATGACCGCTTCCCGGAGACCATCCAGTTCGACATGGTGCGGGCGTTCGTGTGGCTGGCGCAGATGCCGGTGCTGCCCTTCGCGCCGCAGTGGCGGATGGACATCGTGCCGGTGAACTTCGTGGCGGAGAGCGCGGCAGCGCTGCACCTTCGGGACGACCTTCCTTACCGGACGTTCAACCTGAGCGCGGGGCTCGGCAGCGAGACGTACCGGGACGTGCTGGAGGCGCTGGTGCGCGACGGGTTCGAGCGCTCGCCGCGGTTCGCGCCGGCGCTCAACCCGCTCTTCACGGGGCTGGTCGACAAGGGCGCGGGCGGGCCGCGCCACTGGCCGACGACCCTCCCCGCGTCGCTGATGAAGGTCTTCCTGCCCTACCTGACGAACGACACGGTCTACGACAACGGGAACGTAGTGCGGACGCTCGGACGGACGCCCACGCCGTTCAGCCGGTACGCCTTCGGGCTGCTGCGCTTCGCGGAGCAGGGGAACTTCACCTACCCGTACCGGGACTGGCCGGAGGGCGAGACGGTGCCGGTGCTCGAGCCGCCGGCCCCGGCGAAGAAGGCCCCGGCGAAGAAGGCCCCGGCGAAGAAGGCCCCGGCGAAGAAGGCTCCGGCAAAGAAGGTTCCGGCGAAGATGGCTCCGGCGAAGAAGGTTCCGGCGCAGAAGGCCCCGGCGAAGAAGGCCCCGGCGAAGAAGGCCTCGGCGAAGAAGGCCTCGGCGAAGGAGCAGGGATGAGCGAGACGCGCACGGACATTCCGGATTTGGCGGGAGATCTGCTCTCTGGGCTTCGGGCGGCGGTGGAGCCGGATCGGCTGCTGATGGCGACGGTGTCGGCGATGATCCGGGGGGTGGGCTACCGGTATGCGCTGGATGCGGCGCCGCGGCGTCGTGGGGTGGGGGAGCCGCTGCGGCTGCTGCTGGCGGGGTACAACGGCACGCGCAACACGGGGGCGGACGTCCGGGTGAACGAGATGATCCGTCAGTTTCGGCACGTGCTGGGGGAGGACACGCTGGAGCTGTCGGTGATGACGCAGGATTTCGACCGGACGGCGGGGTATTTCCCGGGGGTGAGGCAGGTGCTGTTGCCGCCGGTGTTTCCGCCGTTCCTGCTTCGGGAGTGTCCGCGACACGACGGGGTGGTGGCGTGCGAGGGGTCGATGTTCAAGTCGAAGTTCGCCGATGCGCTGACGACGATGATGGCGGGTTCGCTGGGTTTTGCGAATGCGGAGAACAAGCTGAGCATCGGGTACGGGGGGGAGGCGGGGGCGATGTCGTCGGCGATGCGGTCGTTCGTGCGGGAGCACTGTCGGGATTCGGTGATCTTCTGCCGGAATGCGCCCTCGCAGGCGGTGCTGGAGGATCTGGGGCTGCGGACACATTCGGGGGCGGACACGGCGTGGACATTCGAGCCGGCGCAGCGGGAGGTGGCGCACGGGCTGCTGCGTGAGGCGGGCTGGGATGGGCGGCGGCGGATCGTGGTGGGGTGCGCGATCGACCCGTTCTGCTGGCCGGTTCGTCCGAACCTCAAGCGGGCGGCGGGGGAGTGGTTGCGGGAGGATGGCGGTGCGGATCCGGACCATTTCCGGGCGATCTACTTCCACGAGCGCACGGCGGACGCGGCCGACTCGCTGGAGCGATATCTGACGGCGTTCGCGGACGGGATGCGTCTGGCGGCGGATCGGCTCGACGCGTTCCCGGTGATGGTGGGGATGGAGGCGCTGGATCGTCGGGCGTGCGAGGCGGTGTCCGAGCGGCTGGGCGGAATTCCGTGTCTGGTGAGCGATACGCCGGCGCACGACATGGGGGCGCTGGTGGCGGTGCTCCGGTGTGCGGATCTGCTGCTGACGAGCCGATTTCACGCGATGGTCTGCGCGATGCCGGCGGGAGTGCCCGGGGTGGGCATCACGATGGACGAGCGCATCGCGAACCTGATGGTGGAGCGCGGGCACGAGGATTTCCTGCTTCGGGTCGATGACCCGGAGCTCGGCGGGCGTCTTGCGGACACGGTGGAGCGGGCGGTGGGGGACCTCGATCGGTTGTCGCGGGAGTGCCTGGCGGGCTGCCTGCCGCACCTGAAGCGGATGGGAGAGATGGGGCTGGCGTTTCGGGAGACGGTGCTTGCGCACCACCCGGATCTGGAGGTGCCCGTTCTGCCTGCGGTGTCCCCGGAGGACCGCTGGTTGCAGGGGCTGCCGCCGCTTCCGGCGGACGTCCTGGAGCTGATGAATGACGTCGCGTGACGCTGTCCGGAGCGCGCCGCGCGGTGCGTCCGGATCGAACCATCCACTGGAGGAGTGCCTGTCGTGAGCTTCATCGAGGACATGCTGGACGCCGTGGAGACGGCGGGGGACCGTTCGCTGCTGGTGGAGATCCACGGGCCGCGGGAGGTGGCGTTGCCTGCGCGGGAGACGTTCGGGGAGATTCGCCGAGTGCGGGCGTGGCTGGCCTCGCAGGGGGTGTCGCCGGGGGATCGGGTGGGCCTGCTCGCGCCGAACTCGGCACGCTGGGCGGCGGTGGATCTGGCGTTGCTTTCCTTCGGTGCGATCGTCGTACCCCTGTATGCACGTCAGGATGTGGGAGAGCTCGCCGGCATGCTGCGCGACTGCGGCGCAGTGCTCACGCTGGCCGGTGACGGAGCGCTTCGCGATGCGCTCGCCGGCGCCCTTGGCGAGGGCGCGCGGGTCCACACCTTCGACGAGGCGCTTTCGGTCGACCCGGCGCAGGATCCCGGAGGCCGGGAGATCGCGCCCTCCGATGTCGTGACGATCATCTACACGTCCGGAACAAGTGGAGAACCGAAGGGCGTGCGTCTCACCCGGGCGAACGTCGACTTCATGCTGCCGACCACGGTGGCGCGGCTCGAGGAAGCCACGGGGAGCACCAGCCCGGACGACCGGGTGTTCCACTACCTTCCGCTGTGCTTCGCGGGCTCGCGCATCCTGCTGTGGACGATGCTTCGACGGGGCAATCCGCTTCTGCTCTCGACGGACCTGACGAACCTCGTGGAGGAGATGGGCACCGCCCGGGCGCAGTACTTCCTGAACGTGCCGGCGCTGCTCGAGCGCATCCGCCGGGGCGTCGACGCGAACGTCGCCGAGCGCGGCGGACCGATCGCGGCGCTCTACGCCCGCGCGATCCGCGCGGGACTCGCGGACGGCGGCACCTCGGGGCTTCTCGACCGCGCGGCGCTCGCTCTCGCCGAGCGGGTCGTGTTTCCGCGCATCCGCGAGAAGGTCGGCCCTGCGCTGAAGTTCCTGATCTGCGGTTCCGCCCCCCTCGGAGAGGCCACCCAGCGGTGGTTCGAGCTGCTCGGCATTCCGGTGCTGCAGGTCTACGGGCTCACGGAGACCACGGCGATCTGCACCATGGACCGCCCCGGGCGGGCGCGGGCCGGGTACGTCGGCTCCGCCATCGACGGGGTCGAACTGCGCGTCGACGAGGACGGCGAGCTGCTCGTTCGCGGCCCGCACGTCTTCGACGGCTACTGGGGCCGGCCGGAGAAGACCGCCGAAGCGATGAAAGGCGAGTGGTTCCGTACGGGAGACCAGGCGGAGCTCGACGCCGAAGGTCGGCTGCGGGTGATCGGCCGGGTGAAGAACGTGCTCGTGCCCAGCTCGGGCCACAACGTGCCCCCCGAGCCGATCGAGGAGGCGCTGCAGGAGGCCCTGCCGGCCGCGGAGCACATCGTGGTCCTCGGGCACGGCCGACCGCACCTCGTGGCGCTCGTCACCGGCCCGGTGACCGACGCCGACATCCAGGCGGCCCTCGACGCCGTGAACCCCACCCTGCCCCACTACCGCCGAGTGCGGGCGTTCCACCGCAGCGCGGAGCCCCTCACCCCGGAGAACGGCCTGCTCACGGCAAACCAGAAGCTGCGGCGTACGGTCATCGCCGCGCACTTCGCCCCCGCCCTCGACGCCCTCTACGCCGGAGCACAGCCATGACCGCCGCAGCCGACCTGCGACACCGCAAGCCCATCCCCGTTCACCGCCTCCTGCACGCCGGAGCACAGGCATGACCGCCGCAGCCGAGAGGCAGGCCCCGCTGGCGGTGGCCGCGGGGGAGGACGGGGTCCTCGAGGTGGCCCTTCAGCGCCTGCCCTGCAACGAGATCGGCACGGCGATGCTCGCGGCCCTCGAAGGGGCCTGCGACGCCATCGATGCGGCGGCTCCCCGGGTGGTGATCCTGCACAGCACGGTGCCCGCGGGCTTCTGCGCCGGCGCGGACCTGCGGGAGCTGCACGCGGGCATGCTCGCGGTCGAGGACCCGGCGGAGCGCCGGGCGGCGATCGCGGACTTCCTCGAGCGGATCCATCGGGTCATGGACCGCCTGGACACGTTTCCCGGCCCGGTGGTGGCGGCGCTGCACGGCGTGTGCTTCGGCGGCGGCTTCGAGCTGGCGCTGACCGCGGACCTGCGGATCGCCGAGAAGAACACGCGGTTCGCGTTCCCGGAGCTGCGGCTCGGGCTGATCCCGGGGTTCGGGGGTCTGCCGCGGCTGCGCCGGGACGCCCCCGCAGGGCTGGTGCGCAGCCTGCTCATGAGCGGACGCAGCCTCGGCGCTCGCCGCGCCGCCGAGGTCGAGCTCGTGCAGCAGGTGGTGGCTCCGGGCGAGGCGCTCGGCGCGGCGCGACGGCTCGCCGCCCAGCTGCTGCGCTACGATGCCCACGCGACGCGGCTGGGCAAGGCGTTCGTCAAGCCGCTGCCGCGCGAGGACCTCGACGAGGAGAAGCGGATCTTCCTCGAGCTGATCGATCGACCCGCGGTGCGAGAAGCCCTGGCCGACTTCGCGTCGCGCACGGATGCGCACCCCTGGCTGCCCCGCGCGGCGCCGAGCCCCTGACCGTGTCCACGCCCCACGACGCAGGGGCCAGGAGTGCCCGCGGAGGTCCCCTGCCTGTGCCCTGCCCCGAGCCGCTCCATTGCCTGACCTTCGATCGGCCCTGCTCCCCGCCCCGCACCCTTCGCCGACCCGCACCCTTCACTGACCTGCACCCTTCACTGACCCGCTTCCAGCTCTGCACCCCGCCCTGATCCGCCCGACTTCCCCGAGTCTGTTTCTCCTTTCCCGAAGACCCGCCATGACGACCCTCGAACGACTCCAGCAGCTCGCCCGCACGCGGTTCGGCGAGAAGGCCGACGCCCTTGGTCCGGACACGGATTTCTTCGACGCTCTCGGCATCGACAGCCTGCAGGCCCTCGACCTGCTCACGGACATCGAGGACGCTTTCGGCGTGGAGGTGCCCGACTGGGAGATGCAGGACGTGCGGACCCTCGGTGGGCTCGCCGAGGTGATCGGGAGGTATGGCGGATGAAGGCGCTACTGGGCAGCATTCGACCGGCGCACGTGCCTCCTCTGGGTCCGGGACTCGGTCCGGACCTGGGGACGGCCCTGGAGGAGGCGATGCGGGCGCGGCCGACGGCGACGGCGTTCATCGAGGCGGATCGGCGGCGCGAGACGCGTCGGATGACGTTGCGGGAGGTGCGCGACGGGGCGCGGCGGGTCGGGGCGGTGCTTCAGGCGCGCGGGGTGGGGGCGGGGGATCGCGTGGCGATCGTGATGGGCAACCGTGCGGCGTGGC
>REDH01000161.1 GCA_007693585.1 Deltaproteobacteria bacterium
TGTTCACTTTTGTGTTTAGCGTTTACAGTAATGCATCCCGGTACGTGCACAGCGCCGCTCCCTCCTCGCCACTCGCCACTCGCCACTCGCCACTCGCCACTCGCCACTCGCCACTCGCCCTTACCCCTCACCACTCGCCCCTCACCACTCACCCCTCGCCACAGCCACGCCCATGACCACCTCCGAAGAGCCCCGCCTCCCGGCCTCCCCCGAAGGAGCCGCCGAGTCCGCCACCGCCGCCGCCGACCCGCGCGCCCGGCGACGGGACCTCGTGCGCCTGCACATCCTGGAGCAGGCGGCGGACATCGTGCTCGAGGAGGGGGTCGACGCGCTGAGCATGCGACGGGTCGCCGAGCGGGCGGAGTACACGGTGGGGGCCCTGTACCGGTACTATCCGTCGGTGGACGCGCTGATCGCGGACGTGACCCTTCAGGTGCTCGAGCGGCTGGCGGAGGCGTTCGCGCGGGCGGTGGAGGCGGAGGCGACGGGACTTCGCGCCGTTTGCCGGCTCATCGATGTCTACCGCGGCTTCGCGGTGGAGGACCCGCACGGCTTCGCCCTGCTGACGACGCTGGTGGCCACGCGCCGCTTTCTGGTCGAGGACGCCGAGCGCGTCGGCGAGATCGCCCTGGCGGTCCGGGGAGCCTTCGCACCGCTGCAGGAGGCCCTCGACCAGGCCGTCAGCGACGGGGACCTCGACCCGCCTCCCGCCGGCGCGGGCCCTGCGGCTCGGCCGCTGGCGCTCTTCGCGGCGCTGCAGGGCGCCCTCCAGCTTCACAAGCTCGCGCGCCGCGCCCCCGGGCTCGTGGACGCGGACGCCACCGCCCTCGAGGTCGTGGTCGCGCTGCTGATCGGCTGGGGAGCGCTCCCCGCCGCCCTCGTCTTTGCGCCACCCAACAGCAGCAGCTGATGGTGTCGCTCCCGCCCATCCACTGCGTCAGTCCTCCGCAGGCCGCGCCCCAGGCCCCTGTCGCACGGCAACCGTTCCCGCGCACCCGGCCGCATCGCCGCCGGCCACTGGCCACCGTTCCCCCCGATTCCATCACAGCGCATCCCCTGGAGTCCCCATGATCGCCATCCCCGTCGCCTTCTTCCTCGGCGCCCTGACCTGGTCGCTCCTCGAGTACTGCATCCACCGCTGGCTCGGCCACGACGCCCGCCTGCGGCCCAACTTCTTCGAGGAGGAGCACACCCGCCACCACGCACACGGCGACTACTTCGCGCCGGCCTGGAAGAAGGGTAGCGCCGCCGTGCTCGCGTTTGCCGCGACCCTCGTCCCGGCGGTGCTCCTCGTCGGCGTCGCCCCCGGACTCGCCTACGCCGCGGGCCTCGCCGGCTTCTACCTCTTCTACGAGGTGGTGCATCGCCGCGCCCACACCCATGCGGGCTTCGGGGCGTATGGACGGTGGGTACGCCGCCACCACTTCTGGCATCACTTCGGCGACCCGCGCGTGAACCACGGGGTCACCTCGCCCCTGTGGGATATCGCCTTCGGCACCCTTCGCAAGCCGGGGGTGATCGTGGTCCCGGTGAAGCTTGCGATGCCGTGGCTGCTCGACGAGGCGACCGGCGACCTCCGCGAGGAGTTCGCAGGCCAGTACCGGCTGCGGGGCCGGCGCCCGGCCGCGGAGGCCTGAGCGCCGCCCTCTCCCGGGGCCTCAGGCGTCGGAGAGGGAGAGGATCAGCATGATCACCTCCTCGAGGTTCCAGTATCCGGTGCGATTGCGGCGGGTCTGTCCGTTGACCTCGAGGTCGTCGGCCCAGGTCATGTCGACGGCCACCGGCAGGTACTGGTTCAGAATCGCGCGGAGGTCGTCGGGAGAGCCGTGGATCTCGAAGGGCACGCCCTCGAGGTTTCCGCGCGCGAGGGCGTGCTCGGCGGAGGCGCCCTGCGGTCGCGCGTTGAGGGCGACCATCGCGCAGAGGGCCTCGTGGGACCAGAAGCCGGAGACGTTGCGCCAGGCGCGGCCGTGGAAGACCACGTCATCGACGAGGGTGAGGTTGCGGGCCTGGCCGAGGAAGGCGGTGCACTGCTGGTGGACCTCGGCGATGGTCGCGGCCTCGAAGCGGACGTCGATGTCCTCGAACTGGCCGCGGACGACGAATGTGGGGGCGGGGGCGGGTTCCGGCCGATGGCGGTCCGGTCGGGGCCGGTGGCGGGGTTCCCGCTCCTCGACCACGGGGGGCGCGGGGGGCGGGATGGGGCGAACGCGATCGGGGCGCGTTCGGTCCGGACGGGGACGGGGGGACGGCTCCTGGACGACCGGCGCGGGTCCCACCTCGAGGGTGTAGTTGTGGTAGGCGCCCATGTCGGCGCTGGCGACCCAGATGCGCCACGTGCCGGCGGTGAAGGTGCCCTGCAGCGCGGGCTGGTCGTTCTGCCCTCCCCCGTCGCTGCAGACCCAGCCATCGGGGCCGTGCAGGGCGAGGAGGGTGGCGCCGCGGCTGCGGACCTCGACGCGGAGCTCGGCCATGTCGCGGGAGAAGGTGAGCACATGATCGGGGTGCACGCCGAGGAAGCCGGCGCAGCCGGGGGCGTCGTCGCCGTCGGGCGCGTCGGCGGGGCCGCCCGAGGTGCCGGCGAGGCGCAGGGGAAGCTCGCGTCCGGCGGGCGAGATGCGCTGGGTGCCGAAGGTGCCCTGGGAGAGCTCGGTATCCGGCCGCGGACACGGCTCCTTGAGGCAGGTGGTGGTCTGGGCCGCGGCAGGTCCGGCGAGGAAGGCGAGCAGCAGGGTGGCTGCGGCGAGGGCCAGCGGCACGCGGTGCAGGGCGGCCGTGTGGTGCCGGAACGGGGATTCGGACTGGCGAGGGATGGAGGACATCATCGGGCGCTCCCGCTGGGGTGGGGATGGAGGTGGCGGGTCGTACACGACCTGTCGAGTGGACGCCACCGGCGCGGAGGTATTCGCGGGAGGGTGGCGCGGGCGTCTGCTGCCAAGGAAGCGATGGCCCCGGAGGCGGAGACCTGCTAAGGGCCCGGGCCGACTGTGGGGGGCGTGCGGATCGCGCCCTGGTGCTGCCCCGGCGTGTGCGCGAGGCTCACGGGGCCCGATGGCGGGTTCCGGCCACGGCGTTACATGTTTCGGAGTGCCCTCATGTTCGAATCCAGCGATCATCCCTTCGGCCGGCTCGGCCTGTCCACGGACCTTATCGGCGCGCTCGACGCGCAGGGTTTCACGGAGCCCACGCCGATTCAGGCGCAGGCGATCCCGGCGCTTCTGGAGGGTCGGGACGTGATCGGCCAGGCGCAGACGGGCACGGGCAAGACGGCGGCGTTCGCGCTGCCGATGCTCGACCGGCTCGACACGGAGGTCCGCGCGCCGCAGGTGCTGGTGCTGACGCCGACGCGGGAGCTGGCGCAGCAGGTGTCCGAGGCGGTCCAGGCCTTCGGGGCGCAGGTGCGCAGGTTGCGCATCGCGACGGTGTTCGGCGGCCAGGCGTACGGGCCGCAGCTCAAGGCGCTGTCTGCGGGAGCGCAGGTGGTGGTGGGCACGCCGGGGCGGATCATCGACCATCTGGACCGGGGTACGCTCCAGCTCGACCGGCTCGTGGGGCTCGTGCTCGACGAAGCGGACGAGATGTTGCGCATGGGGTTTCTGGACGACGTCACGCGGGTGCTCGAGGCGACGCCCGAGACGCGCCAGGTGGCGTTGTTCTCGGCGACGATGCCGTCGGCGATCCGGCGGCTGGCGGAGCGGTTCCTGAAGCGTCCGTTGCAGGTGGTGATTCCGCCGCCGGAGCGGGCGGAGAGCACCATCACGCAGAAGGCGTGCCTGCTGCATGCGGACGACCGGCTGGAGGTCCTGGCCCGTTTTCTGGAGGTGGAGTCGCCGGATGCGGCGATCGTGTTCGTGCGGACGCGGGTCGGAAGCCAGGAGGTCTCGGACCTGCTGAGTGCGCGAGGGTTCTCGTGCGCCGTGCTCAATGGGGACCTGCCGCAGGCGCAGCGTGACCTGGTGGTGGCGCGGGTCCGGGAGGGCGCCATCCGCGTCCTGATCGCGACGGACGTGGCGGCGCGCGGCCTGGACATCGAACGCATCACGCATGTGTTCAACCTGGATGTGCCATCGGACCCGGAGTCCTACGTGCACCGGATCGGCCGGACGGGCCGCGCGGGCCGGGAGGGCACGGCGATCCTCCTGCACACGTCGCGGGAGCGGCACAAGCTGGCGCGGCTGGAGCAGGTCACCGGGCAGCCCATCCAGCAGGTGACTCCACCGACGGGCGCGGAGGTCGCCGAGCGCCGGCAGCGGGCCTGGATGGAGCGCATCGAGGCGGTGCTGGCGCGCCCGGAGCGGGAGGCGGTGGCCGAGCGGCTCGCGGCGTGGGTCGAGGAGCGCGGGCTGACGGCCGCGGATCTGGCCGCGGCGGCGGTGCTGATGGCGCACGAGGAGGTCACGCTGGACGTGCCGGACGTGGACGTGCCGGCGCCGCGCGGGGCGCGCCGAAGCCGGCAGGACGCGGAGGGCCCCGCTTCCCGCGGTGGAGGGCGCGGCAAGCCCGGCACGCGGCGCTACCGGCTGGATGTGGGCAAGGTGCATGGCGCGCATCCGCGCGCGGTCATCGATGTGGTGTGCCGGGTCAGCGGTCTGCACCCGCGGGAGGTTGGAGACATCGTGATCGAGAAGCACCAGACGCTGGTGGACCTGCCCAAGGGGATGCCGCACCCGGTGTTCACGGCGCTTCAGCGCGCTCGGCTGGGCAAGCGCCCGCTGCGGCTCGAGCCGGTGTGACGCCCCCTCGGCGGGGGCACGGCGGCGCCGGCGGGGGTCCACTGGCTGCGGCCGACGCGTGCCGGACGGGAGAGTCCTGGCGGATGCTGCGGGCGCTCGGCGGCGCCGGCGGAGGTCCGGCCCCTGCAGCCTACACGCGCCGGACGGAGGAGTCCTGGCGGATGCTGCGGGCGCTCGGCGGTGCCGGCGGGGGTCTATTGTCCGCCGATGGCGCCGATCTTGGCCTGGTCTCTGGCGAGCTCCTCGGCGGTGGTCATGGCGCGGTACCAGAAGGTGATGGCGGTGGAGGAGAGGACGATGAAGATGGAGTAGAGGATGGGGATGAGGAGGACGTGGGCCTGCTGATCGCCGGTGAGGACCATGGCGACGATGAGGATGGCGAGGGGTCCGTTCTGGATGCCGGTCTCCATGGAGACGGTGCGGGAGCGGACGGGGTTGAGCCGGAGGCTTCGGGAGAGTCCGTAGCCCAGGAGGAAGCCGATGAGTCCGAGGGCGATGGAGACGAAGAAGATGCTTCCGGCGGTGGTGGTGAGGAGCTCCCAGTTCCGGGGGATCCAGGAGGCGAGGAGGAAGACGATGACGACGACGCCGAGGATGGAGCCGAAGAGTTCGATGACGGCGCCGACGTTGGCGTTCCACTTTCGGATGGCGATGCCGATGAGGGTGGGGACGAGGAGGACGAAGAGGAGCTTGACGACCTCGCTGACGGGGATGGCCCAGTCGCCCTCGATGCCGCGGCCGTAGAGGCCCAGGGTCACGGGGACCATGACGATGGCCATGAGGGTGGAGCAGACGGTCATGAGGATGGAGAGGGAGAGTCTGCCCTTGGAGAAGTAGACGAAGATGTTGCTGGTGGTGCCTCCGGGCATGCATCCCATGAGGATGAGACCGATGGCGTAGGCGGGGGCGAGTCCGAAGGCGATGGAGAGGAGGAAGGCGGTGAGGGGCATGAGTCCGTACTGGCAGATCATGCCGACGGCGATGCCGTGTGGCCTTCGGAGGGCGATGGCGAAGTCCTTGAAGGTGAGGGAGGCGCCCATGCCCAGCATGATGATGATCATCATGATGCCGAGGAGTGAGGTTTCCAGTTCGGTCAGCATCAGGCACCTCCTCCGATCACTTCGTTTCGGAGCTCGCGCCGGAGGATCTTTCCGACGGCGGTCTTGGGGAGTTCATCGCGGAAGCGGATGACCTTCGGCTGCTTGTAGCCGGTGAGGTGTGCCTTGCAGTGGGCGACGAGCTGCTCGACGGTGAGGTCGTCCTCGCGCTTGACGACGTAGGCCTGGACCTGTTCGCCGGACTTGTCGTCGGGGACGCCGATGACGGCGGCTTCCATGACCTTGGGGTGTCTGGCGAGGCAGTCCTCGATTTCGTTGGGGTAGACGTTGAATCCGGAGACGAGGATCATGTCCTTCTTTCGGTCGACGATGCGGAAGGTGCCATCGGGGTCCATGACGGCGACGTCGCCGGTGTGGAGCCATCCGTCGACGACGGTCTTCGCGGTTTCGTCGGGGCGTTGCCAGTAGCCCTGCATGACCTGTGGACCGCGGATGCAGAGTTCGCCGGGCTTTCCGTACTCGGCGGGGTTTCCGTCGTCGTCGAGGAGGCGGATTTCGGTGTGGGGGGCGGGGATGCCGATGGTGCCGGTGCGGCGCTCGCCGTGGAGGGGCTGGAAGCAGACCATGGGGGAGGCCTCGGTGAGTCCGTAGCCCTCGACGAGGGGTGCGCCGACCATCTTCTCCCAGGCCTCGACGACGGCGTGGTGCATGGCGGCGCCGCCGCCGGCGGCGGCCTTGATGTGTTTGGGGGGGAAGGCGATGAACCACTCCTCGTTGAGGAGGGCGTTGTAGAGGGTGTTGACGCCGGTGAGCCAGGTGATCGGGTAGTTTTCCATGGCGCGCTGGACGCGCTGCACGGGCCTCGGGCTGGGCACGAGGATGTTCTGCGCGCCGGCGAGGAACATGGTGAGCAGGTTCACGGAGAAGGCGAAGATGTGGTAGAGCGGCAGCGCCGTCAGCACCACTTCCCTGCCCTCCTCGATGTGGGAGCCGGTCATCCCGCGGATCTGGGCGAGGTTCCACAGCAGATTGCCGTGGGTGAGCATGGCGCCCTTGGCGACGCCGGTGGTGCCGCCGGTGTACTGCAGGAGGGCGAGGTCGTCGTGGGTGGTGTTCGCGTAGTAGGGGACCGGCCCGCTCTTCGGGAAGGCGGGGGAGGCGAGGCCCTTCGCGAGGGCTTCGGGCAGGGGGGTGACGTTCAGGCCGTGGGCGGGGATGACCCGGTTCCACCATTTCATGACGGCCCAGGTGATCTGCTTGACGAGGGGCGGGAAGAACTCGGGCACCCGGGCGAGGATGACGTGCTCGACGGGGGTGCGCGAGAGGATCTTCTCCATCTTGTCGGTGAACAGGTCCACGAGGACGACGGCGCGGGCGCCGCTGTCGGTGAACTGGTGCTCCATCTCGTCGGCGGTGTAGAGCGGGTTGGTGTTCACGACGACGCAGCCGGCCTTCAGGGTGCCGAGCATGGTCACCGGGTAGGCCAGGCAGTTGGGCATCTGGAGGGCGACGCGGTCCCCGGCGTCGAGCCCGATGACCTCGCGCAGGTACACGGCGAACGCGTCGCTCATGCGGTCGATCTGCGCGTAGGTGAGGGTGCCGTACATGCCGTTGGGCATGACGGTCGTGAAGGCCTTGCGGTCCGCGAAGCGCGCGGCGGCATCCGCCATGGCGCCGGGAACGCTCGCGTGGGCGGGCGCGGGCACGGTCTCGGGAATGTGCTCGCCGTACTGGACCAGCCAGGGCCGGGTTTCCGGCCCGGGGGGGGACGCGGTCATGGATGCTCTCCGTGGAACGGTCGGTCGAAAGGGGGGCGCGGGAAGCGCGCGTACACCGCCTTATTCCTCGCGCCGCGCGGCCTGTAAAGTCCGAGCGCCTCCCGTGCCTCGCCGCACCGCGGCGCGACCGTCGGCGCAGTACGGCGACGCCGTGCCGGAGCGACCGTTGCGCCGGCTCGACCACGCCCGAGCGCCCTACTCCGCCGGCAGCTCCTCGATGCGCGTGATGCCCCGCAGGAACATCACCTCGTTGTACCCCTCGAAACCGCTGTCGGTGCCGAGGAGCAACCACACGCGGCCCTCGTCGTCCGCGGTCACGGGAACATCGTGCGTCCACACGGTGGACATCTCCACCCAGGGCGCCGTCTCGAGGTCCCCGACCTCGCCGCAGTCGAGTCCGTTGGCCATCGTGCCGATGACCGTCGCCGCGTCGCCGCTCTGGCTCTGGATCCCGATGTCGACATTCATCGTGATGTACCCATCGGCCTCCACGGGCTCGGGCGCCCGGTCCGCGGCACCCGCCTTGACGAACACGGACTCTCCCGGGGCGCCGCCGATGCCGAAGCAGCCGCTCGGCGACCGGGACGCCAACCAGAGCTCGCCGGAGACCGCGTAGGCCGCGCCGGGGCGGATGCCCTCCTCCGGCCCCACCTCCCGGGCCAGGAACATGAAGAGGTCGTCGGAGCGGTTGTGGCCGCGCAGCGCATACGCCATGCCCTCGCGACCGAGCTCCTCGGGCAGGGGCTCGAGCCCGGCCGTGAACGCGATGATCTCCTCCATGCCCGGGCTGTAGTCGGCGTAGCCGTGCACCCAGCCGCCGACGCCGTCGGAGAAGTCCCACGCCACGACCGCTCCGGGAGGCTCCATCGTCCCCGGAACGTCGGTCGGCTCCCCACCCGTGCCGGGCTCCCCACCCGTGCCGGGTTCGCCACTGGTTCCCGGATCGCCGCCCGTGCCGGGTTCGCCGCCCGTGCCGGGCTCGCCGCCCGTGCCGGGTTCGCCGCCCGTGCCGGATTCGCCGCCCGTGCCGGGTTCGCCGCCCGTGCCCGGATCGTCGGTGGGCATCGCGGACGTGCTGCCCGGCTCGCTCGTGGAGGGCGTGCTCCCGCTGCCGTCATCGTCGCCGCAGGCCACGGCGAGGACGAGCGCAGCGCCGGCGAGGAGCACGCCGACCCGCCCTGCTCGCGTCCAGGCTCGGTCCGGTCCGGTTCGAGGTTCCGCGTTCCCGTGGTGTCTCATGCTGTTCTCCCGATCCCTGGCGCGGCCGTCGTCGGGCCGCGGCGTGCGCGTTCCCCCCGCGCCCCGGCGCTGCCGAGGGTAGCAGGGCGGTGGGCGGGTTCAAGGGCCGGTTCGGTGCGGAACGTGCGAAGATCCGTCAGGGACGAGCCTGCGCGCGTTTGAGACTACCTCACGAAGGAGGCTTCGGAATGGTGCGAGGTCATTCGTTGGCGCCGTTGGGGTTGCACCGAGTCCGGTAGGCCTGCGCGGGGTGGTTGGGTTTCGTTGGATAGCGCAGGATGAGCCGGCCTTGACGGACGAGTCGGGGCAGGAATCGCGCCCGCAACGTGTTGACGGAGCGGTGGACCCGTTCCGCGATCTCTTCCCTCGTGAGAAATCCGCCTTCACAAGTGGCGAGGATCGCGTCATCCAGGACGTCTGGCGGCACGCGCGCGCTCTCTCTCACCTCGGTCAGTGCGGACGCAACCGCGCCGCCCGTCGAGGTTGCATCACTGGCGGTCGAGGTTGCATCACTGGCGGTCGAGGTTGCAT
>REDH01000121.1 GCA_007693585.1 Deltaproteobacteria bacterium
GGGGGGTGGGGGGGGGGGGGGGGGGGGGGGGGGGGGGGGGGGTGGCGGTCGCGACATCTGTGGTGGTGGAACGACGCAGTACATTCAGGCCGGTGGTGGTGGTGGTGCGGGAGGCGGCGGCGGCGGCGGGGGCGCCGGCGGTGGCGGCGGCGGCGGCGCGGGTGGATCGTTCGGGTTGTTTGCGGCCGGCGGAAGCACCCTGGTGGAGTTGGAGAACGTGCGGCTGGAGACTCTTGGAGGTGGCACGGGTGGCGTCGGTGGCCCCGGCGGTGCCGGGGGCGGTGGCGGTCCTGGGGGTGCCGGTGGTCTGGGCGGCCAGACCCAGGCGAACCTGGGCAACGGGGGCAATGGTGGTGTGGGCGGAGTCGGCGGTGCGGGCGGTCGCGGTGGCGGCGGTTCCGGCGGCGCAGGTGGAGCGTCGGTGGGCATCCTGCTGACCGGCGGTGCGGATGTGGAGTCCACTGGGCTGGACGTGGTGCGCGGGCCTGCGGGCATGGGGGGTGCTGGCGGCAGCGCGGGGGGTTCATCGGCGACCATGCCGGGTGCGCGTGGTGCGGACGGGTTGTCGCAGGACGTGCTCCGGGTGGACTGACCCCATCCCTTGCGTGGCAGGCGCGGCGTGTGGCGGGCCTTCGGTCCGCTCGGCTCAGCCGGTTCCGGGTTGAAGCCCGGAACGTCGCCGGAGCATGAGCAGCACGACGAGGAGTAGCGTCCACAGGGGCATGGCGTTGCCTGTGGCGTGGCAGCCGTCACAGTCGTCGACTTCTTCGGGTGGCGGGTCAGCCCAGGGGTCTGCGGGGATGCAGGTGCCGTCGCGGTGGCAGATCTCGTCGTCCTCGCAGCCTTCGATGGGGAGGTCCGGGTTGTCGCAGTCGGGGTCGGGCGCGCCGCAGTTGCAGTTGCAGGTGCGTCCGTTGTCGTGGTCTGTGGGTTCGCAGGTCCAGTCCTCGGGTGGTCCGGCGCTGTCGGGGATGCAGATGCCGTCGGGTGCGCAGCGGCTGCCGTGGGGGCAGCCGCGGGTCTCGGTGGCGTTCAGGCAGTCGGGGTCGGGCGCGCCGCAGGCGCAATCGCAGATCCCGTCGCCGGCGGCGAAGTGTTCGGGGCTGCAGCTCCAGGCGGGGGGGACATCGGGAGGGGGGCCGCAGGTGGCGTCGGGGAGGCAGGCCTCGTTCTCGTTGCACCCCTCGACGGGGAGGAGGGGATCGACGCAGGCGGGGTCCCAGACGCCGCAGTTGCAGTGGCAGGCGTTGCCGCGGCCGTAGAGGGCCGGCTCACAGGTCCATCCTTCGGGGGGGACATCGGGGAAGACGCAGTCTTCGGGGCAGGTCGAGGCGGTCTGGTCTCGACCGCAGATGCCGTCGCCGCAGGAGGCCTCCTGGCACAGGCGTGGGCTGTTCCAGCCTTCGTCGCAGAGGCGTTCGATGGCGCGGGCGGCGTAGGAGACGCCTTCGGCGCCGCGGCTGGTGGCGCGGTCGGCGAGCCGCACGACCTCGTTGCAGGTCTCGCCGAGGCGGCGCCGGTAGTCGGCCTGTCCGCGGGCGAGGACGCCGACGACGCGGTAGTCGGCGTCGAGGACGGGGCTTCCGGAGTTTCCGCCGAAGGCGTCGAGGGTGGCCTCGAAGAAGTCGATGCGGTCGGGCCGGGTGCGGGTGACGCGTCCGCCGCTGTCGATCTTGGCGGGGATGCCGTTGGGGAAGCCGATGATGCTGACGGGGTCTGCGGCCTGGACGGCGACGGGGGAGGCGTGGACGGGTGCGGGGGTGTATCGGGGGGAGGCGGGTCGATCGAGCTGGACGATGGCGAAGTCGAGGATGTCGTTGCTGAAGGTGAGGCGCTGGACGAGGAGACGTTCGCAGCGGAAGAGGTCGTCGGTGGTCATTGCGGCGAGTCTTCCTGGAGCCTCGAAGCGGTAGTTGAAGAGGAAGCGGAGGGAGCGGCATGCGTTCTCGTCGGCGACGCAGTGTCCTGCGGTGAGGACGAGGTCGTCGTCGATGAGGATGCCGGAGCAGTCGGTGCCGGTGGGGTGGTCGAGGAAGCGCTGGTCGTCGCAGAGCTGCTGGGTCTGGCCGAGGGATCCACCGCGGAGGCTGACCACATCGCCTTCGATGCGGACCTGTGTGGCGCTGGTGATGGCGACGGTGGCGGTGCGGGTGATGCGCCGGAGCTCCTCGTCGGGGTGGGCGAAGTAGTCGGTGCGGTCGTCGTTGCCGTAGACGACGGGGAGGGTGAGGGTGGCCGGTGGGGGTTGCGGGCCGTGTTCGCCGTCGTGGCAGGCTGCGGTCATGAGGGTCAGCAGCGCGAGGGCGATGACGGTTCGGCGGGTGGTGCTCGTGCGGTGGTTCATTCGCCGCGGGAGGTGGGGGCGGAGTTCTGTCCGGGAGCGCGGAGGCGATGTTCGGTTTTCGCCTGGTCTTCGGCGGCCTTTCGGACGCGGGCGATCTGTCCCTGGATATCGTCGAGGAGGGCTTCCATTCGGCCGAGTTCGTCCTGGAGGGTGGGCGGGGGGACGTGCTGGGACCGGAGTCTGTCCAGCTCCTCTTCCTTCTGGGCCTCGTCCATGCCGTTGACAATGACGCCGATGAAGAGGTTGAGCACGATCATGGTGCCGAGGAGGACGAAGGAGACGAAGAAGAGGGAGCCCACGACGGGCATGGCCTTCGGGTTGGTGCAGAGGTGTTCTCCGCCGTCGATGGGGTATGCGTCGCAGCCGTACATCTGGATGTACATGAGGTCGGTCCAGTCCTCGAGGGTGACGGCCCGGAAGAGGGAGAGGAGGGAGAGCTGGAGGTTGCCGAAGTGGAAGGGGTCATTGGTGGAGAACAGGAAGGTGGCGGCGACGGCGTAGATGTAGAAGACGAGGGTGAGGAGGATGGAGACGTAGAACATCGAGGGGATGCTCTTGAGGAGCGCGTTGACGAGGATCTGGAGTCTGGGGATGGCGCGCACGAGTCGCAGGACGCGAAGCAGGCGCAGCATGCGCAGCACCATGGCGTACTGGACGAGGAAGGGCATGAAGCAGGCGACGACGATGACGAAGTCGAAGACGTTCCATGGGTCGAGGAAGTATCGCCAGGGTCGTCGTCCGTGGGCGCCCATCTTGATGGCGATCTCGGCGACGAAGATGCCGAGGATGACGGCGTCGAGGGTGTGGAGCAGGGGCCCGTGCGCGTGGACGATGTCGGGGTAGGTTTCGAGTCCGACGACGACACCGGCGAGGAGGATGACGCCGATGATGAAGTTCTGGAACCAGGCGGCGTCGGCGATGCGGGCGAGGAATGGGGCCATGGGGCGTCGCTCCGTGTTCGGTCGGGTTGCCGTTGGGCGTTGGCGGACCGGGAGCTAGCGAAACGGGTGCGCGCTGGCAACGCCTGACTGCGGGCTGGGTGGGGTGCGGCCCGTGGGGCGCTCTAGTCGACGAGTGTGCCGACGCGCCGGATGTCGAGGCGGAAGGTTCCGCCGTCTCCGGTGTCGTCGGCGACGAGGAGAAAGACGGGGGTGTCGGCCTCGAGGAGCATCTGGAGGAGGCGCCCTTCGTCCTCGAAGTCCTCGTCACAGGCGAGGGGCAGGCCACCACACTCGCGGACGGCCCAGAGGGAGAGGTTGGGGGCGGAGTCCTCGCTGAAGACGACGTCGAATCGCCCGCCCTGGTCGGTGACGAAGAAGATGGCTCGGGAGGCGGAGCGGGTGAGGTCGTCGCAGGGAGAGACGACGGCGGGCTGTCCTTCGCCGCCGCTGACGGAGCCTTCGATGGACCAGGCGAAGGCGCCGGGGAGACGGGTGCCGTCCTCGTCGAGTCTGAGGAGCTCGTGTTCGGCGCAGACGTTGTCGAGGATGAGGGTGCAGTCGGCGGAGCAGGCGCTGCCTTCCTCGCCGTTTTGTTCGCCGAGGTCGCACTCTTCGCCGGAGTCGCGGACGCCATCGCCGCAGGTGGGGAGGGTGCAGTTGGTGCGGCAGCGGTCGGGGGCGACGTCGGA
This sequence comes from Deltaproteobacteria bacterium, assembly GCA_007693585.1. Lineage (GTDB taxonomy): Bacteria > Myxococcota_A > Bradymonadia > REDH01 > REDH01 > REDH01. The sequence goes on from REDH01000121.1 coordinate 3,975, forward strand.
GTTGAGGGCGCCGTCATCGCACTCTTCGCCGGAGTCGCGGACGCCGTCGCCGCAGGTGGGGAGCCGGCAGTTGGTGCGGCAGCGGTCGGGGAGGACATCGGAGTTGTCGGCGCCGTCGTCGCACTGTTCGCCGGGCTCGAGGATGCCGTTTCCGCAGACGGCGGCGGGGGGGCGGGTGGAGGATGGGGCGGGGGTCGTGCCGGTGTGCGGGCCGGTGGGTTCCGTGGGTTCGGTGGGGCCTTGGGGGTGTTCGGACGGGCCCTGCGAGGGTTCTTCGGAGGGGATTGGCAGGCGCGTGCGGTCCTCGGAGGAGTCGAGGTTGCCGGTGGGGGGCGGTTCGGTGCCGCTGCCACAGGCGAGGGTGCAGGTCAGGGCCCAGGCGAGTGCGCAGGCGAGGAGGGTGCGCAGGGCGCGGGGTTGGTGCGTCATGGTGTTGTGGCGCGGGGTTGGGGACATCGTGGGGATGTTCGGTGTGTGGGTGCGGACCGGTGGATTGTGATCCCGGCAGGGGCAGGATAGGCTGTCTTCGCGGCGTGGGCAAAGGCGCAGAGGCGCGGAGCGTGTCGTCATGCGCGATGGAGGCCGGATGTCGAGGAGTGCAATGGATCGTGGAGCGAGGCTCGAGGAGATCGCGGAGGCGATCGGGGACGGGGCGCTGCTGCTGTGGGCGCCGGGAGAGACGGTGCGGAGTCACGACACGGCGTGGCCGTATCGTCCCGACTCGGATTTCTGGTATGTGACCGGGTTTGCGGAGCCGGAGGCGGTGCTGGTCTACCGTCCCCGTTCGGAGAGTCCGGTGACCCTCTTCGTGCGTCCGCGGGATCGGGAGCGGGAGATCTGGGATGGGCGGCGGGCGGGTCCGGAGGGTGCGCTGTCGGAGTACGGAGCGGATGCGGCGTGGCCGCTGGACGAGCTGGACGCGCGGTTGCCGGAGCTCCTGTCGGGGGTGGATGCGCTGTGGACACCGCTGGGCCGGGACGAGGCGATGGATCGTCGGATCCACGGCTGGCTGGGGAAGCTTCGGGGCAATCGTCGCCAGCCGGACCGTGCGCCGACGACGATCCGGGATCCGCGGCCGCTGCTGCACGGCATGCGGCGGCGGAAGTCGTTGGAGGAGCGGTTGCTGCTGGGTGCGGCGGCATCCCTGAGCGCGCGGGCGCATCTGGCGGCCATGCGCCGGCTGCGTCCGGGCTGGTCGGAGTACCGGCTCCAGGCCCTGATCGAGCAGGTGTTTCGGGAGGGGGGAGCGAGCGGTCCGGCGTACAACTCGATCGTGGCCGGCGGGGCGAACGCGTGCATCCTCCACTACACGGAGAACCGGGACGAGCTGCGGGACGGCGATTTGGTGCTGGTGGACGCCGGTGCGGAGCTGGGGATGTACGCGGGGGACATCACGCGTACGTTTCCGGTGGGGCGTTCGTTCACGGCGCCGCAGCGCGATCTGTACTCGGCTGTGCTGGAGGTGCAGGTGGATGCGGTGGCGGCGATCCGTCCGGGGATGCGGCATGCGGATCTTCATCAACGGGTGATCGACGGGCTGATCGATCGGCTGCTGGTGCTCGGGCTCGTGCGCGGCTCGCGGGACGAGGTGGTGGAGACGGAGTCGTGGAAGCGGTACTTCATGCATGGGACGGGGCACTATCTGGGGATCGACGTGCACGACGTGGGTCCGTACTACGCGCAGGACGGGGAGAGTCTGCCGTACGTGGAGGGGGTGGTGGTCACGGTGGAGCCGGGGTTGTACGTGGCGCCGGATGACGGGGAGGCTCCGGAGGTGTTCCGGGGGATCGGCGTGCGGATCGAGGATGACGTGGTGGTGACGGCGGACGGCCACGAGGTGCTGACCGCGGATGTGCCCAAGGAGGTCGATGCCATCGAGGCCCTTCGAGAGGCTGCCCTTGGCTGAGGTGGGCCGGGGGGTGGCGGCGGCCCGTGTCGCCTCTTCGCTGGTGGTGGTGTGGCTGGTGTGCTCCTGTGCCGCGTCGCCGTCGTCGCTGCCGCCGCCTGGGGTGCACGACCAGGCGCGGGCGTACGCGACATTCATGGAGGCGGAGCGGTTGCGCCGGTCGGGGGATCTGGGTGCGGCTGCGCTGCAGTACGTGGAGGTGGTGCGGCTGGATCCGGGGGCGTGGACCCCGCGGGTGGTGCTGGCGGAGGTCCTGCGGGACAGCGGTCAGTTCGAGGACGCGCTCTTTGCGGTGGACGGGGCTCGTCCGCGGGGGGCTCCGGAGGAGGTCTGGGTGCCGCTGAAGGCGGAGCTGCTCGTGGCTTCCGGGCGTGAGGCGGAGGCAGTGGAGCTGTACCGTGCGTGGCGGGATGCGGATCGGTCGCTGGCGTGGTTCCGGGGGTGGCAGGGGGTGGCGCTTGCGGCGGAGGAGGCGGTGTCCGGGGCGGCACGGGAGGCGACGGAGGCGTTTGCGCAGGCGCGTCCGCACAGCGCGGAGCCGTGGCGGGCGTGGGCGCGGCATGTGCGGGAGGTGGAGGGTGACCTTGCGGGAGCCCGGGCGCTGGATGCCGTGCTGGAGCGTCGGGATGCCACGGCGGCGGATGCTGCCCTGCAGGTGAGGCTCTATGTGTCGGGGGGAGATGGTGTGGCGGCGGAGGCGTCGGCAGCAGCGTGCGTGGAGCGGTTTGCATCGCATCTGCCGTGCCACCGGGAGCGGGTTGCGCTGGTGGATCGGCACGCGCTTCCGGCGGATGCGGTGTCGGAGGAGGCGCGGGCGGTGGTGCGGGCGTTCGCGATGCAGGCGAGTCGGGCTCCGCGGGGGGTGATCGAGGAGGGGTTTCGGTTGGTGGAGTCCACCCGCCCGGCGCTGGCGGAGGTCTTCGCGCTGGAGGCGGCCGCATTGCGGCCGGCGAGCGCGCGCCACCTGGAGCAGGCGGCGTGGGTGGCGCTGGAGGCGGGGCGCTGGCAGACGGCGGCGGAGCTGATGGAGCGGGTGATCGAGCTGGAGCCGCGCAATCCGGATGCGCTGAACTTCGTGGGGTACACGTGGGCGGACAACGGGGTGCGCCTGGAGGAGGCGGAGCTGCTCATTCGGGATGCGCTCGCGTTGCGGCCGGGGGATGCGGCGATTCTGGACTCCCTGGCGTGGGTGCTTCATCGGCAGGGACGCAGCGCCGAGGCGCTGCCGGTGCAGCGCGAGGCGGTGTCGCGGGATGAACGTCACGCGGTGCTGCACGACCATCTGGCGCAGATTCTGGATGCGCTGGGGGACCGGGAGGGAGCGATCGAGAGCTGGCGGCGTGCGCTGGAGGTGGCGGGCCCGCGGGATGGCGCGCTGGTGCGGTCGATCGAGGAGCGGCTGGAGGCGCTGGGGTTGCCGCCGTCGTGGTCGTCGCCGACGCGGGAGCGGTGAGGCGGGGTACTCAGGCGCGGTGGAGGACGGGGGTGTGGCCCGAGCCGAGTCCGGGGGCTTCGCGGATGGCGCGGAGGATGTAGTCCTTGGCGGTGTGCACGGCTTCCACGAGTCCTTCGCCGAGGGCGAGCCGGGCGCAGATGGCCGCGGAGAACACACATCCGGTGCCGTGGGCGGCGAAGGGGAGGGCGCGGGGGCGGCTGAAGCGGTGGATGCTCCGGCCGTCGTGCAGGAGGTCCACGGCCTCTCCCGCCCGGAGCGCGCCGCCCTTCACGACGACGGCATGGGCGCCCAGATCGATCAGCGCCTTCGCGGCGTCGGCCATGTCCTCCTCGGTGTCGATGTCGCGACCGGTGAGGGCGGCGGCCTCGTGGAGGTTGGGGGTGAGCACGGTGGCGCGGGGCACGAGGCGTTCGCGGACGGCGTGGACGGCGTCGTCGGGCAGCAGGGGTGCGCCGTGCTTGGAGACCATGACGGGGTCGACGACGATGGGGATGCGGGGGTCGAGCTGGTCGAGTCGGGTCCGGACGGCGTCGATCATGTCGGCGCTGCCGAGCGCTCCGGTCTTGACGGCGTCGGTGCCGATGTCGGAGAGGACGGCGTCGATCTGCGCGAGAACGAGGTCGACGGGGAGCATGTGGAGGGCGTCGACTCCGCGGGTGTTCTGGGCGGTGATGAGGGTGACGGCGCTGGTTCCGAAGACGGCGTGTCGTTCGAAGGCCTTGAGGTCGGCCTGAATACCGGCGCCGCCGCCGGAGTCGGAGCCTGCGATGGTGAGTGCGCGGGGGTGGGTCATGGGGGTCCGTTCGATGGGTACAGGAGGAGGGCCGATGAAGGTGTGGAGCGGAAGGGGTCGGGTGTCCAGTCCCGTGTGGGGCGGTGGGTGGGTGGTGCTGGTGCTGCTCCTGGTCCTCTTCGTGGTGGCGTGCGGGGGGCGTCAGCCTGCGCCGCCGGTGTCGGAGCATCCGGCGACATCGGAGGATGTGCTCCGGGCGATGGAGGCCCGACTGGACGGCGTGGAGCGGCTGCGGATGCGCGCGGTGGTGGAGTACTACGGCGAGGAGGGGCGTGCGCGGGTGCGTCAGGTGCTGGTGGCGGAGCGCCCCGACCGGCTGCGGGCGGAGACGCTCAGCCCGTTCGATGCGCCGTTGAGCGTTCTGGTGGCGAACGAGCATGAGCTGGTGCTGTGGGACGTGGGTGCGGAGCGGTTCTACCGGGGGCAGCCGACGGCGCGGAACGTGGCGCGGGTGGTGCCGATCCGGCTTGCGCCGGCGGATCTGGTGCGGGTGCTCCTGGGCGGGCCGCCGGTGGAAGCGGAAGGGCTGCCGGAGTCGGACGAGGCGCCGCGGTGGGACGGTCGCCGAGGGGGGTGGGCGTTCGAGCTGTCGCTGGGGGACGGGTCGCGTCTGGCGCTCGTGGTGTCGCACGGGTCGTGGATGCTGCAGCGCGCGGTGCTTCGGGACGGGGATGGCGTGCGGTTGTGGGAGCTCCGGACCGGGGATCCGCGGGTCGTGGAGGGTGAGGGGGTCACGATCGAGGTGCCGGGTCGCTTTCGGTTCCTCATGCCGGCGGAGGGGGTGGACCTGAGCCTCTCGCTGGAGCGGGTGGACCTCAACCCGGTGTTTCCGCCGTTTCTCTTCGAGCTGGATCCCCCGCGTGGCGTCGAGGTCACGCCACTGTAGGGGTGGCGTCCTCCCGGTGGGCTGGTGTCTCGGGGGGCATTGCGTCGAGTCGGGGAGATGACTACTCGTCAGAGCGACGGGCAGGCGTTCAGCCCCTTCATGGCGGGGGGAGGGGGCGTCGTGATTCATCCTGGCATCGGTCGTGAAGAAGCGACGGGTGTGATCTTTTGTGCGGCCAGCCCATAGCTTCAAGCGTTTGCAAAGGCGCGC
>REDH01000033.1 GCA_007693585.1 Deltaproteobacteria bacterium
CTGCGCCCCCTTCGCCGCGCCGGCCTTCGCCGTCGTCCCCGAGGCCGACGCGCTCCCCGTCCCCGTCGCCCTCCCCGTCCGCCTCGCCGCCCCCGGCACCACCGACGCCCAGCGCACCGGCCCCACCGCCACCCTCGACGCCGGCACCCGCGTCACCGTCCACGCCCTCCTGCGCCCCGCCCCCGCCAACCCCGACCTCCGCCAGCACGGCACCCTGCGCACCGACCGCCCCATCCTCGGCGTCCTCGTCGACGACGGCCTCGCGCCCCTCGACACCCTGCTGGAGTCCTCGCCCGCCGGCTGGTCCGGCCCCGACGTCCGCGGACTTCGCCACCCCCTCGACGCCCTCGTGCTCGGCGACGACCGGCGCACCCTCTCCATCACCCTCGCCGGCGCCCACCCCCAACGCCTGCGCGTGCTCGTGGAGGCCCCATGACGCCGCATCCCGCACCCCCGACGCACCGCCACCCGCACCGCGCTGCGCGCGGTACCGCCCCCGACGCTCACCCCGCCCTCCCCGCACGCCCGACCCCCATGCGCCCCATCGCCTCGCCGACCGCAGGACTCGCCGCCCTGCTTCTGCTCGCCAGCCTCGCCGCCTGCGGCACCGACGCCACCCGCGACGACGCCCACGCCCGCGCCGGACTCGACGACACCCCGCCGGGCAGCGACGTGCGCCATGACCTCGGCGGCGCAGACTGCGGCGACCCCCTCCTGGCCGACCTCCCCGTGGACCCCGCCGTCCGCGCGGCGCAGGGCCTGCAGCGCTACGGCATGGCCCTCGACGGCGCCACGTTCTCCCTCGACCTGCACGGCGAGGACGGGGACCTCCGCGGGCGCCTGCGCTCCACCGTGACCCTGGAACTGGACTCCGCCACCGGGCGGGCGCGGGAGTGGCGCGTGGACTCGGCGCTCGACGACGCCGCCGGCGCCCCCACCGGCGCGGCGCAGGTGCTGCGCGGGCGCGAGCTCGGCGAGGGGCGGATCTGGCTCGAGCTCGCGCACCGGGCCGCCGGGGTGGAGGTGCTGCAGTGGGTCGTGCTCGACGACGCGCTGCAGGCCGAGCGGGTGACCCTGGCGGTGGCGGCGACGGGGGGAGAGGGCACGGTGACCCTGCCCGGCGGGCGAACCTACCGCACCCTCGAGCTGCTGGACGCGGACGGGGCGCGGGTGGACGGCGCGGTGGTCGACGGCTGGCTTGCGGAGCATGCGGGAGACGTGTTCGCGACGGACGCGGCGTGGGCGCTGCTGCACGCGGCGGGGACGGACCCCGGGGTGCGCGAGGCGGCGGACGCGCACGTGCGGCTGTGCCGCGCGGCGACGGTGGACGACGTGGAGGCGGGGCTGATCGGTGCGCGGGCGAAGGCGCGGTGCGACGCGGCGGCCGGCGCGAACGGGGGGCTCAAGTGCTCGCGGGTGAGCGACATCGAGGACGGGCTCAACTGGCTGCTCACGGTGAACGACGTCATGGGCGCGGTGGGGACGGGGGCCACGGTGACGGGCGTGCTCGTGGCGACGGGGGTGGTGGCCACGGGTCCGGCGATCGGCGTGGCGTTCGTGGCGGGGACAGTGGGCGCGGTGCTCGTGAACCAGGCGATCGAGCGCTGGGTACGCAACAACCAGGACCAGGTCTTCGATGCGGCCTTCGGTGCCGGGAGCGTGGTGGCCGGGGGCGGCGGGCGCGAGGCCTCGAGCTTCTTCCGGAGCGGGAGTGTCGGGGATCCGCACTTCGACACCCACGACGGCGTGGCGTTCGACTTTCAGGGGGCGGGGGAGTTTCTGCTGGTGGAGGCGACGGAGGGCGCGCCGTTCGTGGTGCAGACCCGGCAGGAGCCGGCGGACGGGGTGTGTCCGTGGGTGGCGGTGAACACCGGCGTGGCCATGCACGTCGCGGGTACGCGGGTGGCGCTGTATGCGGACGAGGCGGTGGCGCTGCACGTGGACGGGGTGGCGGTGGATTCGGCGGGCGTGCTCGCCCTGGACGGCGGCGGCACGGTGGAGCGCGTGGAGGAGGAGCGCTGGGTGGTGCGATGGCCGGGCGGCGAGCGCGTGGCGGTGCACCGCCGCAGCGGCGCGCGCAGCCTCCAGCTCGACGTGCAGGTCGCCCTGCCGGACCATCGCCGGGGACAGGTGCGCGGCCTGCTCGGCAACTTCAACGGGGACCCGTCCGACGACCTGATGACGCGGGAGGGCCGGGTGCTGGAGCCGCCGGTGCGCTGGGAGGCGCTGACGGGCACCTTCGGGCAGAGCTGGCGGATCAGCGAGGCGGAGAGCCTCTTCGACTACTTCGGCGAGCAGAGCTGGGCGATGTTCGTGAACGAGGCGTTCCCGGGGGAGCGCACCCGCATCGAGGACCTGCCCGAGGAGGACCGGGCTTTCGCGGAGCGGACGTGCACCGACCGCGGCATCGGGAACGAGGTGGCGTGGCGGGCGTGTGTGCTCGACGTGGGCTGCACCGGGGAGATCGTGTTCGCCGACAGCCACGCGTCCCGCACCCCGGGGCAGGAGGTGGAGATCCTGCCGCCGGTGTCCTCGGAGCTGGTCACGGAGACGCTGCCCCCGGCGCCGAACCGCATCCTGTGGACCTTCGACGCCGGCGACGGGGTGCCGGACGCCGCCCCCACGGCGGTGTCCGTGCGCGTGTCGCCGATCGTACCGTCCGAGAGCATCGGCATCTTCCAGTTCACGAGCAGCTTCGGCTACATCATCGACCCGGTGCTCCGCTTCTCCCCGCCGAGCGGGGCGACGACGGCCGCGGACGCCTTCGCGCTGGACGCGTGGGTGGCGTTCGAGGTGGAGCCCCTGGACGGTCCGGTGCGGGTGGAGCGCATTCTGCTGGCGATGGCTCGGGGGGCCGCCTTCGGTGGGGACCGCGGGCTCATCCTGCGCACGAGCCGCGACGGCTTCGCCGAGCCGCTGTGGGAACAGGAGGTGCTGACGGTGCGTCCGGACATGCGGCGCTACAGCGCCCCGCTGGGCATCCTGGTGGACCGCCCGACCACCTTCCGGCTGTACGGCTACACCGGCGGCGCGGGGCAGACCATCGAGATCGGGGATCTCGCGCTGGATCTCGCGCCGGTGGAGTGATTCAGGGAGGGAGCAGGCCAGGGCTTGCTCCCCCCCTCTCGCTGCCCGCTCGGAGACGGGCAGGCGAGGGTGCCCCAGCGGGTTGGGCGCGGGCTGGCGGATGGCTGCTGTCCCTGCCCGCTCGGAGACGGGCAGGCGAGGCGTCCGGCCTGGATGAGGCGCAGGGACTTGAATCGCGCGCGACGGCGGTTATCACCTCGAGGGTACGGCCAACCAGGCCGGTCGTCAGGAGGTCTCCATGCGGTCCGCTCCGGGGGCCCGTTCTGCGCGTCACACGCGACAGCTCACCACGACCGCTACCGCGGTCCAGCTCCGACAACATACCAAGCCGGAGCGCTGCGGTGCACTGCGGCACGCTTCGCGGCGATGAGCCTCCCTGCAACGAGCGACCTTCACCTTGCCGCACCCCAGCGGCCGAGCTACGGTCAGGCCGGGTTCGCCGCCATGCGCACAACCCCGCTTCTCCTGCCCTCCCGGTGTCATGATCCTCGGCGCCACCCACCCGCCCGACTTCCCCATCGGAGAGTCCGACTACCGCACGCTGCGTCGAGCCGGGCAGACCTATGTCGACAAGACCCTCTGGGTGGCCGACATCCTCGACAACTCGGGGAAAGTGCTGCTGGTCCCCAGGCCCCGTCGCTTCGGGAAGACCCTCAACATGACCACCCTGCGCGCCTTCCTCGAGCGCAGCGACGACGACACCACCGACTGCTTCGAGGACACCGCCCTCTGGCAGGCGAAGGATGGGGCGTACCGCGGACACTTCCAGCGCTATCCTGTCATCTACCTGAGTTTCAAGGACGTGAAGGAGCGCGACTGGACCACATGCGGTCGGCACCTCGTACGACTGCTCACCTCCACGACCCGCGACCTCGACCGGCGCGGTCACCTGGACCTCCAGGGTTCCGGTGACATGGCCCGCGTGAAGCAACTGACGGATACGAACGGCCCGATCGACGACTTCACCGACATGCTCGCCGACGTCACTGCCTGGTGCCACCGCGCCACCGGCGAGCGCCCCTTCATCCTCATCGACGAGTACGACGCGCCCCTCCACGCTGCCTGGCAGCACGGCTACTGGGACGAAGCCGTCTCGTTCTTCCGCGGCTTCCTCTCCGCCGGGCTCAAGGACAATCCCCACCTCCACAAGGGAATCCTCACCGGCATCCTCAAGGTGGCGAAGGAAGGCATCTTCAGTGGACTCAACCACCTGCAGACCGCCTCGCTCCTGAACGACAGGCTCGTCAACCGCTTCGGGTTCACCGACGCGGAGGTCGCAGCGCTCGCGGAGAGCGCGGGGCGGAAAGGGGACCTGGACGCGATGCGCCATTGGTACAACGGCTACACCTTCGGCGCCGTCCACCGCACCCTGCTCTACAACCCCTGGTCCGTTCTCAACTACCTCGAAGAGCCCAACCTTGGCCCCCGACCCTTCTGGAAGAACACCAGCGACAACGCGCTCATCCGTGACCTGATGATCCGGCACGCCGGCAGCGTCGGCCCCCACGTCGAACACCTCCTGAACGGCCACACCGTCCACACCCGGCTCGACGAGAGCATCCCCGTCCAGCACCTGCACGACAACCCCCTCTCAGTGCTCGGACTCCTCACCTTCAGCGGCTACCTCACCGTCGACACCATCGCCACCAATGATGACGGGGCGTTCGACTGCGGGCTGCGCATCCCCAACCGCGAAGTCCGCACCATCTTCACCGACACCTTCCACGGCTGCCTCCAGCAGGCGACCGTCACGGCCGCCACCGCCGGCCTCTCTGCCCTCTCCGACGCCATGCTCGACGGAGCCACCGAGGCCTTCGAGCGCCAGCTCGGCGCCATCCTCAAGGCGGTGCTCTCCTACATGGACTTCGGCCACCGACCCATCGAGGCCATCTATCAGGCCTTCATCGTCGGTCTGCTCGTCCACCTTCAGGAGTCCCACCGCGTGGTCTCCAACCGCGAAGCCGGCTACGGCCGCGCCGACGTGCTCGTCATGCCCCGCACCCCCGGCCCCGGCGCCGTGCTCGAACTCAAGGTCATCGACACCGACTACGAAGAGACCGTGCAGACGGCCCTCGAGCGCGCTGTCACCCAGCTCCAGCAGCGCGACTACGCCGCGGAAGTCCGCGCTGCCGGCGCCACCAACGTGCACCAGTACGCCGTGGTCTTCGACGGCAAGCGCTGCTGGATGGAGAGCGTGGAGGGATAGCACGCTGCGCGCTCGCCGGGGGGTGACCCTCTGCCCCGCGTTCGCCCCTAGCCCAGCCGCGCCCGGAAGTCGGCGTAGCCGAAGCGGCGCGCGACGGTGAGGTTCTCCCCGTTCCACAGGCACAGGGCGGGGTGCTTCACCCCGTTGAACATGGTCGTCTTCACCATGGTGTAGTGGGCCATGTCGGCGAAGACGACGCGGTCTCCGGGCTGGAGCGGCCTTGCGAACGACCACTCGCCGATGACGTCACCGGCGAGGCAGGTGGGCCCGCCGAGCCGGTAGGTGTGGGGGTGCAGGCCGGGGTCGCCGGCGCCGTGGATGGTGGGCCGGTAGGGCATCTCCAGCACGTCGGGCATGTGGCACGTGGCGGAGACGTCGAGGAGGGCGAGGGGCACGCCGCTCTCGTGGATGTCGAGGACGGTGGCGACGAGGACGCCGGTGTCGACGGCGGCGGCTTCGCCGGGTTCGAGGTAGAGGGTGAGGTGGGGGTAACGCCTGCGGAGGTCCCGAAGGGTGTTCACGAGGAGGTCGACGTCGTAGTCGGGCTTGGTGATCCAGTGTCCACCGCCGAGGTTGAGCCAGCGGATGTGGGGGAAGAGGTCGCCGAAGCGTTCCTCGACGTGGGCGAGGACGCGGACGAGCACGTCGGCGCCCTGTTCGCAGAGGGCGTGGAAGTGGAGGCCGTCGACGCCGTCGGGGAGGGTGTCGCCGAGCACGGTGCGGGTGGTGCCGAGGCGGGAGCCTGGGGCGCAGGGGTTGTAGAGGTCGACCTCGACCTCGGCGTATTCGGGGTTGATGCGCAGGCCGACGCCGATGTGCTGTCCGGTGCGGGCGGTGAAGGCGCGGACGGCGGGGAGGTGTCGTTCGACCTGGGAGGGGGAGTTGAAGACGAGGTGGTCGGAGAGGGGGAGGCTCTCCTGGAGGTCATCGTCGGAGAAGGCGGGGGCGTAGGTGTGGACTTCGCCGGGGGTATCGCCGCACAGGGGGGCGAACTCCTCGCGGGCGAGCTGGGCCTCGATGGGTCCGGAGGCGCTGGCGCCGTCGAGGAAGGGGGCGATGTGTCGGAAGGCGGGCCACATGGCGAAGCCCTTGAGGGCGAGGAGCACGCGGCATCCGGCTTCCACGCGGACGCGCTGGAGGATGCGGGCGTTGCGCTCGAGCAGTCGGCTGTCGACGACGAAGGCGGGCGCGGGGACGCGGGTCCAGTCGAGGTCTGCGATGGGGGTCTCGGCCATGGTCTTGCCTCAGGAGAACGGCCCGCGGCGGGGTGCCGGAGGCCGGTGGTTCGAGCGTGGGGACTCGGGGACCTCCGCGGGCGCGGTCGACGTCCGTCGCGGGCCTTCAGGACTCCGCCGGGGGCTTCAGAGGGGCAGCGGGCCGTCGGGGGTCGTCTCCACCCAGGGGAGGCCGTACTGGCCGACCTGGTGCATGAACGGGTCGGGGTCGAGCTGTTCCATGTTCCAGACACCGGGCTTCTTCCAGACCCCTTCGAGCAGGAGCTTGGCGCCGAGCATGGCGGGGACGCCGGTGGTGTAGCTGATGGCCTGGGAGCGGACCTCGCGGTAGCACTCGGCGTGGTCGCAGACGTTGTAGATGTAGTAGCGCTTGAACTGCCCGTCCTTGAGGCCCTCGATCCAGCAGCCGATGTTGGTCTTGCCGGTGTAGTTCTCTCCGAGGGACTCGGGCTTGGGGAGGACGGCCTTGAGGAACTGAAGGGGGACGATCTGGTGCCCCTCGTAGTCGATGGGCTCGATGGAGGTCATGCCGACATTCTGCAGGACCTCGAGGTGGGTGATGTAGGGCTGGCCGAAGGTCATCCAGAAGCGGATGCGCTTGAGGCCGGGGATGTTCTCGACGAGGCTCTCCATCTCCTCGTGGTAGAGGAGGTACATCTCCTTGCGACCGGCCTCGGCGAAGTCGAAGGGGGTGTGGATTTCGAGGGGCTTCGTTTCCTTCCACTCGCCGTTTTCCCAGTAGCGTCCGTTCTGGGTGATCTCCCGGATGTTGATCTCGGGGTTGAAGTTGGTGGCGAACGCCTTGCCGTGGTCGCCGGCGTTGCAGTCCATGATGTCGATGGTGTGGATCTCGTCGAAGTGGTGCTTCTGGGCCCAGGCGCAGTAGATGTTGGTCTGTCCGGGGTCGAAGCCGCAGCCCAGGAGCGCGGTGAGGCCGGCCTTCTCGAAGCGCTCGCGGTAGGCCCACTGCCAGTGGTACTCGAACTTGGCCACGTCCGGCGGCTCGTAGTTGGCGGTGTCCAGGTAGTGCACGCCGGTTTCGAGGCAGGCGTCCATGATGGCGAGGTCCTGGTAGGGCAGCGCCACGTTGATGACGAGTTCCGGCTTGAACTCGCGGATGAGGGCGACGGTGTTCTTCGGGTCGTCGGCGTCGAGCTGGGCGGTCTGGATGTCCCGGCCCTGCATCTCCTTCACCTGGGCGGCGATGGCGTCGCACTTGGACTTCGTGCGGCTGGCGAGCAGGATCTCGGAGAACGTCTCGGGGACCTGGGCGCACTTGTGGGCAACGACGCCGCCGACGCCACCGGCGCCGATGATGAGAACCTTCGACATGGTGCATTCTCCCGCGATGGATGGGCCGCGGCCTCCCGGAGCGTGCCGCGGGCGGGGAATTCGGCTCTGGTGCCCGGGGTGTCAAGGAAGAACGGGTGTGGCGCGTGGCGGGCGGCGGATGGCGGGTGGGGTCTGTCCGCTTCGCCCTGCCCGTCGTACCTTGCATCCCTGCGGGCCCGGGCCTAGCGGCGTGATTCCGGGAGCCTCCGTGCTTCCGGATCCCCCGCTCTGGAGTCCCCCCATGCTGCCCATCCCCTCCGGCTGGTTCTGTATCGGCGCGTCCGAGACCCTGCCTCGGCACGCGGTGCGTCCGCTGCGCTTTGCCGGGCAGGACCGGGTGCTCTTTCGCACGGCCTCGGGAGAGGCGGTGCTGATGGAGGCGTACTGTCCGCATCTGGGTGCGCACATGGGACATGGGGGCACGGTGGAGGGGGAGACGCTGCGCTGCCCGTTCCACGGGTTCCGCTTCGACGGGTCCGGAGCGTGCACGGCGACGGAGTACGGGCAGCGGCCGCCGCGGGTGCGGGCGGGCACGGTGCCCCTCGACGAACAGGACGGGCTTCTGTTCGCGTGGCACGGCAGCCGGGGGGAGGCGCCCGGGTGGCATCTGCCGCCGACGGGCCAGGGGTCGTGGACGGCGATTCGGCTGCACGAGATCCCGCTGTCGACGCACCCGCAGGAGATCGCCGAGAACAGTGTGGATGTGGGGCATCTGCGGGCCGTGCACGGGTACGAGTCGGTGCAGGAGCGGGAGCCGCTGCGCACCGACGGCCCGAACCTCGAGGCGCGCTACCGCTTTCGCCGTCGGCTGGAGCCCACGGGGCGCCTGGGCCGGCTGACCGTCACCATCGACATCCACCAGTGGGGACTGGGCTGCGCGATGGTGGACACCCACGTCGCCCCGATGGGGCTGCGCCTGCGCAACTACGTGCTGGCGATGCCGGAGGACGCCTCGCGCACCCTGCTGCGCATCGGTCTTCGCGTGGCCCTGCCGGAGGTCCGCGGCCCGGTCCGCGGGGCGGCGGACCTGGCGATGCGCCTGGTGCGGGACGCCTCCTTCCCGGGCTACGTCCACGACGTGATGCAGGATGCGCCCATCTGGAACCACAAGGTGTTCGAGCCGCGCCCTGCCCTCGCGCGCGGGGACGGCCCCATCGCCGAGTACCGGCGGTGGACGGAGCAGTTCTACCCCGATCCGGCGGTGGTGCGGGGCACGGCGCCCTCCGAGGCCGCGGAGTAGGCTGAAGGCCGGGTCCGTGAGTGGCGTCCTGCCGCACGGTCCGGGAGGTCGCCCGCGCCGGCGCAGGTCCCGTGACGGCCGGTGGAGCCGCTCGCCGGTGTGCAGCGCCGAGCGCCCAGGAAACGTTCGTCCGGCTTGACGGGGGATGCACGCTCGGGCATCCTCGAACCATTCCGACGCGGTACGGCCGAAGGGCCGACATCGTGCGTACCGTTCCGATGCCTGACGGGGGACGACGACGCTCCCCCGGGCGCCCAGGAGGCCCCGATGCCCGTGACCGCTCCCCCCACGTCACCCGCGCGCGCCCGCATCCGCCCCCTGTTCGGGCTGGGCGTCTGCCTCGCAGCGTCCAGCCTCGTCCTCGCCGCCTGCGGGGACGGAGGCGATGTGCTCCCCGAGAGCGACGGGCCTGCCCTGCCCTCGAGCGGGACGCCGAGCCTGTCGGACACGGCGCCGTCCGCCGCGCCGGACACGGACGGACCGCCGGCCACCAGCGCCCCCCTCGACCCCGCCGCCTGTGGCGCCGAGGTCGTGCCCGTACGCCGCCTGAGCCACTTCGAGTACCGCCAGACCCTGCGCGACCTCTTCCCCGACGTGGACCTGCCGAACCTCGACCTGCCCGCGGACAACCGCCCCAACGCCTTCGACAACGACGCCGAGTCCATGCTCGCCTCGAGCGTCCTCCTCGAACGCTGGATGGACATCGGCCTCGCCATCGCCCGAACCCTCGGCGAGGACATCCGGGACCTCGTCGACTGCCGCCCCGCCGAAGAAGCCCCCGCCGAATGGCTGCGCTGCGGCGAGGCCTTCCTGCGGGACTTCGGCACCCGCGTCTTCCGCCGACCGCTCTCCGACGACGAGGTCGAGGTCTACGGCACCTTCTTCGGCGAGCCCCTCGACGGCGCCGGATTCACCGAGCGCCTGCAGCTCACGCTCCAGTTCCTGCTGGCCGCCCCGGAGTTCCTCTACCGCATCGAGCGCCCCCTCGAGCCCCTCGCGCCCGGCGAGCAGGGCCCCCTCGACCCCTGGGCCCTCGCCTCCCGCCTGTCCTACTTCGCGTGGGGTTCCATGCCCGACGACGCGCTCCTCGCCGCCGCCGCGGACGGCTCGCTCCTCGATCCCGCCGTCCTGCGCGAGCACGCCACGCGCCTGCTCGCCGACGACCGCGCCCGCGAAGCCTTCAGCCACTTCCACGAGCAGTGGTTCGACGTGCGCCGCATCCAGTCCACCTTCAAGCTCCCCGAGGACGGCCTCACCGAAGCCCTGCGCGACGACATGCGCGAGCAGGCCCGCCGCTTCATCCACGGCGTGCTCTTCGAGGAGGACGGCACCGTCGCCGACCTGCTCGCCAGTGACCGCGTCTTCCTCAACGCGCCGCTGGCCGAGCTCTACGACGTGCCCGTCGGCGCCACCGACGACGACGGCTGGTTCGAGACCCGGGTCGACGAGCGCGTCGGCATGCTCACCAAGCCCTTCTTCCTCGCCAGCCACGCCCACCCGGACAAGCCCTCCCTCGTGCTGCGCGGCGCCTTCGTCCTCGAACGCATCATGTGCGTCACCCTCGGCGCCCCGCCGCCGAACGCCGAGTCCGAGGCCGCCGCCGTCGAGGAGAGCATCGACGGCCCCCTCACCAACCGCCAGTTCTACGAGCTCATCACCGCCGACGCCGCGTGCACGAGCTGCCACCAGTCCATCAACCCCATCGGCGGCACCTTCGAGCACTTCGACACCATGGGCCGCTTCCGCACCCACGAGCCCAACGGCCTGCCCATCGACAGCCACGCCACCCTGCGCGACTGGAGCTTCACCGGCGCCCAGGACATGATGGAACAGCTCTCGAGCGACGACACCGTCGACCGCTGCATGGTCCAGACCTGGACCCGCTACGCCTGGGGCGGCGCCCCGGTCGTGCAGTCCACCTGCCACCTCGACGACCTGCGCGCCCGCTACCACGCCGAGGGCGGCTCCATCCGCGACCTGCAGCTCGCCATCGCCACGCACCCGCACTTCGCGACCTGGGTCGAGCCCCCCGCCGAGACGCCGTGAACCGACACCGACCCCATCGCGTCCGCCCTGCCCTGCGGACCCTCGGGACCCTCACCGCGGCGGGGGCGCTGCTGCTGGCCGCGTGCGGGGACGACCCCGCGGCGACGGACAGCACGACGGGACCCTCGCCCTCCCCGCCCGGGGCTTCGGACGTCCCGGTATCGTCCGGAGAGGATGTCCCGACCGCGGCCTGCGACGAGGAGAGCCACGAGGCGTTCTTCGTCGAAGCCGTCTGGCCCACCCTCGGCACCACCTGCTTCGCGTGCCACGGCGGCTCCAGCATCGGCGCCCTCGGCTCCGACCTCCGCCTCGTCGAGGTCCGCACGGCGGTGGACCACACCACCAACTACGCCACGGCCCGCGACATCGCCCTGCGCGAGCAGGACGGCCGCTCCCTCCTGCTGCGCAAGCCGCTCGGCGAGCTCGACCACGGCGGCGGACCCCTGTTGCGCGAGGAGGACGAGGCCTTCGCCGCCCTCGTCGCCTTCGTCGAGCGCGTCTCCGCCGGGACCTGCGACGCCCCCGACGGCCACACCGCAGCCCCCGCCGGTCTCGCCAGCCTGCGCTGGAACGACGAGGCCGTGGAGGTGCGCCTGGGCCGCGTGACCCCGATCGCCGTGCAGGCCCTCGACGCGGACGGCAACACCCTCCGGATGCCCGATGGCCTCCGCGTCACGGTGGCGGACGAGTCCATCGCCCGCGTGGAGGGCACCTCCCGCCTCCGCGGACTCCAGGAAGGCACCACCACGGTCACCGCCCGCGTCGGCGACCTCTCCAGCCCCGCCCTGCCCGTCACCGTGCGCCCGAACCCGGACTTCGGCACAGCGGCGCTGCGCGTGCACCCCGAACAGCTCGTGCTCGCCCCGGGCGACACCCGCGTGCTCTCCGCCACCCTCCGCGAGCGCACCGGCGACCGGATCCCCGGCGCCCAGCCCCTGTGGCGCTCCGCCCACCCCGACGTCGCGACGGTGGACGAACACGGTCTCCTCACCGCCGTCGCCCCGGGCACCGCCGAGATTCGGGCGGAGTTCGAGGGGGCCACGAGCCCACCCCTCACCGTGCGCGTCACCGACGCCGCCACCGCGCTCGACGTGCGCTGGACCCTGCCCACCAGCGACGCCAGCGCCGCCACGCACCACCTGCTCGCCGCGGACGTGCGCACCTGGCCCGTGGACAACCCGCGCTCCTTCGGGACCCCGGTGGTCGCCGAGCGCGCGGTGCTGCTGGTCGATGGCGCGGAGCACGGCCCCCTGGAGGCCTCCATCGATGGCGTCCGCGGGCAGATCGACCTCTCCACCCTCGACGTGGACTCCGCCGAGCTGCGGATCCGCGTGGAACATGGCGGAGAGACCGTGGTGTCCCCGCCCCGCGTGCTGAGCCGCGTGACGGCGGCGGAGGACGAGACGTGGCGCACCCTCGGCGGGGAGAATCCGCCGCAGTGGCGCTCGCTCTACGGCGTGGAGGCGCGGCTCTTCGCGCTGGACGGACATTTGCACCTGCTCGCGAACCGGTGCGGACGGGAGTGCTCGCTGCTGCTGCACCAGTTCGATCTGTCGAACCCGGGCGGGGAGTGGCGAGGCGTGCAGTACCGCCAGCGGGTGCAGCTCGACTGGGACGGACAGCCGCCGGAGCGGGAGGAGGAATCGAGCCGCGTGAACCTGCCGCGGTTCGCCGGCTGGGGCTGGCCCTCGGCGGACGCGCGGGAGCCGCACGTGATGCCGGGGACGCCGGAGCGGCTCATCGTCTGGAGCAACGAGGACGCCCGCACGCGCTTCAACCTGGAGGGGGAACCGGAGCGATTCTGGTACGACTGTCATGTGGCGCGCTGGAGCGACTCGGCGGGGCTGGACGGCAACGGCGGCTGGCGGCTGCTCTCGCGGGAGAACCCGGCGTTCCTGGACGAACTGAGGCGGGACACGATGCCCGAGGAGCGCGGAGACCAGCGGCACCCCGCGGGCGTGGACATGGACCGGACCGAGGACTGCAACACGCCACATCTGGCGCTCGTCGACGGCGCACCGACGGTGGCCTACGTGGCGACACCGGTGCCCGACAACGTCTGGCGGCTGCGGGTGCGCCGCTGGACCGGCAGCGAGTGGGAGAACGCCGGGCCGGTGCTCGATCTGCCGCCGATGGCGCGCATCCACGACATGATTGCGGATGGAGAGGGACGGCTCATCGCCATCGTGGACACCCCGCAGCAGGAGGCGGAGCTTCTCCAGCTCTCGGGCGGGGCGTGGCGGCCGATCGGCTTCGAGGGCCCGGCGCGGGCGGTGCGGGAGACCGCGGGTGGCCACCTCGTGGTGGGTGCGGTCGTCGAGGGAGACCTCACCGTCCATGTGCGCGAAGGAGACCGCTGGCGGCCGCTCGGGGCGCGGCTCAACCGGAGCGCCTGGCAGGACGCGCACGAGGTGGACCTGGTGGTGACCGGCGACCGCATCGCCGTGGTGTGGACCGAGGGCCCGCTCGAGGGGACGCGTATGGTGTGGGCGGCGGTGTGGCTGGAGGACGCGTGGGACGTCGTGGGGGGGGCGCCGGTGGAGATGGACCCGGACGTCCGGGCCATCGACGTGCGGGGAGTGATCGACGCGGACGGACACCTGTCCGTGACGTGGGCGCAGCCCAACACGCGGGACGAGGATCTTCAGGGGGGTGTGCGAAGCTGGTTCCGGCATGTCCGGCGCACGGCCTCCCCCCTGTTCTGATGCAAGGAGAGCGAGCATGAGCACGAAGCGACAGCAGTCCCGACGCGGCATCGACCGGCGGACGTTCTTCAAGGCGGCAGGCCTCGGGGCCGGCGCCTTCATGCTGCCCTCCCTCGCGCCGCGCACGGCCGCGGCCGGCGGAGGGTCGTCGCGCCCACCGCGGGTCATCTTCATGCTGACGGAGCTGGGGTGGAACCCGTTCGCCTTCCGGATGGCGCCCCCCGGAGCGCCCGAGGAGGTCCTGCTGCGCAGTGCCTACCACCCGGCATACAACAACCAGCCCGACCCGCTCTCCTGGGAGCTGGACCTGCGCACCACACCCCGGGATCGCTGGAGCGAGATCCTCGCGCCGCTCTACGACATTCGCGACGAGGTGATCGCCCTGGACGGCCTCGGCATGCTCAGCATCGGGACCGACAACCTGGGAGACGGGCACGCCGTGGGCTGGAACCACGCGCTCACGGGACACCCGGCCGGGAGCTTCATCACCGGGCAACGGGCCATGGCCGGCCGGCGGAGCATCGACATGGAGATCGCGCACCACCTCCGCGCGCGGTATCCGCACCTCTCGGACCTGGCCGTGCTGCACATGCTGGTCGGCTACCCCGGCTGGGGCGGCGGTGGCACGGACACGTTCCACCACTGGTTCTATGACGAGACCCCGGACGGCAGCATCTTCAAGGTGCACCGCGAGGGGGAAGTGCGCCGCCTGCACGACCGCGTCTTCGGCGCGGGGCTCCCCGGGGACGATGCGGACGCCCTCTCGCGCGCCCAGGGAGCGATGCTCGATGCCCTCGGCGACCGCTACGCCGCGGTGTCGTCCCGGCTGAGCGGCGGGGACCGCAACCGACTGGAGCTGCACCGACAGCTCATCAGCGACGCCCGTCAGCGCATGCGCGTCCTCGAGGAGATGGTGTGCGAGGTGCCCGACGCCCCGATGACGCGCGGTGAATGGTGGAACAGCCCGCTGTCCGGCGGGGAGGCCCACCGGGCGAACATCGAGGCCTTCTTCAACCTCGCGGCGATCGCGCTGTCCTGCGACCTCTCGCGGGTGATCTGCATGGAGTTTGCCAACCAGGGCCCTTACCTCGGCGACCTCTTCGGTGCACAGGACGCGGACTTCCACGAACGCTACTCCCACGGCACGAACCCACCGGCCCGCTGGTTCGGGGTGGAGGGGTCGCGCGCCACACAGGCGCAGTACGACTGGTGGCTCGAGGCGTACCCGGTCCTCACGCGCAAGAACCGGTTCCACACGTCGCAGGCCGCGCAGCTCGCTCAGCTCCTGCAGAGCATCCCGGACGGCGAGGGGACGCTGCTCGACAACACCCTCATCGTGCTGATGGACGAGATCTCGCACGGCAGCCACGGCCACGATCAGTGGCCGGTCGTTCTGATCGGGGGCAACGCGTTCCGAAAGGGCCGCTACATCCGTTTCCCGCGCACGAACCCGAGCCCCGGGCGCATGTTCAGCGCGTCCGGCGCTTACAGCGGCGTACCGCACAACCACCTGCTCGTCTCCATCCTCCAGCACTTCGGCATCGAGACGGACACGATGGGGGTGGACAGCGTCCAGGCGCGCGCGCCCGGCCAGGCCTCGCGCACCATCAGCCTCACCGGGCCGCTGCACGAGCTCACCTGAGCGCGTGGGGGGGGCGCCGGCGTGCCGCCGCGCTGCTGCACGGGCGGGGGAAGCTCACCCGAGCGCGTGTGGGCGCCCGCCCTCCACCGCATGCAGCCGCGAAGAATCAGGCTTCCTTGCGCCGCTGCGGTCCGGCGCGGTGAGGTGTCTCCAGCCCATCGAGCTGGCGCATCGCCCCACCGTGACGAATCGGTGGCCTCCCACTCTACTGTGGCGGCTCGGTGGACTCTTCACTTGCACCGTCCATCGGATCGACGATGTCGGTGTAGAAGTAGACCGTCTCGACCGTGGGGTGACGAGCTGCCCGGAGCACGGTCTCGGTGTCGCATTCGGGAGCCCAGCCAAAGCCAGACTGTCTCGACCAGGCCAATCCGGGTGGGTCGGAAAGCGCGCGGTCGGCCATATGAGGCAGGGCTGCATGCTCGAAAAAGCACCGCCGATCCCTGTCGATCACCCACTCCATCTCGTCGCAGATCTCCGGGTTCTCCGACGAGGAGGAACTGCCTGGGGGAACCGGCATATTGGGACGCGGCGGCACAGGCTCGACGCAATCCCAGTCCGACATGCTCCGATCGAAGAAGAACATGACCCACTGCTCTTCGCACGCATCGAGGGCTTCCTGACCACCGGTGATGACCGCAAGCGCCTCCTCTTCGGAACGAAGCGGATACAACGCATCGCAGGAGTCCGGGTCGGGCGCAGTGCTTCCCGGATCCAGCGGGGACTCCGCCCGCGGACTCGTGCCATCCGGCGGTGCGGACTCCTCTGCATCGCTGCCGCAGGCGCCCAGGAGGAGGCAGACACATGCAAGCCATACACCGAGCCGACCTGGCGCTTTCGCCTCTGCTCCGAGACCTTCATCAGAAGGCAACGTCGCGCCGGCCCGGGCTGTGACTACAGATGGGGGGGGGCTACAATGCACAAAACACCCTCGGCGGGGAACCGCGTGGCTGCAGTTCCGATCCATGTTGTCAATCCTACGCCCATACGACATAGGGATTGCAATCAGGTTAGCAGCCAATTCAATGGATATCAACCCCCAGCTCGGATCAACAGACATCAACCCCCAGCTCGGAGTCACAAGACGCTTCTCGGATTGCCACCCTCTCGAGCCGAATCCTCGCGACACTCGGGCCGGTCGTCGCAGAGCCGTCGTGTCTGGGATACGGCTTGTCGGCCGTCGTCGAAGCGCCCGGAGAGGTTCAGTGCGCAGTGACACCCTCGCCCGGACAACGCGAATCAGGCTTCCTTGCGCCGCTGCGGTCCGGCGCGGTGAGGTGTCCGGTTCCTGTGTCTCCGGCTCACGACGCGAGGGCTTCCTCGCGCTCGTCGCCGGACTCGGCGGGCGGACTGGTCCGGGCCCAGCGCATGGCCTTTCGTCCGCTGAGCACATCCATCATGCGGCGGGCGCGGCGGAAGACGTTCTCCTCGACGTAGGGGACGCCGTACTTCTCGCAGAGGGCCTTGACGCGGGGCTGTGCGCGGCGGACCTGGAGCATGGTCATGTCGGGCCAGAGGTGGTGCTCGATCTGGTAGTTGAGCCACATCTGGGGCCAGTCCACGAGGTCGGAGCCGGTGCGGTAGTTGGCGGAGCCGAGGATCTGGCGCAGGAGGAATTCGGGGCGGGAGCGGACGGGTTCGTCGAAGCGGTAGAGGTCATCGGCGGTGTGGTTGGGGCCGATGATGAGGAAGGCGTGGACGTTGCCGATGGCTTCGGCGGCGAGGGTGTTGAGGAGGACGTTGGTGGCGGCGATGGGTCCCAGCGGGAGGAAGGCGGCGGGGAGCGCGACGAAGCGGAAGCCGAGGTTGGGGAGGAGGGACTGCTTCCAGAAGCGTCGTCCTCGGGGGGAGCGTGGGTCGAGGAGTTCGATGCGTTCGGGTTCGGGCTGGCGTGCTCTTCGGGCTTCGGCGCGTTCGAGGGCGCGCCAGGTGCTGGGGGCGTAGTAGACCCACTTCCAGGTGACGGAGAGCACGGCGACGAGGGCGGTGCGCTGCCAGGGCAGGAGGCCCTTCTCATCCATCCAGGCGGTGTTGCGTTCGAGGAGGTCGGGGTCCTCGTCCTCGCCGAGGTTGTAGTGGTGGAGGAAGTCGTGTTCCTCGTGCCAGGCTTCGGGGAGGATCCAGTCCATCCAGTCGCGCAGTCTGCGTCGTCCGCGGGCGAAGACCTTGCTGGTGTAGTGTTCGGGGATGCCGGGGACGCGGTCGTAGCTGCGGTGGCTGATGTGGTGGGTGAGGAGCCAGCGGGTGAGCAGGCCCTGGGACATCAGGAGTGCGGAGAGGGGGTTTGGGGCCATCCAGGCGGTGCCGTAGCCGAGGGCGGTGCAGAGGCGGCCCCAGCGCTGGATGCGCTGGAGGTGGTCGATGTCGTCCTGGCCGGCGTGGGCGCGGATCTCCTTCGCGAGGGCATCGAGCTCGGCGGCGAGTGCGGCGGCGTCGATGTGGGTGAAGTCCTCGACTTCGGGTGCGGCTGGGTCGGAAGCGGTTGCGGAGGTCAAGGTGGGGCCTCGGGGCGTCGGAGCGGCCCGCGTTGAGCTCGGCGTCGTGTCGGGGTCGGGTTGGCGGGCGAGGGGCGCGCCGGCGGGCGCGCATGGTGTAGCATGTCGGTGCGGGGCGGGCGAGGGGAAGCGGCACAACGCGGCTTGACTTCGGGGGTGGTGGTCGCGAGAACGGCGGCGTGCGGTGGCGTGAGCGTGCGGATCGAGGAGCCCATGGACGCGAGGCGGGAGAGCCTACGGGAGATGCTTTCGGACTGGCGGGCGCGCACGGCGGCGGCGGGTCCGGCGGCGGATCTGGCGAACATGCCTCGCCTGCGGGTCTTCGGGCTGACGGTGGCGCTGCTGAACGTGCTTCATGTCCTGTGGATCGTCCTGGCCACGCCGGGGGATCTGGGGGATCCGGATGCGTCGCGCTGGCGCGTCGGGCTGTTGTGGACGCATGGGGTGATGGCGGCGGTGATGGTGGCGGGCGCGGGGTTTGCGCACCGAACGCTTCGGACGCCGACACCTGGTGGGGTGTTGCGGCTGCTGGGGGTGGGGTTCGGCTTGCTGGGACTGCTGTGCGCGTCGGCGATCGCGGTGGTGGATCAGTGGGTGACACCGAACATCACGCCGTTCGTGCTGAGTGCGCTGGTGATTTCGTTCCTGCTTCGGCTTCGTCCTCTGGACGCGGCCCTGGTGCTGGGGATCAATGGCGTGGCGTTCGTGGCGGCGCTGGGCCTGACGCAGTCCGATCCGGCGCTGCTGTTCTCGAATCGGCTGAACACGCTTGGGGTCACGCTTGCGGCGTGGGGTCTCTCGGTGGCGCTGTGGCACGGGTTCCTGACGATCACGCAACAGCAGCGTGCGCTGGGGGAGGTGCAGGAGGCGCTGGAGGCGCGCAACCGGGAGCTGCACGAGCTGGCGCAGCGGGACGGTCTGACGGGGCTGTACAACCGCCAGACGATCATCGCGCGGGCGGGGGAGCATCTGGCGCGGGGTCGGCGGTCGGGTTCGCCCATGGCGCTGCTGTTGATCGACATCGATCACTTCAAGCGGATCAACGATACGCATGGGCACCCGGCGGGGGACGCGGCGCTTCGGCAGGTCTCGGACTGCCTTCGGGAGGGCGTGCGCGGGACGGATGATCTGGGTCGTTTCGGGGGCGAGGAGTTTCTGGTGGTTCTTCCGGACACGACGACGGAGGGTGCACGGGTGGCGGCGGAGAAGCTTCGTTCGCTCGTCGAGCAGGAAGACGCCGTGGCGGACGGGCTCGTGTTGCGGACGACGATCAGCGTGGGGGTGGCGTCGACGGACACGGACGCACACGCGACGTTCGCGGCCCTGTACGCGGCGGCCGACGGTGCGCTGTACGCGGCAAAGGAGGGGGGGCGGAACGCGGTGCGGGTGGGGGACGCGTCGGCGCCGGATCCACGCGCAGGGACGGGAGCTTCTCCGACGGGGCGGGGAGAGGGCTGATTTTGCATCTGCACGTCGACCATGGCGCGGAGGAGTCCGGTGCGGGGGACGCGCTGGCGCGGCGGGCGATCCGCATCAGCTTCGCGGTGGCGTTGCTGGTGTTGGTGGGCAAGGTGGCGGCGGCGTGGATCACGGGGAGCAAGGCGTTGCTTTCGGATGCACTGGAGTCGACGATCCACATCGCGGCGACGGGCATCGCGGTCTTCAGCGTCTGGTACGCGAGCCAGCCTCCGGACCGGGGTCACCCGTATGGCCATGAGCGAATCGTCTTCTTTTCGGCCGGCATGGAGGGGGGCCTGATCTCGATTGCGGCGCTGTCGATCGTGGCGCTCGGCGTGCGGGACATCATCGTGGGTCCGGAGGTGCAGAACCTCGGTCTGGGTCTTCTGCTGACGGGGGCCATGGGGCTGGTGAACCTGGTGCTCGGGCTGTATCTGTTGCGTTCGGGGCGGCGGTCCGGTTCGCTGGCGGTGGAGGCGAACGGGCAGCACACGCTGACGGATGTGTGGACAAGTGGCGCGGTGCTGGTGGGGGTGGCGGTGGTGTGGGTCACGGGCCTGGTGATCCTGGACCCGCTCGTGGCGATCGGGGCTGGGCTTCACATTCTGGCGACGGGCGGGAAGCTGCTTCGGCGGAGCTTCGCTGGGCTGATGGGCACGGCGGATCCGGGGGATGCGGCGCGGCTTCGCGAGGCGCTGCAGTCGGCGTGTGCGGACGGCACGGTGGAGGACTTTCATGCGCTGCGGCTGCGGACGGAGGGGACGACGCGCTGGGCGGAGGTGCATCTGCTGATGCCGGGCACACTGTCGCTGACGGAGGCCCACGAGCGTGCGACGGCGGTGGAGGAGCGCATGCAGTCGGCCCTGCCCGGAGCGGAGGTGCGCGTGACGAGTCACATCGAGCCGCTGGCGCATGCGCTCGCGCATCCGGAGGGTCACCGGCCCGCCGGCGATCTGTCCCTGCCCGTCGAGGGCGATCCCGAGACTCCGTGAGAGGCGATGGCACACACTCTTGAGGACGTTCTGTCGATGTCGAACGAGGCCCTTCACGCGATCGTGATGCAGGGCACGCCCCTGGACGTCGATGCGCTGGCGGACACGAGCTACACGGGGATCGACTGTTCGATGCCCGCGCTCTTTCATCGGCTGATGTGGAAGTCGTTCCGCAAGACGTTCCACCGGGATCCGGACACGGGGGTGCTTCGGGGGTGGAATGTGAAGGTGGAGCAGACGGGCTGGGACCGGCCGCCTGCGCCGCGGCGAGACGGCCGGGGCCGTCCGCTGACGTTCGGACACTACGAGGTGCGGGAGGCGGCGGGGGAGCGCTTTCCCGGCGGCTGGGCCGGCGGGCACTACCTGGACTACCGGCATGCGGGCAATCGGTTCACGGACTTTCCGGCGCGGATCGGGTTCTGCCCGCTGGTGACGGTGAACCCGGGGGATCCGGGGCTGCTGCTGGGGTGGGAGGTCTTTCGGCTGGGGAGCGTCCTGCTGCCGATTCGGGACTACTGGGTGCTTCGGCGGGAGGGTGCGCTGGCGCCGGAGGACGTGTTGCCCCGGCCGGACGGGCAGCGGGCGCTGTCGGGGTAGGCGCGCGTCGGGTCGACCCGTGCGGCTTTTGATTGCGGTCCGGACCGACGATGAGCAACGACGGACCGGATGCCGGAACAGCCCCCGCCCTCAGGGTAGCCGATGGAACGCAGCGACGAGAAGGTCTGGAGCGACTACAACCGCCTGCTGGGCCTGCTGCACGATGCGCTGGATCGTGCGGGCGAGCCGGGTCTGGCGAGCCACGTGCATCCCGAGGCGCCGGTGGCCGAGGTGCCTGCGCCGCCGGTGCCGGTGGATTCGCCGGAGGCCGCGTTGCAGCTCATCGGGGTGGGGTTCCAGTTGTTGAACCTGGTGGAGGAGAACGCGGCGGTCCAGGGGCGTCGTGCGGTGGAGCGGACGCCGGGGTCGGCCCCCCGGGGTTCGTTCGACGAGGCGCTCGATCGTGCTCGCGCGGCGGGGCTGAGCGACGCGGAGCTGACGACGGCGGCGGGGGAGACGTCGGTGGAGCTGGTGCTGACCGCTCATCCGACGGAGGCGAGGCGGCGCACGATGATCGCGCACTACCGGGAGCTCTATGTGCTGGTGGCCGAGCTCGAGAACCCGGTGCACACGCCGCGGGAGCGTCAGCGTCTTCTGGATCAGGCGGAGGGGTGCATCGAGCGGATCTGGCGCACGGGTGAGATTCACCTGGAGAAGCCCACGGTGGAGGCGGAGCGGTCGAGCGCGGTCCATCATCTTCTGAACCTGTTTCCGGACGCGCTGGAGCGGACGGCGGATCGGTGGGCGCGCGCGTCGTCGGCCCGAGGCCTGGGCCATGTCCGGATGCCCTCGCTGCGCTTCGGGAGCTGGGTGGGCGGGGATCGGGACGGGCATCCGTTCGTGACGCCCGAGGTGACGGCGTACACGCTGGAGGAGATGCGTCTTTCGGCGGTGGTGCTGGCGCGTCGGCAGCTCATGCCGCTCGTGGAGCGGCTGTCGATGGCCTCGCCGTTCACGCAGGCACCGACTCGGCTTCAGCTCGGCATCGACGCGGCTGCGGCGAAGCTTGGGGACCGTGCGCCGGGTGTGCTCGCGCGCAATGCCGGGGAACCCTTCCGGCAGTTTGCCGCGCTGATCGTGGAGCGTCTTCCGGTGGAGGTGGAGCGGGGGCACATCACGCGGCTGGCGGAGCGCCCGGGGTGCTATCGCGAGGCAGCGGAGATCCTGGCGGATCTGGAGCTTCTGCGGGGTGCGCTCCGGGACATCGGCGCGCATCAGGTCGCTGCGCAGGATGTGGCGCGCGCGATCCGGGTGTTGCGGACGTTCGGCCTGCATCTGGCGACCCTGGACATTCGCCAGAACAGCACGGTGCACGAGGAGGCGATGGACGAGCTTGTCGCCTGGGCGGGGTGCGGAACCCCGGCATTCTCGTCCATGGACGAGCGCGGGCGGCAGGCGTTTCTTCGGGAGGAGCTCTCGCACCGTCGGCCGCTGGTGCATGGCGATGCGGTCTGCGGCCCGTCGGCGGAGCGGGTCCTCGGGGTCTACCGGGTGCTCGGCGGCCATCTGCGCGAGCGAGGCCGTGCGGGTCTGGGCCCGCTGATCGTGAGCATGACGCGGCAGTTGAGTGATCTGCTGCTCCCGTTCCTGTTCCAGCGGGAGGCGGGGATGGTGGTGGCGGGAGAGGACGGCGCGCTGGTGGCGGCGCTGCCGGTGGTGCCGCTCTTCGAGACGATCGACGATCTGCGGCGTGCTCCGGAGGTGCTGGACGCGTTCCTGGCCGAGCCCCTCGTGGCAGCCACACTGCGTCGGCTGTCTCCTGGTGGGCCGGTCCAGCAGGTGATGCTCGGCTACAGCGACAGCAACAAGGACGGAGGCATCGTGGCCTCGCGGGTGGGGGTGGAGCGAGCGGAGCGGGCGCTGGGGGAGGTGGCGGAGCGTCACGGGGTCCGGCTGGAGGTCTTCCACGGGCGCGGGGGCAGCACGGCACGGGGGGGCGGGCCGAATGCGCCGTTCCTGGCGGCGCTGCCGCGGGCGAGCTTCTCGGGGCGTATCCGTTCGACGGTGCAGGGCGAGACGGTCGCCCGGGAGCTGGCCAACCCGGTTCGTGCGAGCCACACGATGGAGGAGTGGCTTGCGGGCAGTCTGATGGCGCGCCTGGAGCGCTGGCATGGTCCGGAGCGCCCGGAGGCGCTCGAGGAGGCGCTCGGCCACTTCGCGGAGCGGGCGCGTGCGCACTACGAGACCTTCTTTCGCGATCCCGCCCTGATTCCCTACTTTCGTCAGGCGACGCCGATCGACGTGCTGGAGCGCAGCGGGATCGGCTCCCGCCCCGCGCGACGGACGGGGACGCGCACTCTCGCGGACCTTCGGGCGATCCCGTGGGTCTTCTCGTGGAACCAGTCCCGTCACGGTGTGCCCGGCTTCCTGGGGGTCGGCGCTGCGCTGGACGCCCTGGCCGAGGAGCTGCCCGAGGTGTTCGCCACACTCTCGTCTGGGGTGGCAGAGGATCCGTTCCTGCGCAATCTGCTGCGCAACGTCGAGGCGGGTCTGGCGACTTCGAGCATGGACGTGGCGCGGCGCTATGCGGTGCTCGTGGAGGATCGGGAGGTGCGAGCAGGCATGCTCGCGCGGGTCGAGGAGGAGCATGCGCGAACGCGGCAGGCGCTGGACCGGGTGTTCGGCCGCACGCTCGACGAGCGACGTCCCGGGTTGCTGGGCGCGGTCCGCGCGCGGGAGGAGGCGCTGGAGCGCGTCCACGACGCGCAGGTCGCGCTGCTGGCGGCCTGGCGACCGCTGGTGCGCACCGGCGAAGTGGAGACCCCGGAGTCCGCAGAGCTGCTCCGCAGGCTGCTGATGACGGTGAACGCGATCGCGGCGGGCCTGCGGAGCACGGGGTAGCGTTCCGGGGTCTCTTCGATGGGAGACCTGGAAGTCCATTCGGTTCCGGACTTCGCCGGCGATACCGGTCATGCCGTTGGGTGCTCCTCCCTGACCGCCGACCGCACCGCTGTCGGGCAGACCGAAGGAGTTGCCCGTCACCACGATCCCGGACGACGCGGAGGTCATGACGCCGACGGACGCACCGCCACCACCGCGACCGCCCTGACCGCCGCCACCCCCTGTGCCACCGTCTCCGCCGCGGCGACGCCCACCGCCCGTGTGATAGCCGCGGCCTCCCTCGCCACCGCTACCTCCGACGCCACCGGTGCCTCCGTCGCCCCCCCGGCCGCCCGCTCCACCGACCTGGATGGTTCCGGCGTTGTTGACGATCCTCGCTCCCGCCGCGTTGACGGCGAGAATCCCGATGGACGCACCGCCTCCGGTGCCTGCGGTGCCACCCGTACCGCCAGCACCTCCGGCCCCGCCGCCACCGCCGCCGCCGCCCCCTGGCCGGTTGCCTGTGCACACCGTGCCACCTCCGCCTCCACCTCCGCCGCCACCGCCGCCCGAAGCTCCCGGTCCTCCGTTGAGGCCGTTGTAGGCCACCCAGTCGACGAGACCGCTCCCGGCGGTCGCGTGAACCGAGCCGGTGGCCTGGTTGGCGAAGCGCAGGCCGGCCTGTCCGACGGAACCTGTTCCACCGTTGCCACCATTGTTCCCGCGGGATCCGGCGCTGCAACCGCTGTTCCCCGCGCCGCCGGTTCCACCCGATCCGGCGGGGCCGACCCCATTGCCACCCGCCTGGCCGCGCTGGTTCCCGTAGCCTCCCCAGCCCCCGCGCGCGCCGGCGCTGCAGGTCCCCGAGCCGCTGCAGCCGGAGCCGTTGGAACCGCCGTTGCTCGTCCAGTCCGCACCGCGACCGCCTCCGCCCGCGCTTCCGTTGTTGCCCCGGGCACCGGTGGCGCCACTCCGGCCGTGCTCCCCGGCCCGACCGCGTCCCGGAAACAGCCGGTTGTCCCGAACCTCGAAGGCTCCAGAGACGTTGACGAGCACGACAGCACGCGAGCTGGCGGCCCCACCCGAAGCGTCCGCGCTGCGAATGGTGAAGCCTGCCAGCACCCCGGGCGCACTGCGGTCGGAAACGACAACCCCAACGGATGCGGCGCTGTCGATGGTGGACGTGTTCGCGGACGGATCGAACACGGAGAAGTCGGAGGAGAAGCCCCCCCAGAGACTCACGTTCCCCGGCAGCGTCACCGTCTCGTTGTACGTGCCGCCCGCGACGTAGACATGACTGCGCCCGGTCGTGCTGGCCCGCGAGAAGGCGTGATGGATGGAGCGACACGGCTGGTCGACCGAGGTGCCGCACGATCCGTTGTCCGTACCGTTCGGGCGCACAAGCACGGCTGCGTCCAGCTCACCGTCGATCCCGTCGCAGTTGCGGTCTTCGCCGTTCGGGAAGTCGCTGGCGCTACATGTCCGTACCTGCTCGGTGACCCCGTACACGTAGTCTCCGGAGCGCTCGATCCAGGCGACGTACTCGTAGGCCCGATCGATCGTCAGCCCCGTGAGGTTCGCAGAGAAGGAGACGCCGGTGGCCGGTGTTCCGGAGGCGGCGACGCAGGTCACACCGGGCACCCCGTGGAAGGGGGGCAGAGGCACGAGCCCGGCACCGCTGCGTGGCTCGGGTCGGTGACAGAAGCCCTGGCTCGTCGCCGGAGGAAGACCGACGGCCGTGACCTGGCCGTTCATCCGCAGCCCCGTCTGGGTCCGGTCGGTGGCCGGGAGCGTGAGCACGCTGCCGGCCGCCTCGTTGATGCACAGCCCGCCACTGATCACCTGGCCTTCAGGGCAGCGGCACGCGCTCTCCTCGCAGAACTGTCCGCCACTGCAGACGGTTCCGCAGGCCCCGCAGTGCATGTTGCTCACGCGAGTATCGGTCTCGCAGCCGGTGAGGATGTTCGCGTCGCAGTTTGCGAAGTCCTCCGTGCATGCCGCGAGCTGGCACAGCCCGTTGATGCATACCCCATCCGCGTTGTCCGCCTCGCAGCGCGTGCCGCAACCCCCACAGTTCTCGGCGTCTGCGGTGACGTCCGTCTCGCAGCCCGTATCCACGTCCCCATCGCAGTTGGACCAGCCCACGTTGCATGCGGAGATCACGCAGGCGCCGTCGACGCAATCGCTGCCCGCGTTCGGAAACACACAGGCGTTCCCGCAGGCCCCGCAGTCGGACGTGCTCGATGCGATGTCCGTCTCGCAACCCGTCTCCACCAGACCGTCGCACGAGGCGCGTCCCGCATCGCACGCGAAGATCTCGCACGTGCCCATGACGCACTGAGGTGAACCGTTGTTGACCTCGCAGGCGTTTCCACACGCACCGCAGTGCAGGAGGTCGTTCTGCAGGTCCGCCTCGCCGCAGCTGCCGCATGTTCGGCTCACGGGCAGGCACTGCTCCACACCTTCGGTGATGGGCACACACTCGTAGCCCTGTGGGCAGGCCCCACCAGCGCCGCAGTCGGTCGCGCAGAACGAGCCATCGTCGATGGCGATGCAGCGGTCCTGTGGCCCACCGCACTCGACGTCGGTCTGACACGCCCGGCACAGCCCTGTGTCCGTGGGGTAGCAGACCTCGATCAGGTCGCGGCCGCTCACGACAACGGAGACACAGGACCACAGGTCGTCGTCGCCGCAGGGCTCGAGGGCGTCACAGGTCCGGCTGCACGAGCGGCCGAAGGGCGTGGACAGGCAGATGCCGCTGGAGCAGTCCGCGTCCGACTCGCACGACGCTCCCAGCTCGTCCTCGCGTTCTTCGGAGGTCACGGGTGGAGCCGACGGCCCCGCCGCGGAGTCGTCCGTGCCGATGGGGGCGTGTCCCGTCGAACCGGAGCAAGGTTCGCCGTCGCACAGCGCGCTGTCCTCCTCCATGTCCGTGGGAACGCCCGTTGCATCGGAGCAGGCCGCCAGCCCGACGAGCATGAGCGCGAGCAGGCTCGCGAACGCGCCGCGTGAACCTGGGCGATGGGTCGGGGATGGAGACTCAGCCATGGCTACCTCTTCGCAGGCGGGGAATTCTAACGACCGACAATGCGATCGCGGACCCAGGTCGGGTCCATGCTGCGAAGGGTAGCGTGAGCGATGGAGCGGCTCACTCGACGAACGTTCGAGAACCGTTCGAGGCTGAAATCGAGGGCGAGAAGTGCGCCCGCGCGGGTCGAGATGCTCGGGCTACCAGATCCGCACGCGCTCCTCCGGCGGGAGGAAGAGCGCATGGTCCTCCGTGACCCCGAACGCGTCGTACCAGGCGTCGAGGTTTCGGACGACGCCGAGGACCCGGTACCGGCCCGGGCTGTGAGGGCCGTTGACGAGCTGCTGTCGGAGGGCGTCGTCCCGGAACAGGGTTCGCCAGACCTGGGCCCAGGCGAGGAAGAAGCGCTGATCCCCGGTGAAGCCGTCGATGACGGGCGCCTCTCCGTCGGGGTAGGTGACCGCGACGTGGTTGCGGTAGGCGACGTAGGCCATCTGCATGCCGCCGAGGTCGCCGATGTTCTCCCCCATGGTCAGCCGGCCGATGATGCAGAGGTCGTCGATCGGGCAGAACTCCTCGTACTGGGCGCCGAGCCGAGCGGCGGCTTCCTCGAAGCGGGCGTTGGTCTCCTCGGTCCACCAGTCCCGGATCCGTCCCTCGGCGTCGAAGCGGCGTCCCTGGTCATCGAACCCATGTCCGATCTCGTGGCCGATCACGGCGCCGATGGCGCCGTAGTTGATGGCGGCGTCGGCCTCGGGGTCGAAGAAGGGCGCCTGGAGGATCCCCGCGGGGAAGGTGATCTGGTTCATGAGGGGGTGGTAGCTGGCGTTGACGATCTGGGGGGGCCAGCTCCAGCGGCGCCTGTCGACCGGGTGCGGAAACCGCTCGACCAGGTCGTTCCAGCGGTGCTCTGCCAGCCGCAGGCGGTTTCCGAAGTGATCCTCCGGATCGATCACGAGACCCTCGTAGGTGTCCCATATCTCCGGGTATCCGATACGGGACTCGAAGGTGGAGAGCTTCGCGAGGGCTTCCGCCCGGGTAGGCTCGTCCATCCACGGGAGGGTCTCGAGGCGTCCGCGGAAGCCGACGATGAGGTTGTCGACGAGCTCCTCCATCATGGCGCGGGAGGCGGGCGGGAAGTGCCGTGCCACGTACTCCTGGCCGACGGCGTGTCCGAGGGAGAAGCCCACCAGCTCCGTCCCGCGCCGGTCGCGCGGTCGCATCTCTTCGGTGCCAGCGAGGGTGCGCGAAAAGAAGTCGAACCGCGCCTGGTCGAACGCGCGGGGCAGCCAGCTCGCACGATCGCTGAGGGTCCGGAAGGTCATCCAGTCGCGAAGGGTGTCGAGGTCGGCGGCGGCCACATGCGCACCGGCTGCGGCGATGGCGCTGGGCTGCGCCACGATCACGGACTCGGCGCTGCCGAGGCCCCGCAGCTCGAGCGTCCGGAGGAGGTCGAGGGCGGGGGCGAGCTCGGCGAGCGCCTCCCGGTCGAGCACATTGTAGGTCTCCGACACCTGACGGGAGCGTTCCCGGGTCCAGTGGTCCTCGGCGATCGCCGTCTCGAAGGCGAGAATCCGGCGGGCGCGGGAGCCGTCATCCTCGATGCCCGCCAGGTCATGAAGCCGCCCGATATACTCGAGGTAGGCCTCCCGGTACTCGGCAAAGCGCTCGGCGGGATCGAGGTAGTACTCCCGGTTGGGCATGCCGAGCCCGCTCTGCCCCATGCGCACGGCGTAGACGGTGGGATCCGCAGGATCGGGGGAGATGCTCGTCCAGTAGACGGAGGGGAGATGAATGTCGGCCATGAGGGCGGCGAGTTCATCGTGGTCCTCGGCAGCGGCGATGCGTTCGAGGAGAGGGCGGATCGGGTCGAGGCCCGACTCCTCGATGGCCTCCTCGTCCATCCAGCTCGCGTAGAGGTCGCCGATGAGCTGGTTGTTGCTGCCGGGCTCTCCGCCCAGTTCGCTCGCATCCAGAATGATGCGGTTGACGTGCTCTTCGGCCTCGAGGGAGAGCATGTCGAACACGCCGTAGCGCGCGCGATCCGCCGGAATCTCGGTCTCCCGTTCCCACGTCCCGTTGGCGAACCGGTAGAAGTCGTCGCCGGGAACGACATCCCGGTCCATGCCGGCCAGGTCGAAGCCGAAGGTGCCGAAGCGGGGGCCGGCGGGGGTGGTCTCCCCGACGGCCATGTCGTCCGCAGGGTCTTCCGCTGCGGGGGCGGGGCTCGACTCCGGCGCCCGGGCGCTGGACGCTCCGCAGGCCACGAGGAGGAGAGCAGAGGCAAGTACACACAGCCGATGCAGCATCACGCGCAGCTCCGGTTTCCGGGGGGACCCACCGCCGGGGCTTCCCCTGTCATCGAAAGGCCGAGCGCGCAAGCCGCTGCTGGCCAGATGCGACAGTCCAGCCACCGCTGCCCCACCCCTGCACCCGGCCGTTGCTCCCCCGCCGTGACTCCGCCGCCGACCCGGTTCCCGGGCCCCGTTGACGGCGGAGCACGCCGGTCGCCACCCCGATCTCCGCGTCGGTCACGGGACGGGGTGGCCACGCCCCCGTTGACGGCGGGAGCACGCCGGGGAATGCTCCCCGCGGCCCGCACCTCCCCCCGCCCCCGTGACGCCATGGCCCGACGCCTCCTCTCCCTTCGATGCTCCCCCTCCCCTGTCCTGCCCGTGGTCACCGGGGGGATCGCCGCCGGACTGGTCGGCGCCGTGCTCGCGGGGTGCGGTGGCCCCCGCACCGCGCCGGCTCCCGCCGAACCAGTCGAGACCCCCGAACCCGCGGACGCCGAGGCGCCCTTCCTGTGGCTCGAGGACGTGGACGGCGAGGACGCGCTCGCCTGGGTCCGCGAGCAGAACGAGCGGAGCCTCGCCCGCATCGAGGCCCACCCCCTCTTCGCCCCCATCCGAGAGGAGGCGCTGGAGGTCCTGACCTCGGACGAAGGGATCCCGTGGCCCACGCTGCGCGGCGGCCAGGTCTACAACTTCTGGCGGGACGCCACGCACGAGCGCGGCATCTGGCGCGTCACCTCCCCGGAGGACTACGCGACCGAAGCGCCCGACTGGACCGTCCTGCTCGACGTCGACGCCCTCGCCGAGGAGGAGGACGAGAACTGGGTGTGGGCCGGGTCCGCCTGCCTCGAACCCGACCACGACCGATGCATCGTCTCCCTCTCGATCGGCGGAGCGGACGCGGCCGTGCGCCGAGAGTTCGATCTCCCGAGCCGCACGTTCGTCGAGGACGGCTTCCGGCTGCCCGAGAGCAAGAGCCGCATCGCCTGGCGGGACCGGGACACGGTCTTCCTCGCCCCCGCATTCACCGACGACGACATGACCACCTCGGGATACCCGCGGCGGGTGCTCCTGTGGAGCCGCGGCACACCGCGGGAGGACGCCACGCCACTCTTCGAGGGAGAGCGCGAGGATGTCAGCGTGTGGGGCACGCGCTTCCGCGACGGGGACGAGCCATGGGACCTCGTCGGCCGCGCGCGCACCTTCTTCACCCGCGACTACCACCTCCTCCTCGACGACGAGCTCGTCCACGTCCCGATCCCCGACGACGCCGTCCTCGTCGGCATCATGGACCGGCATCTCCTGGTCGAGCTCAAGAGCGACTGGACCACCGGTGGCACCACCTTTCCGCAGGGAGCTCTCCTGTCCGCCCCGGTGGAAGGCCTCACCGGCGACGGACTCGTGTTCTCCACGCTCTTCGCCCCCGGGCCCCGGCAGAGCATCGATCGCATCCTCCGCACGGAGAACACGCTCCTCGTCTCCATCCTCGACAACGTCCGCGCCCGCATCCTCCGCTTCACCCGCGTCGACGGCGCCTGGCAACAGCACGCCCTCGCCGTGCCCGAACTCGGCACCGTCCGGCTCCTCACCGCCGACGACCGCTCGGACCTCGCCTTCTACCAGTACGCCGACTTCCTGACCCCACCGTCCGTGGTTCGCCTCGCCGCGGACGAGGATACCCACGAGACCGTCCGCAACGAACCCACCTGGTTCGACGCCGACGGCATGGCCGTGGAGCAGCGCGAAGCCATCAGCGCCGACGGGACCCGCATCCCCTACTTCCTCGTCACCCCCGCCGGATTCGAACCCCGCGGCACCCACCCCACCCTCCTCGCCGCCTACGGCGGCTTCGAGATCTCCCGCACCCCCTTCTACTCCGGCGTGATGGGACGCGCATGGCTCGCCCGCGGCGGCGTCTACGTGGTCGCCAACATCCGCGGCGGCGGCGAGTTCGGCCCCGCCTGGCACCGGGCCGCCCTCCGCGAGAACCGGCAGCGCTCCTTCGACGACCTCATCGCCGTCGCAGAGACCCTCATCGACAATGGCATCACCTCCCCCGACCACCTCGGCATCCAGGGCGGAAGCAATGGCGGCCTCCTGGTCGGCGCCGTCATGGTCCAGCGCCCCGAACTCTTCGGAGCCGTCGTCTCCGCCGTGCCCCTCCTCGACATGCTCCGCTACCACCGCCTCCTCGCCGGAGCGAGCTGGATGGCCGAGTACGGAAACCCCGACGACCCCGAGGACCGCGCCTTCCTCGAGGCCTACTCCCCCCTCCAGAACCTGCGCGCCGACACCACCTACCCCACCCCGTTCATCTGGACCTCCACCCGCGACGACCGCGTCCACCCCGGACACGCCCGGCGCATGGTGGCCCGAATGCTCGAGCTCGGCCACGACGTCCTCTACTACGAGAACATCGAAGGCGGACACGGCGGCGCCGCCAACCAGCCCCAGCGCGCCTACATCGCCGCCCTCACCTGGGCCTACCTCTGGAAGCAGCTCGCCGCGGACGGCGCCCTCGACGCCGCGGACTGACCGCTGACCGACCCCGTCGCCATGCCTCGCCACGCCTTCATCGCGACGGCACGACGCACCGGCCTTCGAGGCGACACCACCGGACACGGGGCCGACACGCCTCGCGTGGCGCGACGCGTCTTTCCCCACCGCTTGACACCAGCCCCGACCCCGCAAACCTCGCTCCGTTCGCCCCCTCCCCTTCCCCTCACGGTCCTCGCCATGCATCCCACCCCGTCCCGACGCCCCGACCCGCGCCCCGTCCGCGCCCTGGTCGCACTCTCCCTCGCCCTCACCCTCCTGCTCGTCCTGAGCGCCTGCGGCAGCGACGACGCGAGCGACACGACCGCCGACCCCACCGCGGTACCCTCATCCGCCCCCTCCTCCATCCCCACCGGCATCGGCACCGGCGACACCACGACCTCTCCGCCGCCCACCTCCGACGAGCCCATCGATCCCAACCCGGACTGCGACCCCCTCGCCCCCTTCGAGTGCGCGATGCCCTGGCCGAGCAACCTCTACCTCGAGGACGACGCCTCCCGCACCACCGGACACACCCTCGCCTTCGGACCCACGACCCTCCCCGCCAACTGGCAGGGCACCCACGTCGACCCCTCCGCCTGGCGACGCATGGACGGCTACGGCGTCTCCACCCCGCTGCTCGTCCACTTCCCCAACCTCGACGTCTCCGACATGCCGACAGAGTACACCGTCGCCATGTCCATCGAGGACGACGCCCCCATCCTCCTGTACCGCGTCGGGGAGGACGGCTCCCTCGACCGCATCCCCTACTGGGTCGACCTCGACGACTGGGACGCCAACCCCGCACGCAAGACCCTCTACATCCGCCCCGGCGTCCTCCTCGAACCCAACACCCGCTACCTCGCCGCCCTGCGCGATCTCCGCGACACCGACGGCAACCCCCAGCCCCGCTCCGCCGCCTTCGACCGGCTCGTCCGCGGCGACACCGCCGAGATCCCCACCCTCGCCAACCGGCAGGACCGCTTCAACGACATCTTCGACCTCCTCGAAGGCGAAGGCGTCCCCCGCGACTCCCTCACCCTCGCCTGGGACTTCGTCACCGCCAGCAGCGACACCCTCCACGGACCCATGCTCCACATGCGCCGCGACGGCCTCGACCGAACCGGAACCCAGGGACCCGAGATCGTCCTCGGCGAACCCGAAGTCACCCCCGACGATGAACACGAACACTGGGCATGGGTCCTCCGCGGACACATCGAAGTCCCGGACTACATGGTGCAGGACTCACGCCCCGGCCCCCCCATCGCCGACCCGCCACGCGGATACATCTTCCACCTCGGCGAAGACGGCATGCCCACCCCTTCCGGAACCCGCGAGGCGCCCTTCTACATCGGTATCCCCCACAGCGCCATCGATGGCCCCCCACACGGACTCGTCCAGTACGGACACGGCTTCTTCGGCACCGCCCGCGGCGCCATCGGCGGCTGGACCCACAACGGACAGCTCGCCAACGAACACAACGTCATCTTCTTCGGCGGATTCCTCACCGGCATGGCCGAGTTCGACCTCGCCGGCGTCGAGGCCATGATCTTCGACTTCACCTACTTCACCTGGCTCTCCGACCGCGTCCACCAGGGACTCCTCGAGTGGATCCTCCTCGCCCGCGCCATGAAGGAACGCTTCGGTGACCTCGAACCCATCGTCGAACAGAACGTCTCCATCGACACCGACCGCATGTTCTACCTCGGCATCTCCCAGGGCGGCATCTACGGCGCCACCTACATGGCCCTCGCCCCCGACATCGAACGAGGACACCTCGGCGTGCCCGGACAGAACTACAGCCTCATGGAGCACCGCTCGACCAACTTCGACCAGTTCTTCCTCGGCATCGGACTCGCCTACCCCGGAAGGGCCGCACAGGCCGTACTCCTCTCCGCCGCCCAGACCCTCTGGGACCAGACCGACCCGGGCAGCTACTGGCGCCACATCACCGCCGAGCCGTTCGAGGACGGCCCGCCCCGATTCGTCATCGCCGCCCCCTCCAGGGGAGACCTCCAGGTCTCCACCGTCACCATGGAGGTCGTCGCGCGCTCCAACATCGGCGTGGCCACCATGGAGAACTACGACGCCGAACGCGACATCGACCTCGTGGACAAGACCCCCTACCCGCACACCGGATCCGCCATCGTGCTCTACGACTTCGGCTTCGAGTGGCCCGAAGGCGGCCTCAACCGCCCCCCGAGCTTCAACCGCGACGACGTCGACGCCCACAACGCCCCAAGGCGCAACACCGCCCACAACGAGCAGATGTTCCACTTCTTCGAGACCGGAGAAGTCATCGACACCTGCGGCGGAGCGCCCTGCTCCTTCCCGCCGTCCGCCCAGTAACATCCGCCGACAGGACCCGCGCGAGGCACACTCCCCACCGGGACTGTGCGACCCACGAAGAACGCCCCCGGCGCGCCTTGCGCAACAGGGGCGTTCATCCATCCGGACGCGACGTTCCGGACTCGCGACCCACGAAGAACTCCCCCGGCGCGCCTTGCGCAACAGGGGCGTTCATCCATCCGGACGCGACGTTCCGGATTGGCGAGCCACGAAAAACGCCCCCGGCGCGCCTTGCGCAACAGGGGCGTTCATCCATCCGGACGCAACGTTCCGGATTGGCGATCCACGAAACATGCCCCCGGCGCGGCGTGCGCAACGGGGGCGTTCAGCCGTCCGGACGCGACGTTCCGGACTGACGAACCACGAAAAACGCCCCCGGCGCGCCTTGCGCAACGGGGGCGTTCATGCGTCCGGATGACGGGGTCGGGAGTTTACTCCTCGCCGCCGGTCTCCTCGCCGCCAGTCTCTTCGCCGCCGGTCTCGCCGCCGGTCTCACCGCCGGTCTCGCCGCCGGTCTCACCGCCGGTCTCACCGCCCGTCCCACCGCCGAA
>REDH01000182.1 GCA_007693585.1 Deltaproteobacteria bacterium
TCAAGTGACTTGTTCGAGACAACTGCGCGACAGCACCTCGTCCTCGTCCACGGACTCCAGACGGCGCCGTCACGCCCTTGTCAGCGGAGGCGACGCCGTCTAGACACCGCCGGCGGCGGTTCGCGCGGGCCCGTGCCCGAGGACCATCGCCGCAGCAAGGTGCCGTGACGGCACGGGCCAGGAAGGAGCACCCATGAGCGACATCCGCATCGGCATCATCGGCGGCAGCGGCGTCTACGACATCGATGGCGTGGAGATGATCGAGGAGCTCGACATCAACACCCCGTTCGGGAAGCCTTCGGACACCATCCGGGTGGGGCGCATCGGGGATCGCAAGGTGGCCTTCCTGCCCCGGCACGGGCGCGGGCATGTCCACAACCCCACCCGTATCCCCGTGCGCGCCAACATCTGGGCCCTCAAGAGTCTGGGCGTGTTCTGGCTCACCACCATCTCCGCGGTCGGGTCCCTGCGCGAGGAGATTCGCCCGCGCGACTTCGTCATCCCCGATGACGTCATCGACCGGACGCGCAACCGGGTGGACACGTTCTTCGACGATCTCGCCGTGCACGCCGGATTCAGTCAGGCGTTTCACCCCATGCTCCGGGAGGTGCTCCTGCAGGCGTGTCGGGACACCGGCGTCACCGTGCATGACGGGGGCACCTACGTGTGCATGGAAGGCCCGCTGTTCAGCACCCCGGCGGAGTCGCGGATGCACCGCTCGTGGGGAGCGAGCCTGATCGGCATGACCGCGCTGCCCGAGGCCAAGCTCGCTCGCGAGGCGGAGATGTGCTACGCTTC
Organism: Deltaproteobacteria bacterium; assembly: GCA_007693585.1. Lineage (GTDB taxonomy): Bacteria > Myxococcota_A > Bradymonadia > REDH01 > REDH01 > REDH01. The sequence continues at coordinate 799 of REDH01000182.1, forward strand.
CATCTGCCTCGCCACGGACTACGACGTGTGGAAGGATGACCAGAACGTCGACGTCAGCGAGGTGCTCGACAATGTCCGGGCGAACGTGGCCAACGTCCAGGAGGTCATCCGCCGCCTGGTGCCGCTCGTTCCGCTCGGGCGCGAGGAGGAGTGCGACGCCTCCTCCGCGCTCCGGCACGCGATCATGACCCACCCCGACCACATCACCGACGACACCTGGTCCCGCGTGGGCCTCTTCCTGCGCAAGTACATCCCGCGCTGACCCGCATCCCCGGACTCCGCCATGAACGCCTCCACCTACATGCAGTCGCTCCTGTGGTGCTGCTCCTCCTGCGGCTTCGTCTACCAGGGCGGCCAGCCGAAGATGGAGTGCCCCATCTGCGAAGCGTACAAGACCTCCTTCATCGACTCGCCGCAGCACATCGAGGCGGAGATCCGCGAAACCTTCGGCGATGACCTCGCCAACTCCGCCGAAGCCCGCGACGCCCGCCTCGCCAGGCTCCGCGAGGGGGGACACCTGCGCGGGTTTCGCGTCAAGGGCCGCGTCGTCGAGGCGGTGAACCACGACCGCACCGCTCCCTCCCGAACCCGCTGAGGACCATGCCGCTTCCGCCCCCGCCGAACCGACCTCCCGGTACCGTCCGCTTCCACACCCTTGGCGGCCTCGGGGAGGTCGGCATGAACTGCGCTGTCCTCGAGACGGATGCCGGCATCCTGCTGATCGACTGCGGGGTGAATTTTCCCGAGACGGATCACTACGGCATCGACGTCCACATCCCGGACTTCTCCTTCCTCGAGCAGCACCGCGACCGCCTGCTCGGGCTCATCGTGACCCATGGGCACCAGGACCACATCGGGGCCATCCCTTGGCTGCTCCGGGAGTTTGATCTGCCCATCTGGTCGTCGCGTCTCGCCCTGACGATGATCCGGGAGTCCCTTGTGGAGCACGAGCTCGACGGCCGCGCCCGGCTCCACCGGGTCGAGGCTGGCGACGTGGTCGACTTCCCGGATGTGGAGGTCGAGTTCATCCACATCAACCACTCCATCCCGGAGTGTCTCGCCCTCGCGTTGCGCACCCCGGCCGGGCTGTTCGTCCACACCGCCGACTTCAAGATCGACCACACCCCATTCGGGGAGCCCAGCATCGATCTTCCTCGCTTCGCCGAGCTGGGCGACGAGGGGGTTCGCTGCCTCTTCAGCGACAGCACGAACGTGGAGCGCGACGGGTTCACGGGATCCGAGCAGACGGCCCGGGAGCATCTGATCGACACCGTGCGCAACGCCACCGGACGGGTGTTCGTGGCCATGTTCTCGTCGAACCTCTTTCGCGTGCAGGCCCTCATCGACGCGGCCCATCTCAGCGGGCGTCGCATCGTCCCGCTGGGCTGGAGCCTCAATCGCAACATCCGCATCGGACGCGAGCTCGGGCTGCTGAAGCTTCCCGGCAAGGACCCGTTCCTCAGCGTCGAGGACGCGAAGGGCCTGCCCCCGGAGCGGCTCCTCGTCCTCGCCACCGGAAGCCAGGGCGAGCCCCGCGCCGCCCTCACCCGGGTGGCCCGCGGCGACTTCCGCGGGCTGGACCTCGGCGAGGGCGATCTCGTGGTCTTCTCTGCGCGCATCATTCCCGGCAACGAGCGCAGCGTGCATGCGCTGCAGGACGACATCATTCGCGCGGGCGCCCGCATCCTGACCGCCCGCGAGCGGCCCATCCACGTGTCCGGCCATGCCTGTCGGGAGGAGCAGAAGCTGATGCTGCGTCTCGTGCGGCCGGAGATTCTGGTGCCGGTCCACGGCGACCACCGGTTTCTGGTTTCCCACGCGGCCCTCGGCGCGCTGTGCGACGTGCCGGAGCAGCACGTCCTCGACAACGGCGATGTGCTCGAGTTCACCGAGGACTCGTGCGCGGTGGTCGGGCACCATGCCGCCCGGCGCGTGGTGGTGGAGAACGGCACGGTGGGGGATGCGGACTCCCTCGCCCTTCGGGAGCGTGCGCGCCTGGCGCGGTTGGGGTACTGCGTCATCTGGGCCGTGGTCGACGGCGAGACCGGCGAGCTGGAGGAGGGCCCGGTGCTCCAGACCCGGGGCATCGTGGACGAGGGCGACGCCGGCGAGCAGGTGCTCCAGGAGGCCCGCGACGCGGCGCGTGCAGCCGTCGAGGCGCTGACCCCGGACCGGCGCAGACGCAAGGACGAGGTGGCGGAGGCGCTCCGGCTCACGGTGCGGCGCACCTTCCGGAAGCAGCTTCAGCGCAAGCCGCTGGTGGAGTCCATCGTCTACGTGGTCTGAGGCGCCTCCGACCGCGGAGGTCCCGCAGCGTCCGATCGTTGCGGCGGTCCTTCCTGGCCCGGGGCGCCTCGGGCCTTCGCGAGTTCCGCCTGCTGCGGCGCTGCCCTGCGGGCGTCCTGTCCCCGGGGCGGGGCGCCGGATCAGGGGGTTCGCGGGGGGCTCTCGAGCATGAGGGTGACCGGGCCGTCGTTGAGCAGGTGGACGTCCATCATGGCGCCGAAGCGGCCGGTCTCGACGGGCACGCCCCCGTCGCGGAGGGCGTCGACGAAGCGGTCGACCATTCGCGCGGCGCTTTCCGGGGCCATGGCCTCGGTGAAGCTGGGGCGGCGGCCGCGGCGGCAGTCTCCGTAGAGGGTGAACTGGCTGACGACGAGGAGCGCGCCGCCGACGTCGCGGACGTCGTGCTGCATGCGGCCGGTGTCATCCTCGAAGATGCGGAGGCCGAGGATGCGTCGGACGAGCCAGTGGAGGTCGTCTTCGGTGTCGTCGCGGCCGACGCCGAGGAAGACGAGCAGGCCGGAGTCGATGGCGCCGGTGATGTCGCCGTCGACTTCGACGCGGGCGTGCCGGACGCGCTGGAGGAGTGCGCGCATGGGGGGATCAGCCCTCGAGGGCGAGCTCGGTGTAGCGTTCGGCGACGGGCTGGACGCGTCGGGTGAGGTCGGTGAGGGCGTCGGGGGGGCCGAGGGCGACGATGTGGAGTCCGGCGGCGCTCTTGATGCGTTCGAGGACGGCGGGTCCGTCGGCGCGCAGTCGTCCGGAGGAGACGATGAGGAGGAGGGCGGGCGCGGGTTCGCCGTCGGGCATGGCTGCGGCGAGGAGGGGTTCGAGCTGGGTGAGGGCGGGTCCGCTGCCCCAGCCGGAGGTGTCGACTTCGGGGAAGTCGTCGGAGCCGAGGAGTCCGGCCTGGCGGACGCCCTGTCCGGGTCGGGGGATGAGCTCGGCTTCGACGAGTCGGCATCGCTCGGCGAGTCCGAGGGACTGGAGGCTGGCGACGATCTGGTCGACGGCGGCGGCGACGCTGCTGGCGGGCTGGAAGGCGAGGGCCATGCGGGCGTCGCCGGGGAGGTCGGCGAGGATCCGCGCGATGGCTCGGGTCCAGGACTCGTCGGCTTCTGCGGTTGTGGCGGCGGTGTCGCCCTGTCCTGCGACGACCCAGCCGAGGAGCTGTCGTGCGCGGAGGAAGCCGGGTTCGTCGCCGAGGGCGAGTTCGAGGTCGTCGCGGGCGCCGGCGAGGTCGCCCTGTCGGATGCGGTAGAGTGCGCGTCGGAAGAGGACGACGCCGCGGGCGGTGTCGGTGAGGTCGAGGGCGGTGTCGAGTTCCTCGGCGGCTTCGGAGGCGCGACCGTCGCGTTCGTAGGCGCTGGCGAGGCGCAGGCGGGCTTCGGTGTTTCCGGGGAACTCCTCGAGGATGGCTTCGAAGCAGGCGATGGCGAGGGGCAGGTTGTCCTGGCGGAGGTTTCGGACGCCGTCTTCGAAGGCCATTTCGGCCTCGTCGGCGTCGAGCTTGTTGGCGCGGTCACGCCAGGTGCCGGCTTCGCCGTCGCGGCCCGCTTCCTCGAGGAGGCTGGCGAGCTCCTGGTACCAGAAGCGGAACCAGGGGTAGACGCCGATGGCGCGTTCGTAGCAGGCGATGGCGTCGTCGTTCCTTCCGAGGCGGCGCAGGGTGAAGGCGCGTCGGACGAGGGCCTCGGTGTGGAAGGGGTCGCTGTCGAGGAGCCGGTTCCAGTGTCTCTCGGCGGTTTCCCAGTCCTGCTGTTCCTCGCACCAGATGGCGAGGTTTCGGGCGGCGGGCACGAGGAAGGGGTCGGCCTGGAGCGCGGCTTCCCAGCGGGCGATGGCTTCATCCATGCGGTCGGCCTGGGCGGCGACGACGCCCTCGTTGAAGGCCCGGATCGCGGTCGCGCGGGCTTCGAGGCTTGGGGTGTCTTCCATTCTCGTCCTCCTCAGGGCTGCCGGGGCCCGTCTTCGCCGATCGGTCTTCGCTGCGCCAATCGCTCCGCGTCCATCCGTGCCGCACGGGCGAGCCACGGATTGTCGAGCGCATCGTGCAGTTCTGCCAGCAGGTTGGCAATTTCCGGCGCGAGCCGGTCGTGACAGCCGAAATACAGGGCGTTGACGGCCATGTCCACCGCGGCGCGCAACTCTCCGTGTTCGATGTGTTCCATCGCGGTACGGAGCCACGGTTCGGGCTGGGTGGGATCGTCGTAGAGGATGAGCTCCCAGAGGGGTTCGCCGAGGGAGCGTTCGCCGACGTCGGGTCCGGCGGAGAGCAGCTCGGCGAGGCGCGAGATGTCGTGGGGGGGGAGCACGCCGCCGTACCAGGGCATCTGGCCGTCGCCGCCGAGTCCGTGGAAGCCGCGGAAGGCGAGGAGCCAGTCGTCGTGGGCGCGCCACAGGGACTCGTCGCGGCGCAGGTCTCCGCGCACGCTGGCGGCGAGCACGAAGTCGGGGACGAGGGCGAGGGCGCGGTCGCAGCGTTCGACGGCGGTGGGCAGGCTCCCGGCGTCGCCGGCGAGGACGCCGAGCACCAGATGGCTGGCGGCCGCGCCGGGGTCGACCTCCACGATGGCGCGGTGGAGGTCACCGAGGCGAACCCCGGAGGCTTCGAAGAATCGGGGGTAGCGGACGGTGCGTCCGAGGGCCTCGAGGGTGGGCAGCACGACCTCCTGCAGGTGCAGCTCGTCGAGGACGGCGTGCAGGCCCTGGCGGGCGGCGAAGGCGGTGGTCAGCCCGAGCCAGTCGAGGAAGCCGGCGAAGGATCCGGAGATCGGGAGCGCGGCGAAGGTCTCGTACATCCAGTAGACGACGGAGGGTGGACCTCCGCCCGGGGCGAACCGGAAGCAGAACTGGTTGCCGGCGCCGTCGACGGCGAAGGGGAGGAACGCCGGGTGTGCTCCGGGGAAGCGTCTGTGGAGCAGCCAGTCGGCGACGTCGGTGGCGTGGTCGGGGCCGGCCTCGGCGCCCGTGGGGAGCAGGAAGCCGGCCTCTCCGACCCAGACGGGGCCGGTGCCGCCGTCGGCCTGCGCGCGAAGCCACTCCACCGCCTGCCACCACAGCGGGGGCAGCGGAACCGGGACGGTGTCGGTCATCGCGTGTCCCCGCCCTCGGTCCCGCGTCGGGTGGCGTCTGGCATCCGCACGTGGAACACGCCGTCGGGGCTGACGACGACCGGCGCTCCGTCGACCTGGTGCAGGCCGAGGACGGTCCCCGCTCGCCGGAGCAGGAGGTCGGGCTGCTCGGCGCGCACGAGCCACAGGGAGCCGTCCTCGTGGAGGGCGAGTTCTTCGGCGCCGCAGCAGGTCCTGCGGGTCACGTTCGCGCCGACGCGTTCGAGGACGGGTTCGAGGGTTCCGGCGGGCTGCTCGGCGGGGGCGACGGGGTCGATGGGTGCGGGTGCGGGGGTGTGGCGCAGGAGGCCGTCGGCGGTGAGCACGAGGGTGCGGCCGTCGGGGCCGGTCCAGGCGTTGCGCACCTGTCGCGGCGCGCCTTCCGGGGCGGGCACCTGTTCGCAGAGGTGGCGGACGCAGCGGCGCAGGCCCTGCGCGGTGAAGGCGATCCAGGCCTCTCCGCCGTCGGGGGCGACGTGGAGGATCGGCCCGATGTCCTCGGCCCACAGCGTCCAGGTCACGGCGTCCGCGGACGCCCAGACCTGTCCGTGGCTCCAGGCGAGGAGTCTGTCGTCCTCTGCCGAGGTGGCGAGGCCGAGGAGGGGCTCGACGGTGCGGGGGCCGGGCGCGCGGTCGAGGGGGATGCCGGCGTCGGACGCGAGGGGGAGGGTGGCGGGGTGCGGGGGTTCCTCGTTGTCGGGAGCGGACGGGGGGGGCTCCTCGGTGGGGAGGAGGGCGGGGTGCACGAGGAGGGTGGGGGTGCGCCAGGTGCGGCCGTCGCGGATCCACCAGCGCCCTTCTCCGGCGCGCTGGCCTGCGAGGACGGCGCGGGCGCCGAGGAGGGCGATGGCGTCGATGGTGGCGTCGTCGTCGAGGGGAGGGGCTGCGGCGAGGCGGCGCCAGCCGTCGGGGTCGGCGCGCCAGACGCCGGGGTCGGGGCGTTCGGCGAGGGCGAGGAGGGAGCCGTCGGCGGTGGTGCCGAGGGCGGAGAGGGCGCCGAGGGGGGGCGCGACCTTCCATTCGACGCGGGCGCGTCGGAGGGCGCCGACGGCGCCGTCGCGGTAGAGGAGGGTGAGCTGGTCGTCGGGTTCGAGGGCGGTGGGGGCGATGACGCCGGCGACGGGCCCGGAGGCGCCGGGGACGGGGAGGAGGCGGTCGTCGCGCAGGCGGAGCAGCCCGCGCGCGGATGCGACGAACCAGTCGTCGCCGCGGCGCAGGCGGCCGCCGATGCCGGCCTCGTCGTCGAGGGCGTGGAGCTCGGCGAGCGCTTCGCCCTCGCCGGAGCCGAGCAGCCAGACCTGGCGGTCGCCGAAGACGAGGAGGCGGCCGCCGCCGAGGGCGACGGCGCTGGCGGCGTCGAGGGCGGCCTGCTCGGGGACGTCGGGAATGAGGGGCTGCCAGCGCGGTCGGGCGCGGTCCCAGACGATGGAGTGGGCGGAGCCGTCGTCGCAGAAGGCGGCGCCCTCGTTGCGGGCCTGCACGATGCCCCACAGGCGTCGGCAGCGCTGGGTTCGCGGCAGGAGGAGCGGGCGCGCGGCGTGGCGGAGGTGGGGCACGGCGCCGATCCAGGCGTGGCCCTCGGCGTCGAGGGCGGTGACCAGGCCTAGGCTGTCGCCGGTGACCTGGCGCAGGGGCAGGACGGGAGCGCGGCCGGAGAACTCGGCGCGCAGCTCCTCGATGCTTCCGTCGGCGCGGAGTCGGGCGAGGTCGCCGCGGGGGGACCAGAGCACGAGGTCATCGGCGGCGCGGGTGGTGCGCATGCGCTCCACGCCACGCAGGGGTGTGGAGCGCCACTGGGCGCGGTCCCAGATCAGGACGCCGCCGTCGGCGAGTACACAGAGGGCGCGGCCGGAGTCCATGGGTTCGCAGGCCAGGACGGAGGTGGCGGGGGTGCCGGAGAAGGCGTGGACCAGGCCGATCGGCGGGGGGGCTCGCAGGACCTCTCGGACGGTGCTGCGGTTGCCCGCCTCGTCGACGGCCCGCACGGCGAAGCGGCCCGCGGGGCCGTCCAGGTCCACGGTTGCGCGGACAGCGCCGGGTGGCGTGGTATGGACGACGTCCCCTTCCTCGATGGGGCGCCAGGGCTCGGCGACGTGGATCACCTCGTAGACCAGTGCCTCTCGCGGGGTGCGATCGTCCTCGCCGGCGCGCCATCGCAGGGCCCACTGCCCCTCGCCGGCGGGTGCGACCTCGTCGAGGCCGGCGAAGCGGGGCGGCGCCGTGTCGGGCGCGGGCTCCTCGACGGCGGGTTCCTCCACGGGTTCGGGGAGTTCTTCCGGCGCGTCGTCCCGGCAGGCGACCTGCGGTGCCAGGAGCAGCACCGCGAGGAGCATCAGCAGGGTCTTGCGTGGGCGGTCCGGCATGCCGACGTGACCTGGGAGGGGAGACGCCGCCAGCCTGCGGATCGGGCCCGGTCGTGGCCGCGCCGCGGCGGACCGGCGGAGTGCTCCCCGAGGCTATGCCAGAGGTCGCGTTCTTGTCCAACGTTTCCCATGTCGTCCCGCCGAACGGGGCCGAGCTTCTCGTGCGGGCGGAGGCGGAGCTCGCCGCGGGTGCGTTCTGGGAGGCGCACGAGACCCTCGAGCCGCTGTGGCTCTCCCTGGGTCGTGGTCCGGCGGCGGATCGGCTGCGCGGCGTGATTCAGCTTGCGGCGGCGCTGCACAAGAGCCGCCAGGCGTGCCCGCGGCCGGGGCTTGCGCTGGAGCGCGGACTGCAGCGGTTGGCGGACCGTGCAGAGGCGGGGTGGGGGCGCGGGTGCGAGGCGCTTCCCGCCCCGGAGCCACTGGAGCGGGCCTTCGCGGCGGCGCTGGCGGAGGCCCGCC
>REDH01000016.1 GCA_007693585.1 Deltaproteobacteria bacterium
ACTACAGGCCCGACTATCGGGAGGAATTGCTCGCAAGGGTCGCAACCTGAAAATCGTCTTGCGATTACCCTGCGGGTGCACCGTCCATCCGCGCCTGAACGCCGCCAGGCGTTCCCTCGCGAGCCACGCGTCTCCGCAAGCCGATGGGATCCCCATGGGTGGTCGTGGAGTGCCGAACGCGACCGAGGGAGCCTTGGTCGCCCCGGGCGAGCGTGATACCGTTCCCGCGACGACGCATCGCCCCGCACGTCCCCTCCCGCTCTCCCTGCCCCCCCACGCGCCATGGCCCGAATCCTGAAACTGCTGCGTGCCTTCCACGGCGCGGGCATGATCCGGCCCCACGTGCCGGCGCCCTCGCTCCTGCCGAGCCTCCTGCGGATGCCCTTCCGGCCGCGCAGCCTCGCCACCGCCGTCACGGTCCATGCCACCCTGCGCGGCGAAGAGATCGCCGTGAACGACGACCATGGCGACACCTCCTGGCGCGACCTCCACGAGCGCGCCAACCGCCTCGGTCACCTCCTCCTGCGCCTGCAGGCGGAGCAGGGCGGAGACCGCCGCCGCGTCGCCATCCTGCTGCGCAACGGCTGCCCCTTCGTGCTCGCCACCATCGCCTGCGCCCGCGTCGGCCTCGATGGCGCCCCCATGAACACCTGGGCCCGCGCCGAAGAGATCCGCCACATCCTCGACACACAGCGGCCCTTCGCCCTCCTCGTGGATGCCCACACCGCACCCCTGCTCGAGGGCCTCGACCTCGACCTCCCCGTGCTCCTCGCCGGACCGACCCCACAGGGCCCGCCCCCGGGCACCCGGCCCCTCGAACCCCTCCTCGCCGAGTGCCCCGCGACCCTCCCGCCCACCCGGGAAGGCGCCCGCATCGTCATGCACACCAGCGGCACCACCGGGCTCCCCAAGGGCGCCGAGCGCCAGGTCGACGGCGACAGCCTCGACACCGTCGTGCGCTTCCTCCAGAAGGTCCCCCTCCGCCAGGACGATGTCTTCGCCCTCGCGCCGCCCCTCTTCCACACCCTCGCCTGGGGCATGATGGCCATCGGCCTCGTCCTGGGCTGCCGCCTCGTCGTGCGCGAGCGCTTCGACGCCGCCGCCTTCGCCCGCGTCCTCCGCGAACAGGACGCCACCGCCCTCACCATGGTCCCCGTCATGGTGCGCCGCCTCCTCGACCAGCCCGACGACGCGCTCCCCACCGGCCTGCGCATCCTCGTGACCAGCGGAGCCCCCATGACCCAGCCCCTGCGCGACCGCGTCCGCGAGCGCCTGGGCGACGTCCACCACGACCTCTACGGCAGCACCGAAACCGGCTGGGCCACCATCGCCACCCCCGCCGAGATGAAGGAGCGCCCCGGCACCGTCGGACGACCCGGCGACGACATGATCGTCCGCATCCTCGACGAGGACGGCCAGGAGGTCCCCACCGGCGAGACCGGCCGCGTCTTCATGGGCACCGGCTGGGAGTTCGAGGGCTACACCGGCCGCGGCAACGACCGCGACCGCGTCGGCGGCCTCCTCACCGTCGGCGACGTCGGGCATGTCGACGCCGAAGGGTGGCTCTACCTCAGCGGCCGCGCGGACGACATGATCATCCGCGGCGGAGAGAACATCTACCCCGGGGAGGTCGAGGTCGTCCTCGAGCGCCACCCCGACCTCGCCGAGAGCGTCGTCGTCGGCGTGCCCGACGAGGAGCTCGGCGAGGCCCTGCGCGCCGTCGTCGTCCCGCGCGCCGGCACCCCCCTCGACGCCGACACCCTCCGCGCCTGGCTCGACGAACGCCTGCCCCGCTGGAAGGTCCCCCGCGACATCGTGCTCGCCGAGGCGCTCCCCCGAAACGCCGCCGGAAAGGTCCTGCGCCGACAGCTCCGCGACGAGGCCGGCGCGTGAGCCCCTCCCGCGGAGCGGGCGCCCCCGACGCCTCCCCCTCCCGCCCCGCCGCCAGCCTGCGCGCGCGCACCCTCGGCGCCGTCCTCGCCGTCGTCCTGCCCCTCGTCCTCGCCTTCGGCATCGCCGGCACCTCCGCCGCCGCCCGCGCCCTCGAGGAGGAGAAGGTCCGGACCCTCACCGCCGTCGCCACCACCCTCGCCGCCCAGTGGGAAGGCGCCGGCGAGGCCGGGCGCGTCGCCCGACTCACCCCCGACTCCCGCGCCACCCGCGAACGCCTCCAGGCCTCCCTCCGAGACACCCGCGACGCCACCGGCGTCCGCCGCCTCCGCGTCGCCTCCGCCGAGCACGCCACCCTCCTCGATACCGACGACGCCGACCCCTTCGCCACCGCCTTCGACCTCGCCCAGGACCGCGCCACCCTCGCCGAACTCTTCGCCGACGGACGCCCCGGACGCTCCACCCTCTTCGACGACGCCGACGGCATCCCCCACCTGCGCGCCTACGCCCCACTGCGCGACGGCGACACCGTCGTCGCCGCCCTCGCCGTCGAGGGCGACCTCGCCCACCTCCACCTCCTGCGCCGCCTGCGCGCCGGACTCCTCGCCGTCATCCTCCTCACCCTCGCCGCCGTCTCCGGCGCCGTGCTCTGGGCCACCGGTCGCGTCTCCCGACCCCTCCGCCGCCTGGTCCGCGCCGCCCGCCGCATCGGGGCCGGGGACCTCCGCGAACCCATCGCCCCCGCCACCTCCGACGATGAAGTCGGCGCCCTCGCCCGCGCCATGGAACAGATGCGCGCCGACCTCGCCCGCCGCGACGAACAGATGCAGCTCATGCTCGGCGGCATCGCCCACGAGATCCGCAACCCGCTCGGCGGCCTCCGCCTCACCGCCGACCTCCTCGACGAGACCGGCGCCCCCGACGCCGACGACGCCGCCCGGCGCCTGCGCCGCGATGTCGCCCACCTCGAACGCGTCACCGAGGAGTTCCTCGCCTTCGCCCGCCCGCGCCCCCTGCGACGCACCCCCGTCGACGTGGGGGACCTCGCCCGCATCGCCTGCGAGGCCTGCGCACCCCTCGCCGCCCAGCGCGGCGTCACCCTCGCCACACACCTCGACCCCCTCGTCCTCTCCGTCGACGCCGAGCAGCTCCGCGGGGCCCTCACCAACCTCGTCCGCAACGCCGTGGAGGCCTCCCCGGCCGGTGCGCCGATCGACGTTGCCGTCCTCTCCGACGCCGACGGCGCCCGCATCGAGATCGCCGACCGCGGCCCGGGGCTCGACCCCGCCGTCCGCGACCGCCTCTTCGAGCCCTTCGTCACCACCCGTCAGCAGGGCTCCGGCCTCGGCCTGCCCCTCGTGCGCCGCGTCCTTGACGCCCACGGCGGCACCGTTCGCCTCGAGGACCGGGATGGCGGCGGCACCCGCGCGGTGGTCACGCTTCCGCCGACCGAGATCGCGGGCGCACACCCGAAGGGCAGGGCGGCGCCCACGGTGGAGTCCTCCGCCAGGGTCGAGTCATCGTCCCTGCCCGCGGAGGACACGAGCCCCCCGGCGGAGAGCACGGGAGCGGGCGCGGACACCTCATTGACCTCCGCGGACGCGAGCCGCCGGGATGTGGCGGGAGACGACGACTTCCTCATCGGTTGAGCGGTGGGGGGCGGTCGCCTGCACCGCTGCGCCCGGTCGCGCTACCGGCAGGTGCTCGGGAAGAGGGGGATGACCTCGACCTGGCACTGCTCGCCCTCGCGGCAGTCGCTGTCGGAGCGGCACCCGGAGCAGATGTCGGTGAAGAACGAGTCGCCGCAGGTGGTGTCACCGATGCATGAGGAGGAGAAGATGTCCCCGGCGCTTCCGGCGGCGTTGAGCGGTCCGCAGAACCCCTTGGTGTAGCAGCCGATGCGGCTGTCACACCGCGCCAGCTCGCTGCGTTCCTGGGTTTCGCCGAGGGCGCGCGCCCGCTGGGCGCACTGGGTGTCTGAGGTGCAGCTCGTCGTGGAGGTCGTGGTGCAGACGTTGCCGAGGCACTGCTGGTTGCCGCTGCACTGGTCGTCGCGTCGGCACTCCACGCAGGTGCCGCCGAAGAGGCTGGTGCGGCAGTAGGGCGTGCTTCCCCCGCAGTCTTCGTCGCGATCGCAGCCGGTGGACGGGGTGCGGCACGCGCCGTCGCGGCAGACCTCACCGCTGGCCGCGCAGTCGATGCGCTGTCGGGTGGCGTCGAAGTCGCAGCTGCCGCCGGAGCAGCGGCCGTTGCCGGTGGGCCAGGAGACCGCGGTCTCGCCGTCACAGAAGGCGTCCGGTGCACGGCAGTCGGTGTCGCCGCTGCACTCGCGCACGACCTCGCGGCACTCGGCATCCTCGCATACGGCGTCGGCACCGCAGTTGCGCTCGACGTCCCAGCCGGTGGAGGTGTCGTTGCAGGTCTCGATGGCGTTGCCGGCGCAGCGTCGGTCGCCGGGGGAGCAGGCGCGGGTCACGCACGCGCCGTCGCGGCAGACCTGACTCGCGGAGCATGAGGAGGTGGAGAAGGCGTTTCCGTCGGCGTCGCAGGTGCGCACGGTGTCGGGGTCTGCGCAGTCGCGGGCGCCGGGGGAGCAGAGCCGGTCGGAGCACTGTGCGCGCCCGTCGATGATGGCGCAGGACTGTCCGCGCCGTCCGCAGTCGGTGGTGTCCCAGTCGTCGCCGATGCAGTACAGCTCGACGTCCCCTTCGCAGCGGTTGTCGCCGGTGGTGCAGGCGGTGGACACGCAGGCTCCGGCGATGCAGGTCTCGCCCGATGCGCAGTCTTCGGCGGGGAGCCAGCGGCGCCCGTCCTCGCCGCAGCGCTGGCTGCGGCCGTCCTGGCACCGGGCGCTGCCGGGGGTGCACACGCGCTCCACACAGTCTCCGTCGTGGCAGGTGCAGCCCAGGGCGGCGTCGGTGCAGCCCTCGGTGGCGCTGCACGACACGCTGACCTCGCTCTGGCCTGTGGCGTCGCAGATGACGAGGATGCTGCCGTCGCAGCGGGCGGTGGCCGGCGTGCACACGACCGAGAGGCACTGTCCGCTCACGCAGGTCTCGCCCCCGGTGCACCGCTCGACAATGCGCTGGCCGCCGGCGCCGCACACCCAGCGGCTCCCGTCGCGCTCGCAGCCGGTCTCGCCCACGTTGCACCCGGCGGCTCCGGCCTCGCAGCGGGCGTTCGACCCGTCCTGCACGCAGGTCTGCGAGGCGGTGCATCGTTCGACCACTTCGCGGGTTCCCGTGGAGTCGCACCGCAGCACCGCCCCGTCTTCGCACCGTGCGGTGTCGGGGGTGCAGGCGCTGTCCTGCACCGGGCGGCAGGCCCCGTCCCTGCAGACCTCACCCCCCAGACAGTCGCGGTCGCGCTCGCATCCCCGCGGCACGCACTCGCGCGTGTCGCGGTCACACACCTCGTCGGCCTCGCACTGCTCGTCCCGCGAGCACCCGTCCCGCACGCAGAAGCCCGACTGGCAGCTCCGCCCCTCGGCGCAGTCGTCCTGATCGAGGCACTGCACGCACAGCCCGCTCACGGGCTCGCACCGATCCAGCGTTCCTTCGCACGCTTCATCGTCGTCGCACACCGACCGGCAGAACCCCTCGACGCAGAGCTCACCGCCGCGACAGTCGCGCACCTCCTCGCACTCGGCGAGACCGGCGTCACTCGTGACCTCTGCCGGCGCCATGCCGCTGTCGCCCGAGCAGCCGGGGAGCAGGGCGAGGACGAGGAGCGCGGCCGAAAAGGCACCGATGGCAGGGACGTCAGGGACGGAGAAGACGGGCATTCGCACGATGGCCTCTCGGGCGCGGGGAGCGGGACGGACGGCGCGGCGTGGACGGCGCGATGGGCGCGCGTGTCGCTCGCGCGCGGCTGCATGGCACCGGGGTTCACACGCAGCGGACGGGAGACGGAAGCAGGGTAGCGAAACCGTTCGGGAAGGCAACGGGTCATTGCGGCGTAGGCTCGTTTGCCCCGGCCGTTGCGGCCGCAAGGATGAGCCCTGCACGCCCCCCTTTCGCCCCGCCGCGAGCCACGCTACACCCGCAGGCACGGGCGGAGCGGTAGCGCGTCCCGGGCCGACCGGGCCCGACCATTCCAGCGAGGTGCACGGTGGCGGCGATTCTGGTCGTGGACGACAACGAGAGCGTGCGGGAGGGGGTGGCCACGGCGCTGCACCGCTCGGGGCATCAGGTGAGCATCGCCGCGGACGGGCCCTCCGGACTCGCTGCCTGGCAGGCCGCGTCGCCGCCCTTCGACGTGGTCATCACCGACCTGAAGATGACCCCGATGGACGGCATGGCCCTCCTCGATGCCATCCACGCCGAAGACCCCGAGGCGGTGGTCCTCTTCATCACCGGACACGGGACCGTCCCGGCCGCCGTCTCCGCCATGCGCGAAGGCGCCTTCGACTTCCTCGAGAAGCCCTTCTCCGCCGAGCTCCTGCGGGCCCGGGTGGAGAAGGCGCTGGAGGTCTCGCGCGGACGCGCGCAGACCGCCCGCCTTGCCCGCGAGAACGAGCATCTGCGCGCGAAGGCGGCCCCCCCCTCCGACAACGGCGTCGGCCGCCTGATCGGCGACTCCGCGCCCATGCAGCGACTGCGCGATCTCATCGTGCGCGTCGCACGCACGGACTCCAGCGTGCTCGTGCTCGGCGAGTCCGGCACCGGCAAGGAGCTCGTCGCCTCGGCGATCCACGCCGAGAGCCCCCGCGCCGCCGGCCCCTTCGTCACGGTCAACTGCGGCGCCCTCGCCGACAGCCTCCTCGAGTCCGAGCTCTTCGGTCACGAGAAGGGCGCCTTCACCGACGCCCACAGCCGCCGCCTCGGCCTCTTCGAGATGGCCCACGGGGGCACCCTCCTCCTCGACGAGATCGGCGACGTCTCCCCCGCCCTCCAGGTGCGCCTCCTCCGCGTCCTGCAGGAGGGGACCTTCCAGCGGCTCGGCGGGGAGCGGCCCATTCGGGTGGACGTCCGCGTGGTGGCCGCGACCCACCGGGACCTCGAACACGAGGTCGGCGAAGGGCGCTTCCGCGAAGACCTCTTCTACCGCCTCAACGTCGTGCCGCTGGAGGTGCCACCGCTGCGGGAGCGTCCGGAGGATGTCGCGCTGCTGGCGGAGCACTTTCTCGATCGGCTCCGCGCACGGACGCGGTCGCAGGTGGAGGGGTTCACGACCGAGGCGATGGAGCGGCTGAAGGCCTGGCCGTGGAAGGGCAACGTGCGGGAGCTCGAGAACTGCGTGGAGCACTGCCTCGTGTTCGCGGACGGGAAGCGGGTGGACCTCGGTGACCTGCCCGCCCCCATCGCCGGCATGGACCCCGGCGAGAGCATGCCCGTGCCCTCCCTCGACATCCCCCTCAACGACGCCCTCGAGCAGCTCGAGCGCCGCCTGATCATGCGCGCATGGGAGAGGGCCGGCGGGGTCAAGACCGAGACCGCGCGGCTCCTCGGCATCAAGCCTTCGGCGCTCTACTACAAGCTCGACAAGTACGGGCTCGGCGACCGGGGCCCGGCCGGGCCAGGCGACGACGATTCCGGCTGAGTCATGGCCGAGGCCCCTCTCAGTTTTCTGAGTCCGCGGGGGATCCCCACGTCAGAATCCCTGCGAACCTCGACGCGCTCTCGCGTCTCTCCCGGCCGGGGCGCGCCGGGATGCCGGTGCGCAAGGTGCTCACAGGACAAGGGATCGGGGAAATCGGCTCGCGAGCTGCGAGGAACGGCCCGCTCCTTGCATCCAAGCTGGTGCGCCCCCCCCGGGACTTCTCCGGCCGGGCTGGAGACGGTTCCATGAATGACGTCCGCACCATCCTTCGCTCGTTCGCCCTGCTGCTCCTCGCGGTGGGGTGTCTCGGTGTGTCGGCGGCCGTGGCGAGCGCCATGCCGCTGCTCGAGGCGGAGCGGGCGGTGGTCACGGCGGAGCGGACGCATGCCGAGGCGCTGACGCGCTTCGAGCGTGCCGCCGAGGCGTACCAGGCCGAGTTGCAGGCCATCGAGCGGCTGCAGAGAGAGGTCGTGAGCCGGCCGCGGGAGCTGCGCACCCTGCAGGCAGCGCTGGCCGCGTCCCAGACCTCCGCCGAGCGTCTGATCGGGCTGGAGGCGGACGTTCGGCAGGCCCGCGCCGAGCTCGAGCGTCGGCGAACCCTCGCCCGCTCGGCCCTGCAGGCGGAGCTGACCGCGCGACACGGTGCACCGGCCGGCAGCGCCGCCGCCCGCGAACGGCGCGCCCTCGGCGAGCGGCTGGAAGCCCTCGCGGCACCGCTGCCCCCGTTCCGGCCCGCGCCGCTGCAGGCGATCGTGTCGGTGCCCTACGAGACCCCGGAGCAGCTCCGCGCCGCCGCCGCCGAGCTCGAGGACGCCCTGGGCAGCGTGCAGTCGCGCCTGGAGCGCATCGACACGGAGGTGGAGGAGGCCCGGACCCGGGACCGCGTGGTGCGTCGAGCGCGCGGTTTCGCCACGGATGAGCGGTTCCTCGACGACGGGGAGCGTCCTCGCATCGGACCGCGCGTGGCCGCCGCGTCCGCCGAGGACGACGCGGGCGCGGACCGTGGAGCCCCGGCGGTGCCCGAGGCGGCCAGCGAGGCGGCCGCGGAGGAGCCCGCGCAGGGAGGCGTCGCACCGTCGGCCCCGCAGGACGACTTCGCCGAGGACGCCATGCCGCCGGAAGACGCCGCGCCCGGGGCCGGCGCCGGTGCGGACCCGGAGGGTGCGGTGCCGCCGGACAGCGGGTTTGTCGAGCGTGGATCCGGGGTGTTCGTTCCCGCACCGGATCGGGACGTGCCACGCGGGTCTGTCGACCTCGGGTCGCCGACGCGCGACGCGGCGGGTCCGCGGTTGCCTCGCGCCGACGAGGATGACGTGCGCGACCGCCGCGGAGACGAGGACGGCCGGACCGATCGCCGGCGAAACGACCCGCGGGGGCTCGAGGCGGAGCGGGCGGTCCTCGAGGCGGAGCGGCAGCGCATCGACCAGGCCCGGCAGCTCCTGCTGCGGCGCGCAGCCGAGCTGGAGCGGCTGGAACGGGCGCGGTGAGCGGGGGCGCGTTGCCCTCGGTCGCGAAACCTGCTTGAACGCGGGGCACCACGGTCCGATCCCGTGGCCCGTCGCCCCGTCCGGAGGCGCGGGTCCCCGCTGCTCCCTGTGTCCCGGTCGTGAAGAGCGCCACGCGAATGCATGCACCTCCCCCGGGCGCGCGGCCGACGCGGCGGTGCAGGGTCCGCCTCCCGCTGGCGTTGCAGGGGGCGCTGCTGGGGGCGTTGCTCGGGATGCCCGTGATGGCCGAGGCGCAGTTGGAGGGAACGCTGCGCGCCGGGGTGGAGGCGGATGACAACCCGGGGCGGAGCACGGCGGCGCCGGAGGGGTTCAGCGCAGGGGCGCGGGTGTTCGGAGAGCTGCACCTGGCCGAGCGCCCGACCCGGAACCTCGATCTCGGCGTCACGGCGCGGGCGGGTGGGCGGTGGAACGCCGGAGCGACCGACGCCACCGGGGGAGCCGCCGAGGCGAGCGGGCGTGCGCGGCTGTGGCTGACCCGCAGCGTGGACTGGCGGGTGCGCGGGAGCTGGCGTGAGCGAGCGGAGCGGTCCGGGGATCGCGACTATCGGCTGCTGGTCGCGGCGACGGGGCCGGGGGCCTGGATCGGCGAGCACCACGCGACCCTGGAAGGCGGGGTGGAGCGCTTCGTGTTCCACCCGCAGCCCGACGCGTCGTCCACCGGAGGAATGGCCCGGGGAGCGCTTCGGCTGCGGCTCGCGGAGTCGCTGGTCCTCCCGGTGGAGGGATCGGTCCGCAGCCGGGCCACGCGGGAGGAGGCGCTCGGGGGGCCGACGGTCCCGGGGGAGGAGCCGGGGGGGCTGTCGGAGGATGCGTCGGACCGGCGCAGGGACCTGATGCTGGGGGTTGGTGCCGGTCTGGAGTGGGAGGCGACGCGAGCGTTGCTGGAGGTGCGCTGGCGGTATGCACACAACGACTCGACGGCGTTCGCGCGCTCCTGGCGGCGTCATGTGGTCGACGCGTCGGTGACGGTCCTTCCCGTCGGGGAGCTGCTCGTGCGCGGCGCCGTGGTGGTGCAGCGCACCCGCTGGCCGGACCGGCGCCTCGACGACGAGACGATCTTCCTGGAGGACGAGAATCGCAACCAGTTCTCGCTCACCCTGGAGCACCCCGTGGCGGGGCCGGTGTTCGGCGAGGTGCGGGTCACGCACCACCGTCAGGCCTTCGGTGCGGACGAGGTGGACGACTACCGCCGCACGGTGCTGTACGGTGGTCTCGCGTGGTGGTTCTGAGCCCGGCGCCGTGACCCTGGCGCACCCCGTCGCGTTTCGTGTCCGATGAGGTGCGGGTCACGCAGCGGCAGCGCACATTCGGGCGGACCTGGTCGGCGCCCACCGCCGGACGATGTGGCAGGTCGGCCTCGCAGGGTGGTGCCGGCAGCCGGAGCGCGGGCTGCTCAGCTCTTTCGCTTCCGCATGTTGTGGTCGAGGACGACCTTGCGGATGCGGATGTTCTCGGGGGTGACCTCGACGAGCTCGTCGTTGTCGATCCACTCGAGGGCGGCCTCGAGGGTCATCACCCGGGGCGGGGAGAGGAGCAGCTTGTCGTCAGCGCCCGAGGACCGCATGTTCGTGAGCTGCTTCTTCTTGCACGGGTTGACGACGAGGTCGTTCTCCCGGCTGTGCTGGCCGAGGACCTGACCGGCGTAGACCTCGGCGCCGGCGCCGAGGAAGAGGACACCGCGCTCCTGCAGGCTGAAGAGGCTGTATCCGGTGGTGGCGCCGTTCTCCTGCACGATGAGTGCGCCGTTGGGCCGCTCGGGGATGTCGCCGCGCCAGGGGCCGTACTCGCGGAAGTTGGCGTTGAGGGTGCCGGTGCCGCGGGTGTCGGTGAGCAGCTCGTTTCGGAAGCCGATGAGCCCGCGGGAGGGCATGACGTACTCGATCCGGGAGATGCCGTCGCCGGGGTTCTCCATGGCGACCATCTCGCCGCGGCGCATGTTGAGCTTGTTGATGACCGTGCCCGCGTATTCCTCCTCGCACTCGATGACGACGTCCTCGTAGGGCTCCTGGAGCGCGCCATCGACCTCGCGGGTGATGACCCTCGGCTGGGAGACGGAGAGCTCGTAGCCCTCGCGGCGCATGCGCTCGATGAGGACGGAGAGGTGGAGCTCGCCGCGGCCGGAGACCTTGAACGCCTCGGGGGTCTCGGTGTCCTCGACGCGGAGCGAGACGTCCGAGTCGAGTTCCTTGAAGAGCCGGTCGCGGATCTGCCGGCTGGTGACGTACTTGCCCTCGCGCCCGGCGAACGGGGAGTTGTTCACCATGAAGCGCATGGTGATGGTGGGCTCGTCGATCTCGATGGCGGGCAGGCGGCGCGGCGCTTCGGGGACGGTGACGGTGTCCCCGGGCAGGATGTCCTCGAGGCCGGCGAACATGACGATCTCGCCGGGGCCGACTTCCTTGCGCTCCACGCGGTCGAGACCGGAGAAGCCGAGGATCTTGTTGATGCGGGCGGTGGTCTCGCCGCCCTGCGCGCGGTTGATGAGGACGCGGTCGCCGGTGCGGATGCCGCCGTCGTAAACGCGGCCGATGGCGAGGCGGCCCAGGAAGCTGTCGCCGGCGATGGTGCCCACCTGCATGCAGAAGGGCGCGTCGGGGTCGACCGTGGGCGGTGGGACGTGCTCGACGACCTTCCGGAAGAAGGGCTGCATGTCCACGGCCTCGTCCTCCAGCTCGTTCATGGCGTAGCCCGAGATGCCGGAGGCGTAGAGCACGGGGAAGTCGAGCTGCTCCTCGTTGGCTTCGAGGGAGACGAAGAGGTCGAAGACCATGTCGAGCACGGCGTCGGGCCGCGCGTCGGGGCGGTCGATCTTGTTGATCACGACCACCGGCCGGAGCCCGAGGGCGAGGCTCTTGCGGAGCACGAAGCGGGTCTGGGGCATGGGCCCCTCCCGGCTGTCGACCAGCAGGAACACGCAGTCGACCATGCGCAGCACCCGCTCCACCTCGCCGCCGAAGTCGGCGTGACCGGGGGTGTCGACGATGTTGATGCGGTACTCCTCGCCGTTGTCGCTCGTCCAGTTGACCGTCGTCACCTTGGACAGGATCGTGATGCCGCGCTCCCGCTCGAGCTCGTTGGAGTCCATGGCGCGCTCCTGCATCTCGCGGTGCGCGGCGACGGTGCCGGACTGGCGCAGGAGCTGGTCGACGAGGGTGGTCTTGCCGTGGTCGACGTGGGCGATGATCGCGATGTTGCGGATGTGCATGGTCGGCGGGGGAGGGCGGCGACCTGTCCGGTCACGGCGGGGGGGAGGCGCCCGGCAGCCCGCGGGGGGGTGGCGGTCGTGCATCGGGTCGCGCCAGCCGCACCGATGCGCGCGCTCCGCTAGCCGTGCCCCCGTCGGGCGTCAAGCGATTCCGCCGCCCTGCGTCATCCGCTCGGGGCCATCGCAAAGTCGGCAAGGCCGCCTCCCGAGGAGGCGGGCGCGAAGGCCACGATTGCAAGCGCATTCGCGGCGCCTGCACCGGGACGGGCACGGGTGCCGCTCGCAGCCTACCGACCGGAGCTCTCGCGAATCGCTGCTTCCACCGCGTGCTCGAGGGCTTCGAGATCCTCGATGCCGCGCAGCTGAGCGAGACGGTTCGGTGCGAGACGTGCCGCCAGGGCAAGCAGTGCCGCCCGGCCCTCCTGTCGGCCTTCCTGTCGGCCTTCCTTTCGGCCTTCCTGTCGGCCTTCCTGCCGACCCTTCTGAAGGCCTTCCTCGAGAAGTTCGCGCCGCAGCCGATGGTAGACACTCTCCTTCTCGGTATCGGTGTGGGGAATCTGGTTGTCCATGAGGGCCTCCATGAGTTGCTCCCGGAAGAGGGTAGGAAGGGTGCGGTCGTCGAGCAAGCGTTGCAGGCGCTCACTGGCCTGCTCCGGAGTCCTGGCTCTTCCCGCCCAGGACCAGAAGGCGTAGCCGTCTTCGGCGCGCAGGGCGCTGGTCTCCAGCAGGACCAACCCACCGTGCTCGCAGTCCGCGGTGCTCCAGACCCCCGGGGCGTCCATGGGGCCCAGTGTGGGCACGGCGTGTGCTGCATCCTCGCGCAGGCTGTCGGCCACGACGATGACGAGCGGGGGTCTTGCGGTCTCCCGCAGACGCTGGAAAGCCTCCGCACGACCCGCGCGGGGCTGGATGCGCTTCCAGGCGAGCCAGGTCTGACCCACCAGTGCGCTCGCCAGCACATGGCGCGCAACAGGGCTGGACTCGTGCTCGAAGATCACGATGCGCTCACTGCACGTGGGCACCAACGCGCCGAACCACAGCGGGGCTTCGTGGAAGTGGTACACGAGGTCCAGCTTCCGCACCTTGCGCGACATGGAGAGTTCCTGGGACACCTCGCAGTTCCCTGCGGCGAACTGCATGAGTGCGGTGAAGCGATCTTCGTGGGGCGTGCTGGACATGGGCTTGCGGGTGGGGCTGAGCGCGCGGGTAGTCAGCGAAAGAAGCAGATGAGCACTGCGCAGGCGTTCATGTGGGACATCTTGCTCGGTGAGATGGCCGAGTCAAGGCCTATTGTGACCCGGGGGTCGCAATTGCGGGAGATGGCGGACCGAGAACTGGGCGTGAAGACCGCCGAAACCGGCGTCGAGCACGTGAACCACGAGGTGTCCACCGGTCACCAGCCCGACCTCTGCATGGGGCTGTCTACCTGCGCGCCCGCATCCACGACAGGCAATGGGCCTCGGTTGGTCGCGTTCGTCCCGGTCGTCGCGCCTGCCTGCGAGAGTCGGCATCCAGGGGTCCGATGGTGCTTCGGCAGTGGCGGCTGTGGCATGGCAGTCCCCCGGAGTCGGACGGCGCTGCACGCGGATCGGGAGGTTGACACGCCGGCGCAGGGCGACGTTGGCCGCCCTGCGTCATCCGCCGTCGCCGTTGCGGAGTGTGATGCCGAGCCCGTCGCGCAGGTGGTGGTACGCTGCGGACGCTGCCCACGCGAGCAGCGCCTCGCGGCGGTTCGCCAGCCCCGTCCGCGCGTGCGCGGGCGTGAGCCGCTCGAGCCCGTCCAGCGCCGCCACCACGTCGTCCGCGTACAGCAGCCCCACCCGGTTCGCCTCGTCCGCCACCGACACCAGCCAGCGGTCGAGCTGGTGTCCCACGCCGCTCTCCACGATGCTCTCCGCCGCCAGCCGCAGCGCCTCGCGCATGGCCGGGTCCAGCTTGCCGTCCAGGTCCGACCGCAGCCCCTCCGCCTCCGCGGTCTCCTGCACCGGCGCCTCGGGCAGGACCGCCAGCAGCAGTCCGGCGAGCACCGTGTGGAGCTGCGGAGGCATCAGCCGCGTCGTCAGCGCGAATTCAGGCCGCATGAGATGCAGCGCCCGCGCCAGCACGAACCGCATCTCCCGTGCGTTCACCCCGCGCAGCAGCTCCGGGGACACCAGCAGCGTGGGCTGCTGGAAGTACGGGTTCACGACCCCCGGAAGACCCTCCCGCACATAGACCGCCGGGGTCTGTTCGAGCCCGAATGGCTCCCGCAGCTGCTCCAGCGTCCGGATCACCAGCAGCTCGCCATCCTCCAGCCGATCCGATCGCCGCAGCCCGAAGCTGTCCGCGTCGTGGTGCAGCCGATCGGCCATCAGGGTCCCCGCGATCCGGAACAGCGACTCCAGTGGAGCGAACGCACGCACCGGCCGCAGGTACTCCCGCCGCAGGTCGTCGGGCACCCGCACCGTCACCTGCTCGGGCCGCCGCGCGCTCAACCGGTTCACCGCCTGCTCGGCGTTGCGTGACGCGCCCCCCCGGGCCACCGCCGCCCTCAGAACGAGATACCCGCGGTCGGTCTCGCCGCCCTTCAGCAGCGCTGCGCCATACCGCTCCGCCAGATCCGGCCGCTGCGGATGCGCCAGCGTCGCCTTCTCCAGCTCCGCCAGCGGAAGCTCCTTCTCGCCCACCCGCTCGACCAGGCGCAGGATGGCGTCCTGCACCGCGTCCTCCCGGCCGTGCTGGTACGCCATCCGATACGCATGCAGCGCCTGCGTCGGCTGATTCAGCTCCGTCTCCAGCAGCATCGCCAGGTTGCGCCACAGCACCGCCAGCAGGCGCTCGTCCGCATCCTCCCGGTTGTGCGTCCGCTGGATCATCCGCGCATACGCGTTGTGCAGCTCCTCCCACAGCTCCGCGTTGCCGAGCGTGATCGTCTGCCACTCGAACACCTTCAGATCCCCGGGGTGCGCATCCAGATGCCGATCCAGCCGCCAGCCGAGCTCCAGCGCATCCCCGAGGTGCTCTCCGTGCAGCCGCACCAGCTCTTCCGCCCGGCTCAGTCGCTCCGCCGCGTCCTCCAGCGCGCGCGCATGGGTCTCCAGGACATCGGCCAACGCACCCCAGGCCTGCCCCTCGCGCAGCCACGGCTCCACCTCCTCCCGCACCCCTTCGTCCGGCTGCAGGCGATAGGCCTCCGCCATGAGCAACGCCGCCCGCGCGTGCTCCTCCCGGTCGCGGAGCTCCCGCGCCTGGTCCATCGCCAGCTTCGCCCGCGTCGCCGGCTCCTGCACAAGCCGAAGCAGCCGCGCGCGAACCTCCGCGGCCCGCACCTCGTTCCCCTGCTCCTCCAGCACCTCCAGCAGCGTCAGCCCCACGCCGCTGTTCTCCGGCGTGTCCGCGAACGCGCGGTCCAGAAGCACCCGCGTCAGGTCGAGATCCCCCTCCGCCCGCGCCCGCTCCGCCACCCGGAATGCCGTCAGCGACCGCGACGTCGGCGTCAGCGAGTCCGCATGGTGCATCCACAGCGCCGCAAAGCACGCGTACGCCCCCTCCTCGTCCCCGTCCGCCACACGAAGCTGCCCCAGCGCCGCCGTCACCTCCCGGTTCAGCGGATCCATCGCCCACGCCTGCTCCAGCCGATCGCGCGCCTCCGCCGACCGCCCGTCCCGCAGCGCCGCAAGCCCCGCCACCCGGTGCCACCGCGCCCGCGCCACCGGATCGAGCGTCCTCGGCGCCTGCCGCGGGTCCCCGACCTCCTCCCACAACGCCTCGATCCGCCCCTCGGCGAGCATGTCCTCCCACCGCGAGAGCGTCTCCTCGAATGCCGCTTCGGCCATGCACCGCCTCCAGCTCTGCCCACGTCGTCATCACCGCCGCCCCATCCCCGACCCGCATTGTGCGGCACCCCCCGGGGAAGCGCAACGCCCCCGCGCGACCGTCCTGGCGGAATCCCCCACGCGGCCGCGGGGACACGTTCCCGACCAGCAGACGGGTCCGGTTTCGGCCCGTTCCCCCCGCGCGGCCGCGGGGACACGGGCGGGGAGCCGGGGAGCCTGGGAGCGCCGAAGATTCGCCCGAATCCCCCACGCGGCCGCGGGGACACGGACAAGGCCGTGCTCCCGCGCGCCCTACGGCGTGTACACGTGCACCACCCGCTGCAACTCCCCGGGGGCCACCTCGACCGTCTCCTCCCGCTCCTGATCCCCCGATCGCGTCCGCACCCGCACCCGCCCGGCCTCCACCTCGAACCCCCGCACCGGCGACCGACCCACCGCCCGGCCGTTCACCCAGACCTCCCCGCCCGGATGCACCACCACGTTCAGCCGCCCGGGAGCGAGGTCCCGCGGCGCAGGATCCTCCACGACCGGCCGCGCCGTGCGCCCGGAGCGCCGGGTGCTGCGCCGAACCGGCTCCTCCGCGTCCACTCGCGCGGTGCGTGCTCCGGAAGCGACGGGCGGGACCTCCGCTGGCGCCTCCGCGCGCCTGGCCGGGGACGACGACTCCTCCTCGGCCTCCGCCGCGGGGAGCGCCGTGCCCGCTCGTGCGGCGTCCGGGCCCGTGTCGGCCGGTGGCGCAGCGACGATTGCGCCGCTCTCGCTGTCCCGGTCGGGCGCCGCACCCTGGCCGGCGCCCTGTCCGTCGCGCGACGCGGGTTCCGGGGGGAGGGCCGCGGCGGCCCCGTCGTCCCGGGCCGGGGCGGTCGGAGCGCCGTCGGCCGGACCTGCGACGTCCGTACCGCGTTCGCTGAGGCCGTGCGGTTCTCCGGGAGGCGACACCGCGGAGAGCGCGCTGCCGGTCCCCGTGTGCGCACCGTCGAGGGGGGCTTGCGCGGCCGCGAGAGCGTCCTGTGGCTCGCCAGTGCCCGGGGGGGCCGAGAACCACCAGAGGCCAGCGACGGCGAGGGCGGCGATCAGGGCGGCGATCGCGGATGTTGCGCCGATCGACCGTCGGCCCGCGGGTGTTGCTCGTGGGGTGGCTGCGGCCCGGTCCGCGTGCTCGGCGGCTCTGGGCCGGTCCGGATGCTTCGCGTTGTCAGGGCCGCCCGGCGCGGCCACTTCGGCGGGTTCCGCCGCGCGCTCCGCGGGGGGAGCGTCTGCCGGGTCGTGGGCATCCGCGGCCGCGGAACGCCGGCCCCCGTGCGGCGGCACTGCTTCGCGGTCGGGGTGCGGGAGGGCGCCGAGGTCGGGGGAGAAGGGCGTGGTTCGGTCGCCGTGGGTGCTCGCGGTGTCCGGGTGGACCTGCTGCGGAGGGGCGGGTTCGTCGCCGGAGTCATCGTCTCCGGGCCGCTCGATGGCGATGCCGCCCGCGGTGGCCAGAAGGGTGAGGGGCGGGTCGTCGTCCGGGGAGGGGAGGGCGCTGCCGGGGGAGGGGGGCTCGGCTGGCGGTGCTGCCGAGCGGTCGGGGGGAGGCGTTGCGGCGTGCGGAGCGGACTCGGCGTCGAGGAGGCTGGTGCGGGAGAAGAGGCTGTCGTGCTCGTCGGGGTGGGCTTCGCGGACGAGGGCGATCATCGCCTCGAGGCTCAGCAGGGTGCTTCGTCCCTGCGGGACGGCGGGGTCGACGAGGTCTCCGGCTTCGAGGGCACGGCGGGGGTCGGGGTCGTCGTCGTCGTGGCTCTCGGCGAGGGCGTGGGCCCGGGCGACCTGCTCGCGGAGGAGGCCGAAGGTGGAGGGGGCGTTGCCGGGGGTGCTGCGGAGGTCGTGGAGGCGCTCGATGATGCCGGGAAGGTCCGGTCGGTCCTCGGGGATCTTCTGGAGGCAGTCACGGATGAGCGTGTCGAACTCGGCGGGGAGGTGCTCGCCGCGGGCGGAGGCGAGGGGGGGCATGGGCGCGTAGGCGTGCAGGCGGAGGGTCTCGATGATGTGGCCGCCGCGGAAGGGGACGCGTCCGGCGATGAGTTCGAAGAGGATGACGCCGAGGGCGTAGATGTCGCTGGCGGCGGTGGCGCCCTGGCCGCGGGCGACCTCGGGGGAGATGTAGAGGGGGGTGCCGAGCATCTGCTCGGAGTTGGTGAGGACGGACTCGTCGTCGTCGGCTTCGGCGCTGGCGGCGAGCCCGAAGTCGATGAGCACGGGTTCGAGTTCGCCGCCGAGCTCGGCGAGGAGGATGTTGCTCGGCTTGAGGTCGCGGTGGATGAGGCCGCCGTCGTGGACGGCGCGGAGTCCTCCTGCGATGCGTGCGGCGATGTCGACGGCGCTGGCCCAGGAGAGGGGCGCGTTGGCGCGGGACCACTGGCGGAGGGTGGGGCCCTCGAGGAACTCCATGACGAGGTAGAGGAGCCCGGCTTCGGCGTGGAAGTCGTGGACGGCGACGACGTTGGGGTGGCGGATGCGGCTCAGCAGGCGCGCTTCGCGGCGGAAGCGCTGGATGATGTTGGGCCTCTCCGCGAGGTGCGGGTGGAGGAGCTTGATGGCGACGGGGCGTCCGATCTGGACCTGGGTTCCGCGGAACACCTCGCCGTATCCGCCGCTGCCGAGGCGGTGGTCGAGGGTGTAGCGGTCAGCGGGAATCTGGGTGAATTCCGTGCCCATGGGGAGCCATGCCGATCGGGGTCAGGGGGGCCTGCGGCGGTTTAGCCCCTGCGGGCGCGTGGGGCAACCCGTTCGTCGGCTTCGAGGTCGTCGGGCCGTGCACTCACGGGGTGGAGCGGGTGGGCCCGGTGATGTCGTCGCCAGCCCAGCGCGCGAGGATACTCCAGCGTCCCGGGGGGAGGGTGTCCGGGAGGGTGGGGGAGACCCGGAAGTGGCCGTCGTCGTCGGTGGTCGCCGAGGCCAGGGGCAGGGCACGCTCGTCGTCGGGACCGGTCCGGGGGGCGCGCAGGAGGAGGTCCACGGTGGCGTTGCGGACGGGGCTTCCGTCGGCGCGGAGGAGTGTGCCCTCGAGGGGGAGCGAACGGCCGCGTTCCGCCCGGGGGGAGTCCGTGGCCAGGCGCAGGGTGCCGGGTGGCGGCGGGTCGGGAGCGGGTCGGGGTTCGATGGCGGACGGGTCGGGGAGCGCCGGGGCGTATCCGGGCTCGGTCGCGATGTCGGATCCGGCATCTGCGGAGGTGTGGGCCGCGGGGGGGGCGACGCCCGGGTCGGCGGTGGAAGGGGTCCCGGCGGGAGCCACGGGATCAGGGATGGCAGGGGGTGTGGCACCCGGCTCGGTGGCGGGAGGCGGGCCGGCAAGGCCCGCGGGGTCGGGGGTGGGGGGGGAGGCGCTCGCGGGGCCTGTGGAGGGGACGCCGGAAGGCGCGTCGGCGGGGGGTGGGGAGGGGGCGCCGGACAGTCCGTGGGGGGCCTCGTCGTGGGTGGGTGCGTCCCCGGCGGGTGGAGGAGCGGAGGGGGAGGGCGAGGCCGGTCCGTTCGCTGCGGCCGCGGAGGTGGCAGGGGGGTGCGGGGCCTCGCCTGGGCCTGCTGGGGTGTGACGCCGGCGCTGCTCCTGCTCGGCTGCTCGGCGCCCGTCATCCACCTCCTCGAGGGAACGCCGGGTGGCGGTCAGGTCGGCCCGTCCGGTGGCGGACTGGGCGGGGTCGAGGCCCTCATGGCTCGCCGGCTGGTGGATCGGGGTGTCGTCGTCCGCGAAGAACTCGAAGCCCTCGGCATCGCCGCCGAGGTCCACGCGAACCCAGCCATGGTCGCGGATGAGGACCTCGGTGAAGGCGTGCGCCTCGTTGTACACCATCCGGGCCCGCAGCCCGAGCCCGATGGCGGTGAGCGCGAAGGCGTGCGCGCGGTGTCGGCACACCCCGTGTCCGCCGAGCCCGATGTCGAGGAAGTCGTTTCCGGTGCGGAGCGCGTCGGGGAACGGTTCGGCGACGAAGTCGAGGAACCAGCGCTGGAGGGTGCGGGCGATGAGGGCGTCGTCGGCGGTGTCGGGGTCGAGCCCGACGTGGCGCGCCAGGCGGCTGGCATCGCGGGCGAGGGCCGCGGGTGCGGGGTGCCGGGAACGGCCGGAGTTCTGCGGGAGGATGCCGTCGAGGTACCGGTCGGGTGCGGACACGACCATGTGGAGCGTGACGGGTCCGGCGTGATCGATGCGGGCGAGGAGATTGTCGGCGCTGTCGCGGAACAGGCGAACGCCGTGCTCGCTGTCCGTCCGCGCTTCGTGAACCCGCATGTCGGGTGCGACGCTGGGAAGGGGCACGAGGGCATCATGCTGCCCGCGTGCGGTGATGCGTGCGGTGAAGCGGGTATAGCCCTCGGGGACGGGCTCCGGGTCGATGGGGACCGGCCGGGGCGACGGGTCGGCGATGCCGAGGAGCCACTGGCCGTCCCGGTGCACGGCGGCGTCGCGCGCACCGAGGCGCTTCCAGGGGGCGACGGAGGGGGTGAAGGTCTGTACGTAGCGGAGCTGGCCCTCGCGTCGGGTGTCGAGGTCGAGGGGGATGTCCTCGCCCGGCCCGTGAGGGGCGTTCTCGGTGGGGAGCCCTGCGGTGGAGGAGCGTCCCCCCACCTCGATGCCGCCGGCGTGGAAGAGGAGCGGCGCGAGGTTCGCGCGGGCGGCGTCGCCGGAAGGAGGCGCCACCCGCCCGGGCATGGGGAGCCGGATCCCGTCTTCGTCCTCGTCGTCTGTCCCGTCGCCGGTGGCTTCGTGGGTGAAGAACTCGTGCAGGACCTGTCCGCCGGCCGGGGCGGCGGGCAGGAGCATGACCGCCAGCAGGAGGACGGGGAGGAGGGGACCTGCGGCTCGGGATCGGCGCCGGAGTGGGACCATGAGGAGCGCGCGCGAGGGCGGGGATGGGTGCGGTCGGGTCGGGGCCCGGTGGCCCATCTACCGCAACGCGGTGGCTGCGGGAACGATTCCGTCGATTGTGGGCAGGCGACGCAAGGAGTCGGCGGTGGCAGGAGAGGCTGGAGAAGCGTTGCGGGTTCCCGTGCGGGTCGTGGTGGATCTGGTGGCGTGCTCGTCGGCGGACTGCCGACAGGGGGAGGGTGGCGCCCCGGATCTTGTCGTCGTGGGCCTGTGCCCGCTGAGCCGCGTGGCGCTGCTTCAGGCGGTGTTCTCGGCGTTGCAGCGGACCTCCGGCTGGCGCCTCGACGTCGAGGTGGGCGCGGACGCCCCGGAAGTGCTGCGCTGGGTGCGACGTCGCAGCCGGTGCCCGGCGGTGCGGGGACGGATCGCACTGCGCTGCTGGCCCACCAGTGACGGGGTGCCATCGGGGGGAGCCGGCGCGGACGGGCGAGGCCGGAAGTGTCGCGCAGGACGACCCGCGCCCGCTCGTTGATGCAGCGCATATTGGCGTCACCGGACAGGATGTATTAGCGTCATCGGGTCAGGGAGTTCATTCCCCCGGCCCCGGCAACCTGTCCGGCGGCCGCGCGCGTGCGCGCAGCGACAGCACCGAGGAGGCGACGTGTCGGATAGCAGCAAGACGGTCTTCGGGATCGCGCCCATCGACGACGAGGAACTCGAGGAGAAGCCGTCCGCAGGGGCATCGACCGACGACGACGATGGCTTCGGGGACGACTGGGACATCGACGAGGCGTCCATCCGGCAGGTGTCGGGGGCGAATCCGGCCGTGCCGGCGGCGAAGGTCGCGGTGCCCCGCACGCTGGCTCGGCCGGCGGTGCCTATTCCGGCTCCGGTGCGGGGAACTGTTCCGACGCCGGGCGAGACGACATCACCCGCGCCGGAAAGGCCTCCCGAGCCATCTTCGGCCCCCGGACCGGCGGTCCCGTCGGCCGGAGCCGCAGAGGCTCCGGCAGGGGGCACGATGATGCTGGGCGGAGCGGACTTCGCTCGCGCCCTCGAGGAAGCGTCGGCCGCAGCGTCCACGGGAGATGCCGCGATGCCGACCCACGACGAGTCGTCGCCTGGGGCGCCATCCGGTCCGGCCGCCTTGCCGACGGAATCCGATGCGTCGTCCGCGGGCATGGACGCGTTCGATGCCGAGGCGCCCACCCTGCAGCGGGACCTCGACACCGCCCCCGGGGAGTCGGCCCCTGCGGCTCCTGTGGCGGCCGCCGGGGGCACGATGATGCTGGGCGGAGCGGACTTCGCTCGCGCCCTCGAGGAGGCTGCGGCCGCAGCGCCGAAGGCCGATGCCGCCACCGACGACGACGAGGAGTTGCGCGTGCCGGGCGCTGCCGAGCCGTCCGCAGCGTCCGACGAAGCGCCGGAATCCGGTTTCCCCGTTCAGGCCAGGCAGGCTCCGGCCGGCGGAACCATGGCCATGTCCGCTCTCGCGTTCGGCGACGATGGCCCCGTGCCTTCGGCGTCTTCCCCGAGAGCGTCCGAGCCTTTCCCCGTGGATCCGCCGGAGGAAACGAAGCCCTCCCCTGCCATGCGCGAGGTGCCGGTGGCTGCTGCCCCTGTTCCTGCGCCTGAGCCCGGCGGGCCGGCCCTGGCGGGCCCGGATCCCGCTCCTGCGGTCGCGGCGCCGGCCCCCGGCCCGGTCGCCCCTGTGGCCTCCGCTCCCGAAGCCGGTCAGGCCGCGGCCGCGTCGCCCGCGGTCGCCCCGGCACAGGAGCAGCCCACCGCGCCGCAACGACGGCCGCCGGTCAGGCAACGGCCCGTCATCGAATACGCGAAGCCGGCCGAGCGGCCCATGCACGCCTCCGGCGACTCGGGCACGGTGGGTGATCAGGCCGCGATGCTCAAGCTGGTGGTGGTCGCGCTGGTGCTGCTCATCGTCGTGGTCGGCGTTTTCCTGCTGATGCGTTGATGCGGCTCCGGTGGAGCCTCTGCCCCGCGGAGACGCCGACGCGACGGCGTCTCCGGGTTTGGACCGGCGTCACCGGATCCGGGTTCGGACCGGCGTCACCGGATTCGGGTTCGGGCCGGTGAGCATCCGGGGCGGGCTCTCCCGTGCCTGGAATCGGCCGAGCCCCGGCACCGCACCGGGTGGCTTCGGGGCGATGGCCCGGGAGCCGGCGGGATGGCGCACGGGTCGCGACGCCCGTTCCGGAGGCTCATGCACCTGCGGAGCGTGTCTCGTTCAGCGGTTCGCCAGGCGTCGGGCGTCCCGGCGCATCTGCATCCGCGCACCGAAGCCGAACAGGATCCACAGGACGAAGGCGCCGCTGGCTCCGTAGCGCTTCCAGTCCTCCTGCTCGGCGATGGGGGCGGCCTCGGCGCAGCTGCGGTGCAGGTCGCGGTCCTGGGGACACTCCGTCATGCCGAAGCAGATGGAGAAGGACGTGCGCATGGCTCCGAAGAAGCCGGCGCTGGAGGAGACGCGTGTCAGGTCGGTGTGTCGCTCTCCGGAGTCCGGGTCGGCGATGGGGCGTGTGCGCGCGAGCTCGTCGAGGCTGACGTCCTCGTCGATCCCCTTGAAGGTGCACACCGTGGCCGGGAAGATGGTCCAGGC
The DNA here is from genome assembly GCA_007693585.1 of Deltaproteobacteria bacterium. GTDB lineage: Bacteria > Myxococcota_A > Bradymonadia > REDH01 > REDH01 > REDH01. Next base: position 23,411 of record REDH01000016.1, read on the forward strand.
GCCGAGCAGGAGCCCGACGATGAGGAAGATGCGGCCGAAGCCACGCCAGTCGAAGTCTGCCCGTTGTCGCGCCATGCGCATCTCTCCGTAGGGGGGGCGGCGGTGGTCGGCTCGTGAGGCGTCCGGTCCGCGACGCTCTCGTGCTCAGTCGCTGAGGAGGTGACGCGCGATGACGATCCTCTGGATCTGGGACGTGCCCTCGTAGATCTGCAGAAGCTTGGCGTCGCGCATCAACTTCTCGACAGGATACTCCTTCACGTACCCGTTTCCACCAAAAACCTGGACGGCGTCGATGGCGACCTTCATGGCGTTGTCGGCCGCGAACGCCTTGCTGTAGGAAGAGACGACCGTCGCGGGCGCGCCACCGTCGAGGAGCGCGGCGGCCTTGAAGGTCAGCAGGTGCCCGGCCTCGTAGGCGATGGCCATGTCGGCGAGCATCATCTGGATCGCCTGATGCTGCCCGATGGGCACGCCGAAGGTCTTTCGTTCCTTTGCGTAGGCCACGCACTCGTCGAGCGCCCGGCGCATGATGCCGCAGGCGAAGGCGCCGATCTCCGGACGGGTGCGGTCGAAGGTCTTCATGGCGAGCTTGAAGCCCTCGCCCTCGCGCCCGAGAAGGTTCGACGCCGGAATCTCGACGTCTTCGAGGTGGATCTGCACGGTGTTGGAGGCGCGCTGACCGAGCTTGTCCTCCTTCTTGCCGATGGAGACGCCCGGGGTGTCGGCGGGAACGATGAAGGCCGAGATGCCCTTGTGTCGGAGGCCGGGGTCGCTCGTCGCGAAGATGACGAAGAAGTTCGCGTAGGCGCCGTTGGTGATCCACTGCTTGGACCCGTTGAGCACGAAGGAGTCTCCCTTGCGGACGTACTTCGTCCGAAGGCCGGCGACGTCGCTGCCCGCGTCGGGTTCGCTGGTGGCGTAGGCGCAGAAGATGCACTCCTCGGTGAGGCGGCCGAGGTATTCCTTCTTCTGGTCGTCCGTCCCCGCGATCATGATGGGCGTGGCGCCGAGGGTGTTGCCGGTGACCGTGGTGGCCACACCGACACATCCGTAGGCGAGCTCTTCCATGATGAGGCAATTGTCGAAGATGCCGAGGCCGAGGCCGCCGAACTCGGGCTCGATCTCGAGGTTCATCAAACCGAGATCGAAGGCCTTCCGGCAGATGTCCATCGGAAACTCGCCCTTCTCGTCGAGTTCCCCGGCGACAGGGATGATGTGCTCCCGGGTGAAGTCCCGGGCGGTGCGCTGGATGGCGAGCTGCTCTTCGGACAGGGTGAAGCTGTACATGTGGTCGTCTCCATGGGCGAGCGGAACAGGGGAAGGGTTCGGGGCCCCGCGCGCGTTCATACGCACGGGCGCCCCCCGCTGGCAACCGGTGGGCGACCCCGGCACGTGACTCCCCCCTTTCCCCCGGCGCTGGTCGCTGTTATGCACCCCGGCGCCGTCGCCCATGGCCGTCGGCCTTCCGTCCCCCGCACACGCTGCGCCCGACATGCGACAACGCCAACTGCCCGGCCGTGTTCTCACCCTGCTGGCGTCCCTGGTGGGCGTGGCCGCGTCCGTGCACCTGCTCGGCGTCCATCTCGCCTTCACCGCCGGCGAGGCGATGGGCGGTCTCTGCGGCATCAGCGACACCATCAACTGCGATGCGGCCGCCGGAAGCCGGTTCGCCACCTTCCTCGGGATCCCCATCGCGCTGCTGGGAATGGGCTTCTACGTGGGCGCCGCCATCCTCTCCGCCTTCAACCCCGGAGGGGAACATCCGCGACGCGCGGTGCGTCCCGCCGGCGTGCTGCAGACCCTCTTCGTGCTGTCCACCCTCTACAGCGTGTACCTGTTCGCGGTCAGCATCGCGATCCTCGGCAGCTTCTGCCCCTTCTGCGGGCTGCTCTACGGGGTCAACATCGCCGGGGTGGTCACGACATGGATGTGGCTCGGCGCGGGGCCGACGAGGATCCTCCCCGCCCAGATTCGCGAGGCCGCAAGCCTCGTGCGCACGCCGGCCCTGCCCACTGTGGTGGTCCTCGGTGTCCTGACCGTCGGGGCCGGCACGCTGGTGCTCGACGGACTCCGCGAAGCCCGGATCGCCGAGGCCGAAGCGATGCGGGCCACGCTCGCGCAGGACACGCCCCGCGCCGACGACACCCTCCTGCTCGCGCCGCACGCCGGGGTGAAGGGACCCGAGGACGCGCCCGTCACCCTCGTCGAGTTCTCGAACTTCGGGTGTCCCTTCTGCGGTCGGCTCGCCGAAAGCATCGACGCCGTGGCCGACGTCGTCGGCGATCGCCTGCGCGTCGTCTACCGGCACTACCCCATCCGCCCCGATCAGCGTGTGGCAGCCCTGGCGGGCATCTGTGCCGTGGAGCAGGACCTGTTCTGGCCGCTCCACGACCTGTTCTTCGAGCACCTCCCGGTGAGCGATCGGGACGCGGTGATGCGCCTCGCCGGTCAGGCCGGTCTCGACACCGCAGCCCTGGCCGTCTGCATGGACGACCCGCGGGCCACAAGGGCCCTCGAGGCAGACCTCGACGCAGGCCGGGCCCTCGGCGTTCAGGGGACCCCGACCTTCTACGTCAACGGTCGCCAGTACGTCGGCGCGATGCCGCCTGCGGAACTCCGCCGGATCATCGAGGCCGCAGCCCGCGACGCCGCCCCCTGAAGCCGGCTCGCCTCCCGGGCGCCGTGCCTTCCCGGGAGCGGGCGGAAGCCTCCTGCGAACCGGAGCTCAGTCCCGGTCCAGCTCCGGAAAGTCCGCCCGGGTGTAGCAGTACTCGCGCTGGCTGAACTCGCACCGCACCCGCAGGTCCGGCTGCTCGGACAGCAGCTCCTCCAGCGCGGCATGGCCCAGCAGCAGCAACCTCCCCCGGTAGTGTTCCGCGTCGTGGGGACAGTGGTAGCGCAGCGGGCGCTCCGCGAGAACGCGGTGATCGTCCCCGACCAGCGCGTGGATCAGCTCCCGCGGTTGCATCCCTCCCTCGAACGCGCGGGCCAGCTCGCGGACACCCGCGATGGCGGCCTCGAGGTCATCCACCTCGTCGTCCTCCAGGCCGCCGAGGATCTGAAGCAGGAAGCCACCGGCTCCGGTGACCTCTCCTTCCCCGCGCAGGAGCACCCCCACGCCGACCGCCGAGTGGATCTGCTCGCTCTGCAGCAGGTACGCCGCCAGATCGTCCCCGACCTCGCCGGTCGCGAGGGGAACGGTCCCCGTCCAGGGCTCGCCGATTCCGAGGTCGCGGGTCACGACGAGCACCCCCTGTCCCACCGCGGCACCGACATCGAGCTTCCCGTCCGGTCGCGGAGGCAGGTGGACCGCGGCCTGGCCGACCGCACCATGCACCGAGCCGTCCGGGGTGGATCGGGCCAGCAGCCACTGCAGCGGACCCGTGCCCCGGATCTGGAGCGTCACACGCTCCCGTCCCTTGAGCGTGGCCGCGAGCAGCGCGCTTCCCGCAAGAAGTCGCCCGAAGGCCGCACTCGCCGTGGGATGCGTCCCCTGAATGCGGCAGCCCTCGGCGACCGCGTGCGTGGCTGCACAGGCCACGATGCGGACCCGCTCGTCCATGGCCAGGGCGTGGAGGAGGGTGTCGGCGGGGAGATCGGTCATGGGGCAGCCGGTGGGGGAGCGCGGTCGGGAGCCTGAGCCGTCGCCCACGAGAGCACGCCCGGGGCGGACGACGCAAGCGGGAATCCGCCCGGCGAATGCGCCCCACGCTTCCGAACGGGACACAGGACGGCTATGGTGCGGGCGCGCCATGGTGGGCGTCCGCGAACCGATCCCGAGGTGTGTTCATGAATTCTGCCAGTACAACGAGCAGGGAAGCGGGGGTCGCCCTCCCGATCCTTCTTGCCGTCGCCGTCCTCGCTGTCGCCCTCGTCGCCTGCGGAAGCGACGACGCGGGAACGCCCACGACGACGGACCCGAGCGGTACGGATGCGCCGCCCACCAGCGATCCGGACGCGACCTCGGTCCGGTCGGAGACGGACACCGACCCGCCGTCGGGCCCCTCTGGCGGCGAGACCACATCCCCTCCGGCGGGGCCGCCCTCCCTGGTCTTCGATCCCGCCGACGAGGACTTCTTCGCCCTGCCGATCCCGTCCGACGCCCGCCGTGACGGGGACGGGCGCATCCGGTTCTCGGAGTGGACCGGACTTCTGGGGATCACCCTGACCCGCCTGTGGGTCGAGGCCGCCGACGACCTCGTCGAGGGCTGGGGCGTGACGAGCGGATTCCACGCCTTCTTCGATGCGCCGATCGACGCGTCCACCCTGCCCGAGCGGTTGACCGGAAGCCTGTGGGAGCAGGGCGAGGACGCGCCGTCGGTCTTCCTCATCGACGTCGATCCCGACTCCCCCGAGCGCGGACGGACCTTCCCGCTGGAGTTCGATGTCCGGAACATCCCGAGCGTCCTCACCCCGGGCAACCGACTCGCGGCGATCACCCCCTTCGGCGTGACCCGGCGTCCGCTGACGCAGTATGCCTTCGTCGTGACCACCGCCCTCGCCCCCGAGGACGGCGGTACCTTCGTGCCTTCCGATGCCATGCGGTCCCTCCTCGCCGGAGACGATGTGGCCTCGTGGCGCGCGGGCCAGGTGAGCGGCGCGCCGTACGCCGAGGCGGCCTCCTTCCTCGCCGAGCAGGGGCTGCCGACGGACGAGATCGTCGGTCTCGTCCTGTTCACGACCGCCGATCCGAGCGCCCGTCTCCGGATGCTCGCCGACTGGGCGGAGACCCTGCCCACCCCCACCCTCGGCGAGGACGGCTTCGAAGTGATCGAGGAGCTCGACGTCTTCACGGTGCTCGCCGGCCGGCACTCCGCACCCCAGGTGCAGGAGGGAACCCGGCCCTTCGCGTCGCCCCCGGCCGGTCGCATCCTCTTCGGCGAGGACGGACTCCCCGTCGTCGTCGAGGAACAGTGGGCCCGCTTCAACGTCTCCCTGCCGCCCGGACCGATGCCCGAGGGCGGCTGGCCGGTGCTCCTCTACATGCATGGTTCGGGGAGCAACTGGATGGAGTCCATCGTGCGCGGGAACCCGTTCACGGAGCCCGACATCGGCTTCGGCACCGCCCGGGTCGCCGCCGAGGCGGGCTGGGCCACCGTCGGATTCGACTTCCCCCTCCACGGCGACCGCTCCGACCCCCCGGACACCACCGGCCTGCGCCTCTACAACCTCACGGAGAACCCCCGGGCCGCCGTCGACAACTTTCTGATGGCGGCCGTCGAGATGGCCCTCCGCACGCGGTTCCTGATCGATCTGGAGATCGATCCGGACGTGGCGCCCGGGCGGCTCGACGCCGGGGACGCCGCGGACGGCATGATCCGGTTCAACCCCGAGCGCATCGCTGCCTTCGGGCAGAGCATGGGAAGCACCCTCGCCGTCCCGTGGGCCACGATCGATGACAACGTGGGCGCCCTGTTCCTGCATGGATCCGGCGGTGTCCTGGTGGAGATCGGGGTGACCGCGGTGCAGCCCTTCGCCCTGCGCGGGGTGCTCGAGCTCGCCCTCGGCTACGTGCTCGCGCGCCCCCAGGAGGAGCTGACCCGGTTCGACCCCGTACTCCACTGGCTCCAGCACTACTGGGACATCGTCGATCCCATCGCCCACGCCCGCCATGTCATCCGGGAGCCGCACGAGGGGCGGACGCCCACGCACGTCTACCAGCACAGCGGCCTCGACGACGGGTACTTCTCCGTGCGCGCGCGCACCGCGCTGGGGGCGGCGCTGGGGCTGGATGCGCTCGGGCCGACCATCGAGCCATGGCTGACCAACACCCTCGCCTTCGTGGGGCGTGGAACGGTCACGGCCCCCGTGTCCGCAAACCTCGCCGGGGAGAGCACCACCGGCGTGCTGGTGGAGTGGTGCCCCTGGGACACCCGGCGCGGTCACTACATCGCCTTCGACCTCGACAACGCCCGGGCGCACCTGGCCGACGCGATGCGCGCCTTCGCGGACACCGGGATGCTCACGGTGGGGGAGCGCGAGGACTTCTCGACGGACTGCCCACAGGCGGATCTCTCCGAGTGAGCCAGGTTTCGCGGGCTCAGGTCCGCAGCAGCCCGAGCCAGGCATCCGCATAGCGCCGCAGCCGCCACCGCCGGACATCGGGGATTGCGGCGAGGACGTCGTGCTCCGGAGCGTCGACTTCGGCGAGCTGCTCGAGCAGCGCGCGCGGAGCGAGGAACCCGGCCTCGATCCCCGTGCGTTCGGCCTCCTCGTCCCGCCAGGCCAGCAGGGCCTGCACCCGGCGGTCGAAGTGCGGGCTGCGGTGCCAGGGCGGCCGGCCGCGCCCACCGCGGCGCTCCGGGACGTCGCCCGCCTCGAACGGCGGCGGGTCCGTGAGGAGCTGCCGGAGCGCGTCGTCCCCGACCAGCCCGACGAAGGCGCGCAGCGCCTTGTTGCGGCGCTGACCGTCCATCATGCGGGGACCGCGGCGGACCAGCTCCGCGAGAAGCCACGGGGGCAGCGTCCGGGTCGGGTGACGGTCGTGGGTTCGGGCCACCTCGTCGCGCAGCGCCCAGAGGGCGGCGGCCCGGCGCTCCATCAGCGGCTCGAGGCGCTGGCCGCGGAGGCCCTTCTGGGAACGCCAGCCGGACGGATCGAAGCCCGGGTCGTTGACCGGGAGCTCGGCGAGGGCCTCGTTCTCCTCGGCCACGGCATCCTCGAAGCCGCGGGCGCGAACGCCCTCCTCAAGGCGCTCCCACAGGTCGGCCAGCCAGACCGTGTCCCGCCGGGCGTACCGGATCTGGTCGTTCGAGAGCGGGCGGGCGGTCCAGTCCGACATCCGCTGCTCCTTGTCGAGCGAGATGCCGAACTCCGATTCGAGCAGACCGGCAAGGCCGAACCTCGTCTGGCCTGCGAAGCGGGCCGCGATCTGGGTGTCGCGCAGCGCATCCGGACCCACGCCGAAGTCCCGCTTCAGGCCGGTGACGTCATTCTGCGCGCCGTGCATCAGGATGGCACCCGCGCGGATGCACAGGGCCTCGACGATCGGCGAGAGGACCTCGTGCTCGAGCCGCAACGGGTCGAGGAGCACGTCCACCTCGTCGATCGTCACCTGCAGGAGAGCGATGCGCGGGGCGTAGTGGACCATGCGGTCTTCCTCCACATCGAGGCCGATGGTGCGGCCCTCGATGTCCGGGAGGAACTCGTCGGCAAAGGCCCTGGCGGCCTCGGGGGTATCCACGAGGCGCAGGGGTCGGTTCAGCGGGGTGGATGACACGCGGCAGCGGGGGCGGGAGTGGATAGTGGGTTCAGTCGTCGCGGGAGGAACGGGGCTGGGGCGTGGCGTCGAGGGTAGGGGGAGCAGAGGAACCCGGCTCCCCGCCGAGCGTGGCGATTCGCTCTCCGGCGCTGTGGCCGACGTGGCGCATCAGCCACGACTGCAGGAAGATGCTGTAGCTCAGAAGCACGAAGCGGGCCTCGTCGTCCGGCGGGAGCTGGCCGAGGAGCGCCGGCCGGAGGGCCGGAAAGGGATCGAGCAGCCCTTCGGCGTCGAGGCGTTCGGCCAGTGCCCCGGACGGGGCATCCGGGAAGCCGCCGTGCAGGGCGGCGATGGTTCGAAGGATCGCCTCGCGGCCCCGTCGCACGAGGGCAGGATCGAGCACGGCGGCGGTCTCCGAGCCCCGGGACCGCATCAGGGGATCGAGCAGCCCGATCAGGGTTCCGTCGAGCATGGGGCTGTGGCGGAGCAGCATCCACGCAACCTCGTCCCGATCCTGGTCCTCGGCGAGTTCCTCCAGGAGCAGCGCCAGCTCGGCGGCCAGGTCATCGGAGGCCAGCAGCCGGGACGCGGCGAGGTCGGCAAGATCCCCCAGTCGGCCCGCGAGCTGCCGAATCAACGCTCCATCTCCGGGCTGCAGGAGCGCGCGGCCCGAGGAGAGCACCTGCGAGACCGGCACCGGAAGGCGTCGCGCCGCCCGTCGGGCCGCCCGTCGGGCGAGGTCGCGAATGCGGTCTGGCGGAGAGTCGGCCATGCGCAGGCGGAGGTAGCGCGGACGCGTCGGGGAATCAAGCGGCCGGGATCCTCCCTTGACCTCTGCAAGCGACAATCCTAGAACATCCGTTACGGACAGGTGGCGCCTTCTCGTCCGAACAGACGGGAGCGCCCCCGCCACAGTGCCGTACGACCACCGTGCCGTACGGCCCCTGGCGCCCCGGAACGAAACGGGTCGCAAGGTGCCGCACGGGGTGTGCCCGTGCGGCGATGGACGACCCGAGGAGAGTGGAACGATATGGACATGCTCGAGGTATTCAGGCTGGCGGAAGAGAAGGGGGGAACGGAGCGAAAGGCTGCCATCCGGAAGCTGCTGCGCCACGCCCGTGACCTGGGATGCGTGTACTCCACAGGTGGCGGAAAGGTCGGTGGGTTCAACATCCGCTACGGCTCCCTCAACTACTCCATCCTCGACGTGAACACCGACGGTTCCGTCTTTCTCCACGTCAACCCCGACAGCACGACGACCATGGCCGACGAGGAACGGGACCGCCGCAACAACTGGCTCGACGAGCTCGACGGTGTCACCCTCAAGAACGGACCGATCCAGAACTACGGTCAGATCGCCGAGAGCATCGAGGAGATCCCCGAGGAAACCCTCACGCGATTCCTCGAGTTCACCGTCCAGAACATCCGCGACACCTTCTACAAGTCGGCCTGAACCCCATGGGCGTCGCGCCGCGCCCAGGCCGACCGCGAGAGGTGGCACCCGGTGTCCACCGACTCAGCACCGCCTCGCCGTCCGGCCTGACCGTCCACCTCTACGTCCTGCGACAGGGCGGGACCACCCTGCTCGTCGACGCCGGCTGGACCCACACGACCGCCGCCGTCGAGGAACGGCTGGCCGAGATCGACGTGCGCATCGAGGATCTCGACGGCGTCCTGCTCACCCACAGCCATGAAGACCACATGGGGGGCACCGTGGTCTGGCGCGACCGACTGGCCTGCCCCGTCCACGGCTGGCGACATACCACCCCCCTCTTCGGCAACTTCTACGAGCACTACGATCTCGCCGAACGCTGGGATGCGTGGTTCGACCTCGTCCTCCCCGAAGGCCCCCTCCGCGACACCGTCCTCGAGCGGCGGAGCCTCGCGCCCCGCGCCCCGCTGCGACAGGGTGGAGACGGCACCATCCCCACCGCCCGACCCGTCGACTTCGGCGAGGACCTCCGCATCGGCCCCTTCCACCTGCACTACCTCGATGGACGCGGCCACGACCCCTTCCACGGCGGATGGTGGCTGCCCGACCGAAACCTCCTCTTCACCGGAGACGTTCTCCTCCGCGTGCCCACGCCGATCATGCCCGCGATGGACGATGACATCGCCCTCTACCGGCAGACCCTGGACCGCTGGCAGGCGCTGGCCGCCTCGCCCCTCGTCCTCCCGGGACATGGGCCCCCGGAGCCGGACCTCGGTGCCTGCATCCAGCGGTCGCGCGCCTGGCTCGCCGAGGCGTGGACCACCCTCGAGGACGGCCTCGACCCGGTCACGCCCTTCAACGCGGCCCAGGCGGCGCTCGAACTCGCGTCCCGCTCCGGGCGCGACCTGCCCCGCAAGCTCTTCACCTGGCTGACCAACCTCGATGCGCAACTCGAGGAGCTCGCCGAGATGGGCATCACCCGCCGCCGCCCCGACCGCCACTGGGAGTTGTTGCGCCCGTTGCCGAGCTATACCAGTCTGCCCGGCTGATGCCCTGCAGCCGCGGCCATGCGCCCGGCAACTCGACAGGAAGACCACTCCGGATGGCCACGCCCCTGCACATGCCCGCCCCCGACGGGGGCGCCCTCTGCCGCGTAGCCCCCCCCCGCGGCGCATGGTGGCTGCTGCTCCTCGCGCTCACGCTGGCCACCTCCGCCTGCAGACCCTCGCCCGTCCAGGCCCCCGGGGTCACCTCGATGCGGATCGTCGAGGTCACCTTCGAGGGCGTCGAGAACGTGGACGAGCGCGACCTCGCCGATGCGCTCGCCACACGCCGCGACCGCTACAACCCCTTCGAACCCCCGCGGATGTTCAACCGGTTCGCCGTGCAGCAGGACATCCAGCGCATCCAGGCCTTCTACCACGCCCGCGGCTACTTCAACGCCCGCGTCGTCGACTGGACCGTGGAGCCCACCCCCGATCCCGACCAGGACCAGCGCCGCGCCCGCGTCCACTTCGTGATCGACGAAGGCGAACCGACCTTCCTCGACAGCGTCCGATACGGTGACCGGGAAATCCGCGGCATCGACCGACGACGACTCCTCGCCGATCTCCCCATTCGGGAAGGCACCGTCCTCAACGTCGACGACGCCGAACGCGCCCGGCAGGAGATGCGCAGGCGCCTCCAGGAGAACTCCTACGCCTACGCTCGCGTCGACATGAGAATCTACGTCGACCGCGAGGCACGACTCGCCCAGCTCTTCTACTTCATCGACCCAGGCCCCGCCTCCCAGTTCGGCAACATCGAAGTCCGGGGAAACCGCCGCCTCCCCGACGAGGCGATCCGCAACCGCATCCGCATCCGCCCGGGCAACGTCTACCGACACTCCCTCCTGCGCACCGCCCAGCTCGACCTCTACGACATGAACGTCTTCTCCCTCGTCACCGTCGAGTCCATGGCCGACCGGGAGCAACGACGTGCCATCCGCTTCGACGGAGCACGACCCCCCGCCGCCTGGCAGGGTCGCGACCAGACCCTCCGCGCGCACGCCGAACGCGTGCACGAACAGGCTTCCGAATCCGGGCTCTCCCTCGCCTGGGACGTCGTCGACGGTATCCGACACGGCGCCGGTGACCTCGCCCGACTCGACCTGTTCGACGACGTCGCCATCATCGACCCCAACGTCGACATCCTCATCACCGTCTCCGAACTCCCCTCCGCCAACTACCGCTTCGGCGGCGGCATCGGCATCGAGGCCGGACGCACCGAGGTCTTCGGACGCGCCAACGCCGTCTGGAGAAACGTGCTCTCCCCCCTCAACCGCATCGAGGCCGACGGACGCCTCGGCCACGCCTGGCTGCCCTCCCTGTGGCAGTCCGAGGAAACCGGCATCGTCGGCAGCGCGCAGGTCTCCTACGCACGCCCCGGTGCCTTCTTCCGGCTCGCCGACGTCAACCTCCGTCTCCGCTACGAAGAAGACATCGAACCCGGCTACCGGTACGCGAGCCCGCGGGCCAGAGTCGGCCTCTCCCGCCGCCTCACCCGCGATCTCACCCTCTCCCTCGGCTACAACGTCGACCTCTTCTTCATCCGCGATGACGAACTCCGCGGCGCCGACTCCGAATCCCTCCTGCCCCGCGAATTCTCCCTCGCCTACTTCGACCTCATGCTGCAGCTCGATCGCCGGGACAACCCCCTCTCGGCCCGCCGCGGCGACTACTCCGAACTGTCCATCGAACTCGGAGAAACCTTCGCCCTCGGCGAGTACCACTACCTGCGGATCCAGCCCGAATTCCGACACTACCAGCCCGTCGGCCGACGCCTCGTCCTCGCCTCCAGGCTCCGCGTCGGAACCATCTTCAACATCGGCGACCAGCCCGTCATCCGCACCCAGCGCTTCTTCGCCGGCGGATCCGACACCGTCCGCGGCTTCCGAAGACGGCAGATCAGCCCCTACGAGTTCGCCCTCGACGACGGCACCATCACCCGCGACGCCGCCTGCCTCGGCGCCGAGGAGAGCTGCCGGCGCGTCCCCATCGGCGGCTTCTCCGTCGCCGTCGCCAACATCGAACCCCGCTACATGATCGGACGCGACTGGCTCGCCGGTGCCATCTTCCTCGACGGCGGCTTCGTCGGAGACGAAACCCTCGCCTGGCGTCTCCAGCCCGGCGCCGACGGACTTCAGCTCGGCACCGGCTTCGGTCTCCGCCTCATCACCCCCATCGGGCCCATCCGCACCGACTTCGCCTGGCGGCTCACCGACGACCCCGCCTTCGCCGGCATCCGCCGCTTCGGCTTCTACCTGTCCATCGGGGAGGCCTTCTGATGGCCGAGACCCCCCCCATCGAGCGGGACGACCAGGCCACCGAAGCCCCCCCCCGCACCTGGTCCGCAGGACGCATCCTCCGAGGCGCTCTGTGGACCGTCCTCGCCGCCTCCGTCCTGCTGGTCGTGACCCTCGTCCTCCTCACCCAGACGCAGCCGGGCCGAAACCTCCTCCTCACCCAGGCCCTCCGGATCGCCAACCAGGCCGGGCTCGAGGGCACCCTCCACGCCGAGCGCCTGCGCGGACCCCTCCTGCGACACGCCGCACTCGATGGCGTCTCCCTCCGCGACCACGACGGACGAACCCTCCTGCATCTCGGCTCCGTCGACGTCCGGTACCGGCTGCGCCCCCTGCTCGACGGCCGCATTCACCTCGTCGACGTCGCCCTCGACGACCTGCTCGTCGACCTCCGCATCCTCGATGACGGCTCCCTCGACATCCTCGGCATCCTCCCCCCCTCCGACGAATCCACCGAGTCCGACCCGCTCGACCTCGTGATCGACAACCTCTCCCTGCGACAGGGCCGCGTCGTGCTGCGCGATGCCCGCAACGACGACGCGCGCCTCGTCGACCTCCGGGACCTCGACGTCGACCTCCGTCTGCGCATGACGCCCGATGGCGCCATCGGCATCGCCCTCCCGCAGCTCGACGCCGGCCTCCTCGTGCCCGGCGTGCTCCCGGAGCCGCTGGCCGTCGGATTGCAACACCTCGACCTCTTCCTGCAGGACGACGAACTCACCCTCCGCCTCCACACCCTCCGCGCTGGCCGCACCGCCCTCGACAGCCTGACGGCCGCCGTCGCCCTCGACCCCACCGGCGAGCACCCCTTCGCTCACCTGAACGTCGATCTGCCCACCCTCGTGCTCGACCCCGCCGAACTCAACACGCTCCTCGAAGCCGAGGTCCTCCGGCAGCCCGTCGCCATCTCCGCCACCCTCGGCGGGCCCGTCGACAGTCTCCACCTCGCCCTGCAGGCCGCCGTGGACGACGAACCCCCCGTGCGCGCGGACGTCACCCTCGACCTGCGCAACCTCACCACCCCGGGATGGCGCGCCCGACTGGCCATCGAGCGCCTCGTCCCCGCCCGGTGGGTCGACCTCGAGGCCCTCGGTGCACCACCGCTCGACGCGGACCTCAGCGCGGCGATCCGAATCGAGGGACGGGGCATCTCGCCCGACGAACTCGTCGTCGGCGGCATCGCCGAGATCGGCCCCTCGCGGGTGGGAGAGTGGGGGCTCCGAAGCGGCTTCCTGTCCTTCGCCTGGGAGGAGGAGACCCTCACCCTGCGGCGCCTCGACATCGACGCCCTCGACGCCCGTCTCCAGGCCGACGGTACCGCCGGCCTCGATGGCAGCCTCGATCTGCGCACCCGCCTCACCATCAGCGAGCTCGCCGCTCCGCTCTCCGCACTGCCCCCCGAGCTGGACCTCCCCTCCGTGCGCGGCGCCCTCGACCTCACCCTCGACGCCCGCGGCTCCGTGCCGGTCGATGTGCTCCAGACCCCCCCGGACGAAGTCGACGACCCCGTGGCATTCGCCCTCGAGGCCCTCTCCAGTCTCCGCTTCCAGGCCGCCCTCACCCTCCGCAACCTGCGCATGGATGACATGCAGATCGCCCGCGCGGAGCTGCGCGCCAGCGGACGCCCCTCCACCCACCCCGAACTCACCGCCGAACTCTCCGTCCGGCAGGCCAGGATGGACGGCTTCCTGCTCGACCGGCTCGATGCCGACTGGAACAGCCGCGGTTTCGACGGCCGCCTCCGCGTCGATGGAGTCGCCCAGGGCGACGAGCTGCGCTTCGGCCTCACCACCGGCGCCGCGTGGGACGAAGGCCGCCTCTCCGGCAGCATCACCCGGCTCGAAGCCGCCATGCCCGACATCCAGGCCCGGCTCGAGAGCACGGCACCATGGCGGGTCCGCCTCTCCGACGAGTTCGCCCCCCTCGATGCCCGCATCGACATCCCGCGGCTGACGGCGCTCGGAGCCGAACTCTCCCTGTCCGGTCAATGGGACATCCGCGGGCGCATCGCCCTCGACGCCGTGGTCGAAGGACTCCGGCTGGAACGCCTCGGCGACCTCGTCGACGGGGTTCCGCCCGACTTGCGAGGCGTGGTGGGTGCGTCCCTGAGCGCCGGTGGCACGCTGCGGACGCCTACCCTCGATGCCCGGGTCACCGCCGAGGAGGTCGGCATCGCCGAGCTGGACGACCTGCGCGTCGAGGCGCGGCTCGACGTGTCCACAGGCCTCGCGAAATTCGGACTGGAGCTCTACCGGGCAGGCGACCGGCTCTCGCTGGTCAACGGGTTCGTTCCGCTCCTGCTCGACCTCGAGCGGGGCATCGTCGACGTGCCGTCCCGAGAGGTGCTCAGCGTGCGGGCGGAGTCGGATGACGTGGACCTCGGCGCGCTCGCGACCCTCATCCCCGATCTGGAGCCGCTCGCCATCGCCGGCCGGCTCGAGGGCTGGTTCAACCTCGAGGGCACCCTGCGCGACCCGCGGGGCCGGGGGCGGATGGCCGTGCGCGACCTGGGCGTGACCGTACCCCTGGACGAGGCGGGGGGGGTCACCTGGCGGATCGAGCCGATGAGCGTCCTGCTCGAGGGCGTCTACGGCGAGGGCGAGGACCGCGGCCTCACCGGGTCGCTGCGCGTCGACTGGCCCGAGGACGGGGAAGCGTCGGATGCGCCGCTGCTGGGCGCGTCGGTGAAGCTCGACGCCGACGTCCGGGACATCGTCGAGGACCCGGACATGCTGGAAGAGTGGATCCGGACGCTCCGGGGGCAGGTGCTGGTCGAGATGGCGGACACGTCCCTGACCCGGCTGCCGCCGGAGCTGCTCGACGGCCTGGGGCTGCGCGGCGGGGTCGTCGGTGGGGAGTTGGGCTGGCGGGGGCCGCTGGCCGCGGGAGAGCTGACTGCGGCAGTGCGCGCGCGCGAGGTCGACATCGAGGGACTGCCCCTGCTGCACGGCGCGTTCGAGGCCCGGATCGCGGACAATACGCGGATCGAGGGCCGCGCTGGCTATGCGGACCGCGACGTGCTGGAGCTGGAGCTGTCGCTCGAGGACAGCTACGCATCCCTGCTGGGGGGCACCCTCCGGACGGATGGCGAGGTGCGCGGCCGGCTCCTGGTGCAGGATGTTCGCCTGGCGCACCTGGTGGACGGCGTGACGTCGCACGGCGGGGAGCCCGGCACGCTGCAGGGCTACCTCGACGTGTTCGGGACGGTCGATGACCCGCGGATGTTCGGGCGGCTGGCCCTGCGGGAGCTGCTTCTGTTCGACGAGCGGGAGTCCATGCTGGGGGTCGAGGTCCGGTTCGAGGACCAGGTCCTCTCGAGTCATGTGGTGATGTGCGATGGATCGCAGGACGCCGTGGAGGTCACGGCGAGTCTGGGGCTCCCGCTGTCGGTCCGGGCGCTGCTGGAAGGGGAGCCGCTGCCGGGGATCGAATCGTGGCCGGTCGAAGTGGCGCTGACCATGAACGACACCGACATGGTGGCCCTGTTCCCGCGGGTGCTCGTGGCCAGCTGGATCGACGAGGCGGCGGGCCGAGTGAGCGCCGACGTCCGTGTGGGAGGGGTGATCGGGGACCCGAGGATCGACGGGTCGATGTCGCTTCGCGACGTGTCGCTCGGCATCATCCCGCTCGCGCGCACGCTCGACGAAGTGCGGCTCGACCTGGCGTTCGACAACGAACGCGTCCGGCTGAGCGACCTCCTGGTGCGCGACGGGAGTGGACGGCTCACCGGACAGGCCACCGTGCTGCTCGAGGACTGGTTCCCGACGACGATGGCGCTCGAGCTGGAGTCGCGGGACTTCCTGCTGGCCGATCCGTCCGGGGCGGGTGTGTTCTACACCGGCTCCGTGCGGGTGAACGGGAACACCGAGGCGGAGGTGCTCGCCCTCGACGTCGTGCTGGAAAACAGCGTGGTGGAAGTTCCCGATGATGCCACCCAGCAGCCCACGCTCGGGCCCACGCAGCTCGGCGCACCCATATTCTTCATCGGCGAGGATGTGGATGCATCGCAGGTGGGGCAGCGTGACCCCAGGCGCCTCGGCGAGGAGGACGAGCTCGCGATGGCCGACCTGAACGTGGACGTGAGGGTGCGGACGCGGGGGCGAAACGAGCTGCGACACAGCCTGGCCACGATCCAGTTCGCGGTGGACCTGGGCCTCGAGCTGCGGGGCAACGACATCACGACGTCGGGTGCCGTGACCCTGCCGAGTGGCGAGATTCGCGTGGCCGGACGCCGGCTGGACATCGAGCGAGGTCGGATCGCGTTCCAGGGGACGGGGGACGAGGCGTTCGACCCGTCGCTCGACATTCGCGCCGTGCACGTGCTGTCGTCCGGGGTGGCGGCGAACCTCGAGGCGCCCAGCGGCGAGCGGGCGACGATCACCGTGGTGGTCAGCGGCGTGGCCTCGGACCCGACCATCGCGCTGCAGTCCGATCCGGCGATGTCGGAGGAGGACATCATCTTCGTGCTCCTCACGGGCCGGCCGCGCATGGAAGGAGACGGGGAGGCCGACGCCCAGTCGCAGGTGCTCGCGACCGCGGGCAGCCTCGCCCTCGGCCTCCTGAGCGACCGGATCTCGGGGGACATCCCGATCGATACTTTGCGGATCGAGGGCGACGCGCAGGAGGGGCAGGCCATCTCGCGGGTGGAGGGCGGCAAGTACCTCAGCGAGAACGTGTACCTCTCCGGAACGTACATCCCCGGAGCGCGCGAGGACGAGAACGACTTCGAGATCGGGCTCGAGTGGATCATCGTGCGGTTCGGCAACGGATCGATCCGCATCCACCTGCGTGGCGGCAACGCGCAGAAGGGAAGCACCGAGGTCCTCTACAACTTCGTGGTGCCCTGACGTCGGGTCGCGTCGCCGCGGTGCGCCGGAACCGGAGAAGCGCAGCGCCGCCCGTGATGATGGAGCGTGCCACGGTGCTCGAGCCCCTCGTGGTGCCCTGACGTCGGGTCGCGTCGCCGCGGTGCTCCGACCCGGGGAGGCTCAGAGCCGTCGGCCGTGGTGGAGCATGTGGGTGATGAGATGGGGCATGGCGCGGTCCAGGATGTCCCACACTTCCTGGAAGCCGTCGGTGCCCCCGCCGTACGGATCGGGGACGTCGAAGGTGTCGGAGCCGGGGTCGAAGCTGCGCACGAGGAGGAGCCGCTGCAGCTCGAGGGTGCCGAACTGCTCGATCTTCCCGGCGTTGCTGCGGTCCATGGCGACGAGGAAGTCGAACTGGTCGACGTCCTCCTGCTCGAGGGCACGGGCGCGCTGGTGGGAGATGTCGATGCCGTGGCGCCGCGCCACCTCGATGCTCCCGGGGTCGGGGGGCTCACCCGCGTGCCAGCGCGAGGTGCCCGCGCTGTCGACCTCGAACTCCGCGCGAAGGCCCATCCGGTCGAGGTGTTCGAGACAGATGCCCTCGGCGAGCGGAGATCGGCAGATGTTGCCCAGACAGACAAAGACCACTCGGATGGCCGGCTTCATGGTTGACGTCCTTGTCGGTGTTGCGGACAACGGCGCGCACGGCAGGGACTGCCTGCGTCCGTGATCCAGTTCCCGCAGCGGGGGGAGGAAGAACAATGAAATCGCTCGTCGAGGTCATCCAGGACCCTGTGGTTCGGCCGCGGGTCGTGGAGGATGCATGCAGGCTGATCGATGAAGAGGTGGACCGCAAGGGGGGTGTGGGCGGTTTCGCGCTGAAGCAGGGGTACAAGCTTGTGCGAAAGCTCAAGGGAGGGCGCATGATCCCCGATGCGGTGAATCACCTGCTGGACGAATTCGCGGGTGCGATCGAACCCTTGCACGCGGAGCACCGCGAGGCCGGGGGGCAGGGTTTCGACGCGTTCCTCCGGCAGCACGAGGATCGGGCGGCGAACGCACTTCTTGCGATCACCGACCGGCGTGCGGAGCGCTCGGACAACCGGGTGCTCGTGGCGACCTACCGCAAGCTCCGGCCCTCGGCCATCGGCCATGTCCGCGAGGCGCTTCCGGGCGTCGGCCGGATGGTGGACCGGTACACCGCAGACTGACCCTCGGCCGTCGGCCGGACGGTGGACCCGTGTACCGCAGACCGGCCCTCGGCCGTCGGCCATGTCCGCGAGGCGCTTCTCGTGAGATCAGGGCGCCGGCGGGGGCAGCTCGTCGAGGACCGCGATGGCCTCGGCGACGCGGGCGACGATGAGGCCGTCCGGTTCGAGGCCGGCGGCCCGGCGGTAGATGGCGGCACGCCGTGCCGGCTCGCGGCGCTCGTCCTCGATCGTCGTCCACAGCACGCAGCCATGGCCGGAGCGGCGAAGCGCCCGCCGCAGGACCCGGTGCAACAGCAGGTGGTGGATCACGAGGTCGGTCGCCTCGCACTCGCGCAGGGTGCGCATGGGCCAGGTCTCGTAGGCGCGCTGTCGCACGTGCAGCGAGCCGGAGCCCACGAGGAGGCCGGTGCGGCCGCGAAAGCCGAGGACCCGGAGAAGGCGCAGGACGGACGGGTCGAACGAGGTGATCAGCACGTTCTCGATCGCTCCGGTCCCGTGCAGCACCTCGATCACGGCGGAGGCGGCTTCCCGGGTCGTGGCCTTCAGCTCCACGTCGAGGGTGGCCCGGGCGGAGATGAAGCGGCACGCCTCCTCCAGGGTGGGGATGGGCTCGTCGTTGGCGAGCCGCAGGCCCCGGAGCTCGTCCAGGGTGTGGAACTCGACCTCGAGGTCACGGTCGGCCACCCGTCCCGTGGTGGAGTCATGGCAGACGAGGGGAACGTGGTCGGAGGTCACGTGGACGTCCAGCTCGATCCGAACGGCGCCCTGGGCGATGGAGAGGTCGAAGGCCTCGAGCGAGTTCTCGGGCGCATCGAAGCAGGCGCCGCGGTGGGCGATGATCTCCATGGTCTCGGGGCCTCGGGTGCGGAGAGGAGCAGGCCCCCGGGGAGTTGCGTGGCGGACTGCCCGTGAGCACCAGCGAGGTGACACATCGCGTGTCCGCGCGCAACGGCGTCGTCCGCCGCCGTCTGCCCGCAGCGGAGATGTTCCGCGACGAACAAGGTGAACTACGGGGGTTCTGGCGTCCGATGAGCGCTTCCGCATCAGGAGAGAAACGACCGGTGCTCGCCCTGCCGCCAGGGACGACCGGTGCCGAGACGGAAGTGCCGGGTTCCGCGGACGCCGGCGTTCGGGAGAGCGGTGCGTTGATGGAGCCGGCCGGGGAGGGCAGGGGTGCGGAGCCCACTCCCCCGGGGGGGAAGCCGGCGGTGGAGGCGGGAGAGGGCGAGGACGAAGCGTCCGGGTTCGCGCGGGTACATGGTTCGGCGGCCCGGAGGGGCGAGGAAGGCGGGGGGGCGCTCGCGCTGGGATCGGTCTTCGACCTGCCGGCGCGGACCGGGAGAGCCGGGCCCGAGGTGCACGTGCGAGGACGTGCGGCGCCGGGAGGAGATGGAGCGGTCACGGTCCATGTGCCCGGACGGGTGGAGGACGCGGACGGGCGCATCCACGGGGCTGACGCGCTGGATCTCGACGGCCCGGAACGGTGGACGGTGCATCTGGATGCTCCGCTCGAGCGGCCGGTTCGACTGCGCCTTCGGCGGCGCGGGTTGCCAGGGCCGGGCGGAGACCGCGGGGACGTGATCCTGGATGTGGTGCCCGACGCGAGCATCGTGCCGGTGGTCGCGGGCGCGCGGACCCGCTGGCCGGTGCCGGTGAGCATCGCAGTCGCCGTGGCGCTGGCCGTACTGGTGCTGATCGCCCGCGTGGCGGGCTGCCCCGGCTGAGCGGCAGCGACCCCCGAATGGACGCGTCCGGGGGGCGATGCTGCTCCGTCGTGGCGCCGGTTCAGGACGATGACGCTGCCGATGTCGGGACGGCTGCCGCTCGCGAAGTCCGCGCGCGCACCCGCTCAGTCGCGGCGCCAGTTCAGGAGGACGACGCTGTCGATGTCGGGGCGGCTGCCGCTCGCGTGGTCGGCCACGATGCGGATGAACCTCGCCTCCGGGAGCCCGACCCGTGCGAGGTCGAAGCGGTCTCCGCCCGCGGCGGGGTGACCGAGGCCGATGCCGTTGCCGGCAGGGTTGGCCCACGTCGGCTCGATGCCCACGAAGCCCTCCACGAAGCGGCGCACATCCGTGGCGAATCCGCCCGCATGGGCGCCGAACTCGAACGCTTCGTCCTCGACGGTGTCGAATGCGAACCACGTCTCGCCATCGGACGAGAGTTCCACCCGGGCGGGGTCGACCGCGCGGATCATGGGATCTCCGCCGAGGAAGAGCACGTTCTCGAAGATCACGAGGTCGTCGCCGGGGCCGTCGACGAGGGCGACCCCGACCAGCTCGATGGTCATGGCCTCGCCGGCGGGCACGGTCGTCAGCTCCTCGCTGCTGAAGTTCGGGGCGAAGGCTCCACCGCCGGCCGGGGGACCGAACAGGTTTCGGGGATCCATGAAGCCGGTCCCGACCGCCGGGTGAAAGACGCGGGCGAGGTCCCCGGTGAGAGCGAGTGGAGGACGTGCGGGCGCAAGACGTGCGAGAAGCTGGGCGCCGAGGCCGGAGCCGCCCGGGGCCAGCTCGGTGAACTGGGTGACCTCGGTGATCTCGGAATCCTCGAGATCGGCCCACGTGAACACCCAGAGGCCGTCGGTGTTGAAGGATGTGGCGTAGAGAAGCCCGTCCTCTCCGAGCAGCAGGCTGGCCGCGTTGTAGCTGGTGGCCTCGGTGCCGACCAGCGCGAGCGGGGCCGTGTCGATGTCCCGCACGACGACGCCGTCCTCCAGGTCGATCAGGCCCACCGTCGCGCTGCCGTCGGTCCCGGAGTAGGCGACGCGGTTGTGGAAGGCGTCCCAGGCGACGGAGTTGAGGGCCCCGGCCGGGAGGCTCACGGTCACCTCGAACTCGAGGGTGCGCAGATCGAGGACCGTGACCGCGCCAGGCACGTCGGCGTAGTTGCCGGTGCAGGCCACGAGAAGGCGCCGCCCCGCGAGGTGCAGATCCGACGGATTGAGGCACGCCTCGGGCAGGGCCAGCCATGGGTCGGGCGAGGGATCGGAGCCACTTCCGGAGGGATCCTCGTTGGCCGAACCCTGCCCCGGGAACCCGGCGAACAGCGTCTCCTCCGCACCCGTCACGTCGAGGAAGAAGAGGACCGCAGGGGACTGGGCCACGAAGCTGTCGAGGGTGCTGTTGGCCACGATCATCCAGGGGCCCCACGTGGCTGCGGCGCTTCCGGCGCTGAGGGAAACAGACACACTCCAGTCGCCGGCGTCGGCGAAGGCCTCGACCTCGACCGCGGCGGCCGCGTCGGGATCCACCCGGTAGACCGAGTTGCCGGCTCCGACGAGCCAGAGCTCGTCGGCCGCACGAACCGCCACGTCGTAGGCGCCGGCCGGAGCAATGTCCTCAAGGAAGGTGATCGGTTCGAGGGTCACGGGGTCGAAGATCAGCAGCGCGCTGTCCGCAGTACCGCCGAAGGCGTCCCCGCTGAAGACGGCGTAGCCCGTGCCGTCGATGATGCGCAGCCGGGCCGGGATCTGGCCGACCGGGAGCGCATCGATGGGTGCAGCGGACTCCAGCTGCGAACTGACCCCGTGGAAGCCGCTCGTCAGCGTGGACACGACGAGAAGATCGTCGCCGACGAAGACGTCGATCCCGGTCTCGAGGACGCCGGCGCCGGGGACCTCGGCGGTGGCGCGCACTGTCGTGGTACCGGGCCCCGCGGCCACGATTCGTCCGCCGTCCGTTGTCGCCACCGCCGGGTCATCGGAGGCGAGCGTGAAGGTGTCGACGGAGGCGTCGGATTCCACGCCTGTCCGGATCCGCAGCAGGACATCGTGGTCCTCACCCGGCCCGCCGAAGGAGACGCTGTCCTCGACCGGGAAGAGGGTGGTTCGCCGCGCCGGAGGCTCGTAGAGGTCGGCCTCCGTCGTGGTGGGCGGGGTGTCCGTGGTGGGCGGAGTGTCCGTGGTGGACACCTCGCCGGTCGGCGGCGCTTCACCGGACGTGCTCCCGACGCTGGTGTCATGGTCGGCATCGTCGCCGCACGCGGCGAGGGCCGCGGCGAGGATGAGCAGCAGGGCCAGCAGGCTGGCGTGGCGGGGGTGGCGGTGCGGGTCGTGCATGGTGTGCTCCGTTCTCGTGTCCCGAGAGAAGGGGGGCGGGAAGGCGGGCACTGCGCGACGCATGCGACACCGGGCTGGACGCGGAGTCCCACCCTGACGATGGCGCTGGTCGTTCCTGGCCGTGTTCCCGGGGCCGAACGATGCCGGTCGATGGACCGGAGTCGAAGCCGGTCTCCTGACTCAAGGCCTGACGCGGGAGCGTGGCCCGGTGCGCCTTCCCACCTCGTCCGCTCGGGGAGGCAGTGGCATGATGCGCCGGGCTTTCGGCCTTATACAGTGGCGGGTCCGTGCCGGATTCTCACCGGCTTCCCTGTGCCTCCGGACCTTCCGGTGGCACGCTTCGACGGCGGGGGCGTATCGTGCCGGGTCGGCGCGGTCAAGCGGGAGCATGCCGAGCGCACCGGTTTGGCGGGGTGAACGCGAGGTCCGGGATGCAATCCGGCGTGGCACCGATCGGCGGTTCGCATGGGCCGCAACGGCGTGCATCATTGTGGTCCACGACGATGATTCCCCCACCGGGAGGGGTTCGGTGGTGACTTTGCGGCAGCCCGGTCCAGTTTCGGCGGGTGCGGCGCTGTGCGAAGCGGGGGTGCGCGTTGCGCGGGGGCACGGCGCGGTTTAGAGTCCGCGGGCAGCGCCCGGCGCGGAACCGGTTCCGTGCCGGGTGACCGGAGCATGCCGGACGACAGGAGCGAGGAAGGACACCGATGGCGAAGATCGATCTGTACAACCCGACCGAGGAACACGCGGCGCTGCGCGAGACGGTGGCGCGCTGGGCGGAGGCGGAGCTCGATCCGCAGGCCGACGAGCACGATCGCACCGAGACGTTCAATGTGGCCCTCTTTCGGCGCCTCGCTACGGAACTCGGGCTGTTCGGGGTCACGATTCCGGAGAGTGCGGGGGGGCTTGGGCTCGACTCGGTCGCTGCGGTGATCATCCACGAGGAGATGAGCCGGTTCGACCCGGCGTTCACGCTCTCGTACCTCGCGCACGAGGTGCTCTTCGTGAACAACTTCTACTGGAGCGCCACCGATGCGCAGCGCGAGCGGATTCTGGGCAAGGTGATCGACGGCACCTGGATCGGCGGCATGGCGATGAGCGAGCCCGATGCGGGAACGGACGTGCTCGGCATGACGACGGTCGCCCGGCGGGACGGGGAACACTACATCCTCAACGGGGTGAAGCAGTGGATCACCAACTCGACGCACGCGGACGTCTTCCTCGTCTACGCCAAGATGGATCGTGAGGATCCGCGCAGCATCACGTCCTTCGTCGTGGAGAAGGACTTCGCGGGGTTCGGCGTCGGAAAGAAGGAGACGAAGATGGGCATGCGGCAATCGCCGACGTGCCAGCTCGTCCTGGAGGATGTCCGGGTACCGGTGGGCAACCTGCTCGGGGAGGAAGGCGGAGCGCTCGTCCACATGATGCGCAACCTGGAGATCGAGCGGGTAACGCTCGGCGCGATGAGCAACGGGATTTCTCGCCAGTGTCTGGAGATCATGGCGCGGTACGCGATCAACGATCGCAAGGCGTTCGGCAAGCCGTTGAGCGCGTTCGGTCAGGTGCAGCGCTTCCTCGGAGAGGGCTACGCGAAGACCGAGGCCGCGCGGGCCCTGACCTACCATGTGGCGGCCGGACTCGGCCCGGATGTCCGCAACAGCCTCGGGGCGGGGGCGGCGAAGCTCGTGGCCACGATGACGGCGGAGGAGGTGGCCCGCATGGCCATCCAGGTCCTCGGCGGCTATGGATACACGCGGGAGTACCGGGTGGAGCGGCTGCTTCGTGACGCGATCCTCCTGAGCATCGGAGGAGGCACGAACGAGGCGATGCAGAAGAACATCACGTCGGACCTCGTCCGGCTCTACCGCGACTGACGGATCCGTAGGGGTCCACGGCACACGACGCACCCGGGGGCGCATGGCCGCGACGAACGACAACACGCCGCTCTTCCGGTTTCGGCGCGACCGGCAGGAGATCATCGACGAGGTCATCGAACGGGTGACCCGGGGGGCCATTCAGCGGGCCTGGGAAGACGACGCCCAGGGGCTGGAGTACCTGCTCAACGAGGCCGCTTATCTCGAGATGAGCCGGATGGACGACGGCCAGGGCTCGTCCACGGGGCTCGACTACGGGTTCTGGAAGGGGCTCGCGCACCGTCTCGGCCGGGCCTCCGAGGAGGAGAACGCGGAGGCGCTGCAGCGCATCGTGACGACCTATGCCTCCGACATCGCCGGTCAGTTTCGTCCGTCGGTGTTCCGGGTGGCCACCCAGGTGCTCCCGACCGGGATCTCCTTCCTCTTCAACCGGCAGTCGGGCTCCCGCCTGCTTCGCCTGCCGGGGGAGATGCAGCCCCTCGAGGCGAAGCTCGGCATCGAGGGCGACCTCGCCCGGCTGCAGCGGCTGGCGGAGATCGGCACCCTCGTGGTGGTGCCGACCCACTCGAGCCACATGGACAGCCCGCTCATCGGGTGGGCGCTCCATGCCTCGGGCCTTCCCCCGGTGACCTACGGGGCGGGAAAGAACCTGTTCACCAACCCGCTGACCTCGTTCTTCATGGCGAACCTCGGCGCCTACAAGGTGGACCGGCGCCTGAAGCACAACATCTACGTGCAGGTCCTCAAGCAGTACTCGCAGGTCCTGCTCGAGCGCGGCTACCACAGCCTGTTCTTCCCCGGAGGAGGGCGCTCGCGCTCGAACGAGGTCGAATCCAGGCTGAAGCTCGGGCTCCTCGGCACCTCGCTGGAAGCGTGGAGCCGGAACGTCATCCGCGGCCGCGCGCGCCCCATCTTCGTGGTGCCCGTCACCATCAACTACAACCTCGTGCTCGAGTCCGAGACGCTCATCGGGGACCACCTGCGAACCGACGGCAAGGGGCGGTTCATCATCGAGGACGACGAGTTCTCCGACGTCCGCGTGGTCGCACACTACGTGCGCTCCACCCTCGAGATGGACGCCACGGTCCGAATCCGGTTCTGTCCCCCGCTCGACCTGTTCGGAAACGAGGTCGACGACCGGGGCCGAACCATCGACCAGCGCGGCCGCGTGGTGGACGTCGAGCGGTACATCTGGGTGGACGGGACCCCCGCAAGTGTTCGCGGGCGCGACCAGCAGTACACCCGGGAGCTGGGCAGCCGTGTCGCGGACGCCTTCCGGCGCAACACGATCCTCTTCCCGCTCCACGTGGTGAGCTTCGCGCTCTTCGAACACATGCGCAGGCAGCATCCCGGCTGGGACCTCTACCGCACCCTGCGATTCTGTCGGGGGGATACCGTGAGACTCGTCGTCGTCGAGGGGGAGACGGAGCGGCTCGTCCGGCTGCTGCGCGAAGCCGAGCAGCGGGGGGAGCTGAGGCTCGACGAGAGCGTCACCCGGCACGCCGCACCGACGCTCGTCGAGGAAGCACTCCGCTACTGGAACAGCTATCACCCCACGCCAGTGGCGGTGCGCGAGGCCGAGCGGATCCGCATCACCCAGCCCAACCTGCTCTACTACTACGGGGGCCGCGTGCGGGGCTACGACATGGAGCGCCTGCTCGGCCAGGCCGCAGGAGGTGCATGAACATGTCCAGACTCGGATCATTCCGGGGCACCGTCGGGGTCATCGGCGCCGGGCGGTTCGGCCTCGCGCTTACCGAGACCATCGCGCGCCACGGCCACGACGTCCTGCTGTTCACCTCGCTGGGCGAGCGTGCAAGGGAACTGCAGGAGTCGCGCCGACTGCCGGCGATCGTCCCCGAGCTCGACCGACTGCACCCGAAGGCGGGGGTCACCACCGACCCGCGCGCCTTCGCCGATGGCTGCTCCCTCATGCTGCTCACCGTCAGCTCCGAGTACTTCTCGCCCGTGATGGAGCCCCTGGGGGCATGCCTCGACGGAGCACATCAGGTCGTTCACGCCTTCCACAGCCTCGACGGCTCCGGACTCCAGCCCGTCAGCGAGCGGATCAAGAACCTGTCGTGTGTCCTTCAGGTCGGGGTCATGGCCGGCCCGATGCACGTCAGCGAGCTCCTCGAGGGAAAGCCCAACGCCGTCGTCGTGGGCTCGGCGTTTCCCGGGATCCGGGATGCCATCGGCAAGGTGCTCGGCGCCGGCCACATCCAGGTCTACGGCACCAGCGACCTCCGGGGTGTCGAGTATGCAGCAGCTCTCGGCCAGGTCGTCGCCATCCTGATCGGGCTCGCGGACGGACTGGACCTCGGCGCCTCCAGCCACGCCGCCCTGCTGACCCGGGGACTTCGTGAGATCGCGTCCCTCGGGGTCGAGCTCGGAGCCCGCGAAGGAACGTTCCACGGCCTCGCCGGCCTCGGCCGGCTCGTGGACGCCGTCCGCCGCAACGAACCCAACTACGCGTTCGGCCTCGAGCTGGCCCGAACCACGTCCGTCCACGAACGGTTGCAGTGCGTGCCTCCCGAGGTGCAGGGCGTGGACGTGGCCCGTCACGTCGACGCCTGGTGTCGCCAGCACGGTGCGCAGGTGCCCGTCGTTCAGGCCCTTGCCCGCATCCTCCAGGGAGACGACCCGCCGCGCGAGTCCCTGCTGGCCCTCATGCAGCATGACGCGGCCCTGGTGGCATGACACGCCTTCTCTCCTCGGCCCTGCCGCTTGTCGCAGCCATCGCGATCGGCGGTGTCGCCGCCTGCGATCGGAGCTCGCGTGCGCCCCGGGAGTCCGCCCCGCCGCCGGCCCCTCAGGCGCCGGCACCCGATTTCCGGCCGAGCGGGGAAGCCTCCCTCGTTGGGCACGACGGCATGATCCTCGTCCCCTTCGCGGGAGGTCGAGCACGGCTGGGGGGAGACAACCCGGTGGATCCGGACGACTCCCTCCCGCCGCGGACGATACGGATCGAACCCCTGCTGATGGACCAGCACCCGGTCACGGCCGGACTGTTCGCGGGATGTGTACAGGCAGGGCGTTGCTCACCCCTCCCCGACCCCGACGACTACGCGCGACTCGCGTGCACGGTCTTCGATCGGATCGAGGTGGATCGCCCCGCGACCTGCATCACACGCGACGAGGCGGCAGCCTACTGCGCTGCCGTCGGTCGGCGGCTGCCGCGGGAAGAGGAGTGGGAGGCCGTCGCTCGACTCATGCACGGCGCAGACCCGCTGTCCGCCGACCCCCCCACGACCGAAGAAGACGAGGACAGTGTCCGCGGGGTGCGCCGACCCGAGCCGGTGATCGGCGCGACCGTCCTCGGCAACGCCGATGTCCCGGCCATCCGCGGATTGCTGGAGGGCGTGAGGGAGTGGATGGGCGGCGCCTTCGACGGTGGCTCGAACGCGCGCGTCGGGCTCGTCGATGGTCGGCCGCGCGCTCCCGTGCGCGGGCGCTCTGTCGAGGACGCGGACGTACCTCGAACGGTCCTCGTGCGTCGTGGCGAAGGCGAGGGCCGCCGGGACCGGCGGATCGGCTTTCGCTGCGCCGTGGACGCCGCGCAGCGGGAGGAGGCGCTGTGCACGGACGAGGTGTGTGCGTGGCCACCCGTGCCTCTGCCCGAACTGCCCACGCGCCCCGACCCGATCGAGGTGGCCGCAGGGGAGGTCATGGTGGCCCTTCCGCGAGCACTGCCGCGGGAGGCCGCGCCGGTTGCGTTCGAGGTCGACTCGTTTCGGATCGATGCCGTGCCCGTCACGGCCATCGAGTACGAACATTGCCTTCGGGAAGGAGCCTGCCCGCGCCCGCGGCGCGATCGCTTCTCCATCGGATGCACCCTCGGACGGGTCGGCGTGGAGGGCCATCCCATGAACTGCCTCGATGCGGGTGACGCCGAACGCTACTGCGCGTGGACCGGCGGGCGGCTCCCCACCGAGGTCGAGTGGCTGCGGGCGGTGTTCGGGGACGGGAGCCACCCGTATCCCTGGGGCCCGTCCTGGGAGGAGGGGCGCGCGAACCGTGGCGGGGGCGAGCCGCAGGAGCCGGGAGAGTCGGAACGAGCATGGGCCTTCACCTCTCCCGTCGGTGCGTTCGACTCCGACCGCTCGATGTGGGGGCTGCTCGACGGCGGCGGCAACGTCAGCGAGTGGGTACGCGAGCCCGTGAGTCCGCTCGCCGTTCCACCGGACCGGGAAGGAGATCGGGACCTCCACCGTCGTCTTCGCGCGCTCGCCGGGGGAGACGAGGAGCCCCCCGAGCACCGCGTGCTCGGTGCCTCATGGGCCGACTCCGCCCACACGGACGGGCGCCTGATCGCGCACGTGGTGCGGCGCGACGCGGTCGGTTTCCGGTGTGTTCGCCCCTGAGCCCTCGCACCGCACGACGGCGCGCGGAGTCCGCGAGCGGGAGGGCGCCGCCGGGCTTGTGACGAGACCGCCTAGGCGGACGAAGGCGCGGGGCGGATGCAGAGGTAGAAGCCGAGCTCGCTGCGCTTCGCGACACGCAGCACGGCGCGGAGATGATCCCACCAGTCCGCGAAGGCGTTGGCTTCATCCTCCGAGAAGACACCTCCTCCCTCGGCGTCGGCCAGCAGGCGCTGGACATCGCGACGGGTCAGCTCGTTCATGGCTGCGCTCGCGTCACGCACCGCCTCGTGCGGGAGCGCGGCGCGCCAGGTGTCGCCATGAGACGCCCAGGGGAGCGTGTGCTCGCTCAGGGTGCTGAAGAACCCCAGCAGCCGGGCCGTGCGTTCCTCGTCCCAGCGAAAGAAGAACTCGGCGGCTGCGTCGAAGTCCTCGAAGTGGTCGGTCGCCTCGCGCGCGTCGCCGTCGATGTAGAGATGCTCGATGAGCACGCCGGCCGGGGCCCGGAGCCACCGCTGCGACTGGACAGCATTGAGCAGCTTGTCGATCTGCTCCTGCACCGAGGTCGGGGGCGTACCGCCATGGCGGACCAGGAGCGCCCGAAGCGCGGCGGCGGCCTCTTCGGACTGCCCCGACCGGGTTGCCTTGCGGTGGAGCGGCTGGAACTCCTCCACGAGGGCGGTGTGATTCAGTGCGCCAAAGACGCAGCGCTTCCTCGGGATCGTGTCGGTCATGCACCAGCGGGGGCATCGGGAGCTGCAGGAGGCGTCTCGGGACGCCGCGGGCTCCGGTCGATAGTCATCGCGGAAATCGCAGCAAGGGGGGGGCGTCACACCGTCAGGATCGGGTCGCGCTGGCGGTCGCACCGCGGCCCTGGCGCCTTGCGGCGAGGAAGCCGAGAAGGAGCAGCGCCAGACTCGCAGGGCCGTGCCAGGGACCACCGCTGGCGGCGCTGGCGCTGCAGCCGCCGCCGCCACCGCCGGAGGGGGGCTCCTCGTCATCCTCACCGTCGGTCAGCGGAGGGCGGTCGGACTCGACGGCGCCGGGATCCCGGAACCGCAGCTCGAAGCTGGCGGTCTGCGACCAGGGCCCGAAGTCGATGCCGTCGTTGGCCCGTGCACGCCAGAAGTAGGTCTCGTCCTGCAGGTCCTCCACCCGAACGGAGGTCTGGTCGGGCTGCTCGGCGACGTCGATGACCGAGGCCACCAGTCGGGTCCAGTCGGGAGAACGGGAGACCTGGAACTGGTACGTGAGGGGTTGTCCCTCCGGATCCGTGGCATTGCTCACGGTGAGCTCGGCCTCTCCGGAGGGGGAGATCACGCGCTGGCCCCCGATGGGAGCCACGGCCACGGGCGCACTCGGGGCGGTGTTGAAGGAGACGAACCGGAAGCTGGACGCGGTCGGGTCACTGTAGGCGAGCCCGTCGAAGGCGCGCACGCGCCAGTGGATGACGCCGGATGTCTGGAAGGGGAGCGTCCGGGTCACGCTGGTGGTGCTCTGACGGCCCTGCAGGATGCGGTCCACGTCGAGGATCACCTCCTCGAAGTCGCTCGTGCGGGAGAACTCGAGCCGATAGGTCAGGGTATCCCCATCCGGGTCGACACTGTTCTCCCACGTGAAGGTCTGGGTATCCGTCCCGATCAGCAGCTCGTCCTCGGACGGGGCCACGAGCACTGGCGCGGACGGCGCGCGGTTGGTGGTGTTCACCTCGAAGGAGCTGAGCGCGAACGGTCCGGCCTGCAGCCCGTCGCGGGCACGCGCACGCCACAGGTAGGTCTGCCCTTCCTGCAGGGGATCGGTGAGCTCGACGGAGGTCTCCCCTCCGTCTCCCTCGGCGACATCCGTGATGCGGAACACCCGTTCACTTGCCGTGGGCTGGGTTCCCCGGAAGACCTCGAACTCGTACAACAGACGGTCGCCATCGGGATCCACGGCGTTGCGGACGCGCAACACGGGTGGATTCTCGGTGGCGAAGCCGGACGGCGAGACGATTCCGGGCGCACCGGGCGGCGTGTTCTCGGGGGAGTAGACGAAGCTCCAGACCGAGCTCCACTCGCCGACGGCCCAGGGGTCTTCGGCCCGGGCCCGCCACCAGTATCGCGTGCCCGCTTCCGGCTCGAAGTCGGAGAACACGACGTCGACGAACGCCGGTCCCGCCTCGTCGAGGTCAGTGACCTCGAACATCGGTTCCTCCAGGTCCTCGCTGTCGAAGACCTGCACGGTGTACGTCAGGGGGGCGGAGAACGGAACGTCATCCCGGGGCTCGACGACCCGGAGCCGGACATCGAGCGGGAGGTTGCGGACCGCGGAGTCGTCCGTGGGCCGAATCAGCACGGGCGCTTCGGGGCCGGTGAAGGCCGTCGGGTCGCGTCCGATGATGCAGGCATCCGCCACGGTGAGCCCGTCGCCGCTCAGGTCCTCCACGTCGTCGGACGGGTCCTCCGGGTCGAGTCCGTAGGCGATCTCGCAGGAGTCCGGTGCGCCGCCGCCGTCCCCATCCTCGATGACCGGCTCGATGGTCCAGCTCTGGCTGTCCGAACCGCCGCCGTTGTCGGACACCCGAACGGTCACCTCCACCGGCAGGTAGTTGGACGTGACGGGATCCCAGGACCACGTGATGAGCCCCGTGTCGGAGACGGACATGCCCGCCGGGGCCTCCTCCAGCGTGAACGAGTGCACGTCGTCCTCGCCCGGGTCGTCGAACGTCACCTGGTAGGTGTAGGGGGCGTCCTCGGTGACGGTCAGTGGCGGAGTGCTCGTGATGGTCGGCGCCACGTTCAGAATTCTCACCTGCAGGGCCCGCTGGCTGCTCTGCGCGCCGGCGTCGTCCCGCGCGCGAACCCGCAGCGTGAAGGTGCCACTCGTCCGGTACGTCCAGGTCAGCTCCCCCGTCTCCGTCTCCACGGGCTCCGACCCGTCGCCCGGCTCCCAGAGGAAGACGATCGGGTCGTCTCCGGGGTCGGTGGACGTGGTGGAGAAGGTCACCGAGGTCCCCTCGTCCACGGGAAGTGCCGGATCCGCCGTCACCGGCGTGGGCGTGGTCGGCGGCGCGTTCACCTTCTCGATGGTGAGGGTGGCCTCGCCGGTCGCTCCCGCACCGTCCTCGGCGGTGACCGTGATCACGTACGTGCCAAGTTCGTCGTACTCGTGAGGAGCAGGCAGACGGAAACGGGTGGGGATCGTCGCGTGCTGCTCCGCCTCGACCTCGGTGCCATCCCCGAGATCGACGGTCACGCGCATGATCTCCAGGTCACCCGGCACGTCCTGCACCGTGATGGTCGGGTCGAAGGTCGCGCCCTGAAGAATTCGGTTCCCGGCCGGTCCGGAGATGCTGACCCGCGGCGCGACATTGTTCACCGTGATCGTGAATCGGGTCGAGGTCGCGATCCCGGTCTCGTTGGTGACCTCCAGCCCCAGCTCGATCACGTCGGGCCCGTTGAAGTCCGAACCGTCGAGCGTCACCGTGGGGCCACCCGGAGCGTACACGCCGTCTCCGTCCAGATCCCACGCGAAGGTCAGCGCCTCGTCGAAGGGATCCCGGCTCAGCGAGCCGTCGAGCACGATGCTCGTTCCCTCGTCCATTTCGGTCGGCCCACTGTACACCGGCGTCGGCGCCTTCCCGGCCCAGGTGATCTGGTTGGCCAGGAGGCCTTCCCGATCGGGTCGGATGCCGTCGCCGTCCGCCTGAAGGGCCAGCATGGACGGGAGGAAGCCGCTGATGAGCGTGGTCGCCTCCGGCAGCTGCACCGTGACCGATGCCCCGGTGTCCCGGGCGGCACGGATGAGACCGGGGAGCCCCCCCGCGAACACGCTGATCGTCGTGTCACCCGCGTCGAACGCGATCGGGCTCCCCACGACGTAGGGGTCGTCGAAGAGGAAGGGCGCGGAGGTGGCGCCGGCGCCCGAGCGCGGGCGCACCACCTGCCCCGCGACGCTCGCCGTGGCACCGGGCAGCCCAAGCGCCTCCAGCGTCTCGTCGTCCACCTCGTGGAACGCGCCATCGAACAGCAGCAGCCCGCGCCGCGTTTCCCGCCATTGCGCGAGGGCCGCCACGAGCTCCGGTGACCAGCCGGCTCCCGCCGAAGCGGCCGGCTGCTGCACGGTGAGGTGGATGAAGCCCTCGGGCTCCTCCATGATGTCCAGAAGGTCCTGTGGGTCGCTGACGATCTCCGCGAGAAGGCCCGTGGCGAGGTAGGCGGCGCGCAGCAGGTCCGCATCCGTGGTGGATGCGGCGAGGCCGAGCGCGCGGTTCGGCTCCTCGATCCGCTCGAGCTGATTCAGGAAGAAGCGGGTGATGGCCCGCGGCCCCTCGGTCACCGCCCCCTGGCCCACCGTGGTCGGAACGAAGCCGTTCACGGCCACCCGCCCGTCATGGGTCCAGAGCACCGCGGCTCCCTCGTCCCGACCGGCGAACCGCGCGATGGACGCGCCGGGGATGGTCGCTTCCAGCGGAATCCCGTAGACAGGTTCCTCGCCGGGAAGCTGGGCGCCCGAGGCGCGCTGCAGCACCGGGGCGAGCCCGTCGAAGAAGCCCGCGAAGCTCAGGGTCGCCTCGATCGCCGCCGGTGCGTCGAGCGGCTGGGCGCCAGGGACCGGAGCGACGCCGAGAACCCCGGCCAGCCCCGCGCGTTCGCCGAGGTCGTTGCCTGCGAAGAGCACCGGGCCCCCGCTGGCGATCCAGCCATCCATGGCCGCCAGCACGGCCGCGTCGTCGAGGACGTCAAGTGAACCCAGCACGCTCTCGATCATCAGGAGGGACAGACTTCCCGAACCCAGCGCCGCCACGAGTTCGTCCGCGTCGTCCTCGACAAGCGGGAAGAACCCGGCGCGCCGAGCGACTTCGAGAAGCTCCGAGTCGACTGTGGCCCCGAAGGTGTCCGTGACGATGTACGCCAGGGGAGCCGCGGAATCGATGAAGAACAGGAGGTTCTCGAGAAACGTGGCCAGGTCCGCGATGGATGCGCCGTTGCCGTCGCCGTTGCCGTCGCCGTCGCGTTCGAGAGCGGTGAGCAGTCCGCCGAACGAGAAGCCGCCGAGCACGAGGGAGCCGTCTTCCGCGCCGAGCAGGGTGACGGGGCCGTCGGTGGCGTCGATGCGGGCGAGCGGGAAGTAGCCCGAGAATGCGGTGAAGGAGGTGAACCCTGCGGGTGTGTCGAGGGGCAGGTCCGGGATGCTCTCGGGCTGGCGGAAGACGACCCGCTCGATCCCGCCCGGTCCGCGGTGCAGCAGGCTTGCGCTCGTGGGCAGGGTCACCCCGTCGATGTCGAGGGCGGCGAGGAGACCGGCGCCACTCTCGCCGAGGCCAGGGGAGAACAGCAGGACGGGTATGCCGGCTTCGGCGGCCTCCTCGAGCAGGAGCAGCAGATCGCCTTCGGGCGAGGAAGGGTCCTCGAGGTCGATCAGGAGCCCTGCGGTCGTGCCGGGCTCGAGAGATTCCCTCGCGGCGTCGAAGGACGAGAATGCATTGAACTGGATGCCGAGGGGGATTCCGAAGCGGTCGAGCGCTTCGAGGTCGCCGTCGGAGACCACGGTCCACTGCTGGGCGAGCAGGAAGGAGAGCTGGTTGGCGAGCAGGAACTCGATGGGTCCTGGCGGGGCAGCGGTGTCCGTGGCGCGATAGCGGTTGCTGGAGAACGAGTGAACGATGATCTGTCCATCGCGGACGCTGTAGATGGCGGGGACGGGGTCGCCTTCGTCGTCGACGATGTCGTCGTAGAGCAGGATGTCGTTCCGGAGCGATGGGTCGCTGCACCAGGTGATGCTGCCGGCGGAGGTGCGCATGGGGATGGGCTCGTCGACGTCGAACCGGCCGCGGAAGACGTTCGGCTGTGCATCGGGATCCTCGACGAGCGGCACCGGATCGGTGATGGCTGGTCGTGCGGTGAAACAGGCCTGGGGAAGCTGCAGGACATCGCTGTAGAGGGCCGGGGTTCCCTGGCGCAGGTTGTCGACGAGCAGCATCACCTGTCCGCCCTCGTCGAGATGTGCGGTGAGGACGGGGTCGAGGGCGGCCGGGAGCGCGGACTGGGCGGAAAAGTCCACCACGAGCATGTCCCACGGGCCATCCTGCTGGAAGGCGTTCGCGAACGCGGCGGTGGTGGAGGTGTTCCGGACCTCGACGGTGTCGACCAGCGAGCCCGCGATGCCGACTTCGAACCGCGTGGCGGACGAGTCGTAGAGCAGGACGCGGGACTGAGCGTGCGCGTCGGTCGCGGCGAGCGCCGCGACGACGAGTGTGCCAAGGACGAGCAGGGTGGAGAGGGTGCGGGCGACGGGCATGGACATCCTGAGATACACGCATTGACGCGGCGCTGCAGGGCCAGCGCCGAACAGGACCCCGTGGCAGGGCGCGGGGGGATGCAGGCTGAGGGGGGGCAACCCCCGACCCGAATGCGCGTAGCGATGGCGTCACCGGGTTGCAACACCATGCGTCATGAAAATTCGCGGCCGCCCGCGGCCGTGCTGTTCCCGCTTCGGGATTGGGGGGCGGGGCGCTCCGCGCGGGTGAGCAGCCATGAGGCGATGCGTGCGTACTGCTCGACGCCGTTCTCGAGATCCCGGTCGGTGAGGATTTCGTCGGGGGAGTGTGCGGAGCGGATGTCTCCGGGTCCCGCGAGGACGACCGGGGCGAGGTGTCGGAGGTACGGGGCATCGGTGTTGAACGGGATGATGCAGGTGTCCTCCCCGGGGACGGGCAGGAGCTGCATCGGGTCGTTGGTGCTGACGATGTCGAGCACCACGCCATCCGGGATCAGCGATCGGATGGTGTTCAGCACCTCGTCGGCCGGGGTGACGATGCGGAAGAGGAGCTCGGCGGAGGCTTCCGGAGCGAAGATGTTGGCGGCGGGTCCGGCCGTCAGGACGCCGATGTTGACGTCGGTGTCCCCCAGTGTGTCGTCCCCGGGCCAGGGGTGTCTGCGCAGCGCGTCCAGGGCATCGAGCAGGGGGGGGACGGCGCTTCGGCCGGCCTCCGGGAAGGCGGAATGGCCCGCGACGCCGGTCGCCCGGAGGCGGAGTCGGACGATTCCCTTCTGGCCGAGGGCGACCCGCCCACGTGTGGGTTCGCACAGGAGAATGGCGCGGAGGTCGGGGAAGGACAGCTCTGCGGCCCGGATGGCGCCGTCGTGGTTCACTTCCTCCCCGACGACGAGCAGGAACCCGGTGACCCGTCGCAGGTCCTCGGGCAGCCGGTGCCAGGCGCGGAGCATGGCGAAGAGGCCTCCCTTGGTGTCGCAGGCGCCGCGCGCCCGGGTCGCGGCTCCGTCCCTGCGCGGACCGAAGTGGGGCGGCACGGTGTCGACGTGGGTGCTGAACAGCAGCTTCGTGTTCGCTGGGGGCGCGGCGACGAGGTTCCAGCGTCCGGGGGAGACCGCCTGCCGGGTGCAGCGCAGTCCGCGCCGTCCGAGGTCCTCCTCGAGCCGTTCGAGGAAGGCGCGCTCGCGGCCGGTGGTGCTGTCGATGGCCAGCCAGTCCAGGAGGCACTGGAGGTCGGGCTCGTGGTCGCTCATGGGCAGTTGTCCCTGGGGTGCGGGGTGATCCGTCGAGACCCCGCGATCAGGGCGTCCGGCCCCTCGAAAAGGGCATCGGGAACGCGGATCGAGGGTCGATTCAGGGGGATGGGTGTCCACAGGCGGGGCAGCGCCTCCGGTGCGATTGCGTCGAGATCGTCGGTCCATCCCCACAGCCAGGCGAGGGCCCCGCGCAGGGTCGCCGGTGTCCACCCGCTGTCGAGCAGCCCGTCGAGCGAGATGTCCCGTCGCCGCTTGCTGAGTCGTTCACCGTGCTCGTCGAGGAGGAGAGGCACGTGCCAGAAGGTCGGTCGTTGGGCATCGAGTGCGTCGAAGAGCGCGGCCTGCCGCAGGGCGGAGTCGAGGAGGTCGCGGCCGCGCAGCACGTCGGTCACGCCCATGGCGGCGTCGTCGACGACCACGGCGAGCTGGTAGGCGAACAGCCCGTCCTTGCGGGCGATCACGAAGTCGCCGGGGTCGTCCTCGAGGCGGGCGTTCAGCGGCCCTGCCACCCCGTCGTCGAGCCGGAGCGCGCCGCGGGCGCGGAATCGCCACGCGAAGGGTTCCGCCCGGGCTCGCTGTCGCGCCACGTCGTCGGCGATGCGGGAGCATGTGCCCGGATAGGCGCGGCGTGGCCGGCGCCGGGCGTGGGGTGCGCTGAGGGCCTCGGATATATCGCGCCGCGAGCAGAAGCACCGGTAGACGAGACCCCGCCGGTCGAGCTCGGCGAGCGCCATTCGGTATACCGCGCTCCGCTCGCTCTGATACCACTGTCGGTCGTCCGCGGTCCGGTCGCCATCGGGCCCGGCGTCCCACTCGATGCCGAGGCGTCGGAGATCGTGCATGAGCGCCCGGTCGGCGCCGGGGACGACCCGGGGAGGATCGAGGTCCTCGATGCGGAGGAGCAGTCGGGCTCCGGTCGCGCGGGCGTGGGTCCAGGCGAGCAGGGCCGAGGAGAGGTTGCCGAGGTGGAGCCGTCCCGTCGGGCTCGGGGCGAGCCGGGCCACGCGTTGGCGGGGTGCGCTGGGTGGTGGGCCTGGCCGATTTGTCGGGGTCATCAATGCGGATCCGGGGGCTTGCCACGGGATGTCCCGGTGTCGAGACTCCCTCGGTGAGGTAGCCATCGGCGATCGAGCCGGTGTTCCTGACTGTACCGGCGAGGATGAAGACGATGGGGAATGACAACGCATTGATCAAGCGGGGTGACCAGGGGGTCAGTGGCCTGACGGTGGCCAAGTGGGGCCTGATGGGTGTTGGCGCGATCGTGGTCGCCGGCTGGGCCCTGTCCCTGCTGTCGTGGTTCCTGCCGTTCCTGATCGTGGGGGGCATCGGTTACGGTGCGTACCGGCTGCTTCGCAGGAAGCCGGCGAGCCAGCAGGCCCTGCCGCACCACCCGGCGACTTCTGATGTGGGCGGAGCGCGGGATGCGCGTCGGGAGCTGGAGGAGTTCGATCGCCGGCTGGCGGAGGCGGAGTCCGAGGTGCATCGACGCTGATGGCTTGCGGGCGGATGGCCCTGATTCCTCCGGAGCAGGGGCCACGGAAGCCGGGGCACGGGTCCCGGGAGGACAGCGATTCGCCCGGTTCGATTCCCACGTGACCCCGGCCACGACGGGACGACGCTCTCGTCGGTGGGCGGACGGTCGCGCCGGCTCCGCAGACCCTGTCGCGCAGCCGGAGGTCTTCTGCGCGCCGCGGTCCGGGCGTCGGCCTGTCGTCGCCGCGGGGTGATCGCAGCGTCGTCACAGAGCCTCCTGCGGCCGGGAATGCCGACGGTTCGGGCCCTCTGAACTCTCACCTGCAACCGATTCAGCGTCACCAGGCGGCACCGCTGCAGCCTGCGGACCGGACGTTGCGAGAGCCCTGGTCGTCGCCGCGAACGCAGGGGTTGACCGGGGTCCTGTCATGGGGTTGACCGACGTCGGAGCCGCGTGCCGGACCCCCATTCGCGTGTGGAGACCGCGCGGGCGACTCCGGCAAGGACCCTCACACTCCCCGGCCATGCCGATGTTCGATCGCAGTCACCGCTCCGCCGTGTCGCCGCGCTGGTTCTCCCTGCTGCCGGGGCTGGGCGTTTTCGTGTTTCTGGCCGTGGTCCATGCCGCGGGTGGATCCTTCGCGGTGGCGCAGTCCACCGGCGGGGCAGGGGTTCGCGATCCGGGTGCCGCCGAGTCCAGCACGGTGCGCTCCATGGGTGGACCCGGGCTGGAGGAGGCCGGAGGAGCGCGCACCGGGGTGAGCACCGATGATGCTGCTGCGGCCTGGTTCTTTTCGGACGACGGCGAGGCCGAGCAGTGGCTGGTGTCGGTGTTCGGGGAGGGAGCCGCCTGGCTGACGGAGACTGTGGGGCAGAATGCGCTTTGGCGCTACTTTGCGGCGTTCTTCACGGTGGTCGTGCTGCTGCTGCTGCGGCGCTGGGCACTGGGGTTCGCCTTGCGGGTGCTCAAGGAGGCGGCACAGAAGACCTCCACGGATCTCGACAGCCAGCTTCTCGAGGCGCTGTCGCTGCCGGTGACGTGGATCGTCGGGGCATTCGCGCTCTATGCCGGAACGGTGTGGCTCGTGCTGTCGGAGGGTGCTCGTCACTTCGCGACCGGATTGTTGCGGATCGTGGTGGTGATTCTGGTGGCGCAGGGGCTGTACCGCAGCATCGCCGTGGTCGGGGTGGCGATCGACCGGTTCGCGACACGTCGGGGCATGGACGAGTCGGCAGGACTGCGGCAGCTCGTGTTGCGCTTCCTGCGGGTGCTGGTGTGGCTGGTGGCGGCCCTGGTGGTGATTCAGGAGCTCGGGTACAACGTGACGGGGCTCGTGGCCGGCCTGGGGGTGGGTGGTCTGGCGGTGGCGCTGGCGGCGAAGGACACGCTGGCCAACTGGTTCGGTGCCCTGATGATCTTCACGGACCGGCCCTTCTCGGTCGGGGACTGGATCAAGACGAGCAATCTCGAGGGCACGGTGGAGGAGATCGGCCTTCGCTCGACAAAGGTGCGGACCTTTGCCCGGACACTGGTGAGCGTGCCCAACTCCACCGTGGCGAATGCGGTGGTGGAGAACTTCTCCCGGATGCCGGTCCGGCGGGTGTCCTACACGCTCGGTGTGACCTACGGCACCACGCCCGCGATGATGCAGGAGTCCCTGGAGCGGATTCGGGACATCCTGCGGACCCACGAGGCGGTCGATCAGACGTTCTGGATCGTGCGGTTCACGGACTTCGGGTCGTCGTCGCTGGACATTCTCGTGATGTACTTCACGAAGACGACCGTGTGGGACGAGTACCTGGCGGCGCGGGAGGAGATCAACCTGCTGATCATGACGAGTCTCTCGGCGATCGGCGTGTCGGTGGCCTTCCCCACGCGGAGCGTCTACGTGGAGAACACGGATGCGGAAGAGGTGGCGAGGCTGGATCGGCAGGCGCGCAAGCTGTTCGAGGCCCGGGCGGGCAGTGCGGCGCACGGCCCGGAGGAGCCGGCCATGCGCGGCAACGAGGACGCCTGAGGCAGCGGTGGGGTCGCGATGGTGCGGGGCTGGGCGGCGGCTGTTGCGGCGCGTCGGAGCCCCGGGCTGAACGAAGTCGTGATCGTGCTTGTCCCTCGCGCCCGGTGCAGCTACTCTTGAGGGGAGGGCCGGTGCGCGGTCCGCAGCCACCTCACTGGTGGCCGGTGCCGCCTCCCGGGTGACGACGCGGTCTCGACCGCAGTCACCACCCGACTGGCCACCCCACTCCCCGTTCCATGGTCAACCCATGAACACCCGAAACCCGATTGTTGTCGGCCTGGCCCTGTCCCTTGCCGTCATGCACCTCACGGCCTGTGGAGATGACACCGGAGGTGTCGGAGGGATCCCGAGCGGCGGGTCCGGATCCGGGGTTCCCGGTACGGTGAGCGGACCGTCCAGCGGCTCCGGCGGGAGCGGGCACGGGGAGACCGATGTGAACGGAAGTTCGACGGACGATCCGGACCCCACCGACGTGAGCGGCTCGGGAGGTGAGCCCTCGGACACGACCGACCCGCGGGTGACGGATGACCTGGAGGGGACGCCATGCCCCCTCGATGGCACGATGATCAGGTGCTACGGCGGCCCGCCCGAGACGCGGAACGTGGGCATGTGCCGGGACGGATTCCGGACCTGCATGGACGGGCTCTGGGGGGCCTGCGAGGGGGACGTGCTTCCCCGCGCGGAGGCCTGCAACGGGCGGGACGACAGCTGCAACGGCATCGTGGACGACGGAGTGACCAACGCATGCGGGGGCTGCGGCCCCGTGCCGGAGGAGATCTGCGGCAACGGCCTCGACGACAACTGCTCCGGGATCATCGACGAAGGATGCGACTGCGACGACCGCACGAACCAGCCCTGCTACTCCGGGCCGCCGTCGACCCTCGGCGTCGGCGACTGCCGCGGGGGGCTGATGGACTGCATCGACGGCGTGTGGGGGCCCTGCATCGGCGAGGTGCTCCCGACGGAGGAGACCTGCGACGGCCGCGACAACAGCTGCAACGGCATCATCGACGACGGCGTCCGAAATGCCTGCGGCGACTGCATCGGAAACGAGCCGGAGGAGGTCTGCGACGGCACGGACACCAACTGCAACGGCGTCATCGACGACGGTCTCCGGGTCCTGCCCTGCGATCGCTGCCCGGACGACATCTTCGCGGAGGAGCAGTGCGGAGACGACGGCAGCGGCACCGGCTACGATGACAATTGCTCGGGCATCGTCGACGAGGGGTGCCTGTGCGGCGAGCTCGCCGAGCGACCCTGCTACCCCGGAGATCCGGACAAGGCGGGCGTCGGGGCGTGCTCGTACGGCACGATGTTCTGCAACCCCGGCGGAGAGTCCTGGGGCCCCTGTCAGGGGTTCGTGCTCCCCGCGCCGTTCGAGGTGTGCGACGGCCAGGACACGAACTGCAACGGCATCGTGGATGACGGGTGCAACTGCACCGAGGAGATCTGCGACGGCCAGGACAACAACTGCTCCGGCTTTGCCGACGATGGCCTCCGCTGCACCGACCCGGACAGCCCCGCCTTCGGGCGATGCTTCGACGAGCTGCCCTCCGAGGAGCGGATGCAGGCCGACATGCTCGACAATCCCAACAGCTGGATCGAACTGTGCCCCTCCGGCAACTGCTGCGACGGCCTCGACAACAACTGCGACGGGCTGATCGACCATGGGCTCCTCAACGCCTGCGGCAACTGCGACGAGTGGTGCTACGAGGAGACGTGGGACAACCCGACCCGCTGGGCAGAGGGCGAAACCAGCAGCCTGGACCCGGACTTCTCGGAAGGGCTCCGGCTCGGCGAGGGACGGGTCGAGACCACCGACCTCTGGATCGCCAACACCGGAGACGGGACCGTCACCCGGATCGACACCG
This sequence comes from Deltaproteobacteria bacterium, assembly GCA_007693585.1. Taxonomy (GTDB): domain Bacteria; phylum Myxococcota_A; class Bradymonadia; order REDH01; family REDH01; genus REDH01. The sequence continues at coordinate 64,574 of REDH01000016.1, forward strand.
AGAACGCAACCGTCGTCGGCACCTACCCCACCCACGGTATCCAGCCGAGCCGCACCGCGGTGGACGTGGATGGCAACGTCTGGGTGGCCAACCGCGCGCTGGACCTGCAGGACGGAACCCGGCGTCAGGGCTCCATCACCCGGATCGGCGTGGACTGCCCGTGCACCGGAAACTGCGCCACGGGAGCGAACGCCCTGCCGACGAACCGGCCGTGGACGGATGCCGGAAGCACCAGCCCGAACGGCGACTTCGACTCGGGTGATCGCTGCATCGTCGGTCCGATCGAGATCGGGCCTCCCGGTGCATGGGTCCGCGGGCTTGCCATCGACCTGAACGGCTACATCTGGGCAGGCACCCACAGCACCTCGGGGAACCGCCACGCGCTCTACCGCATTCATCCCGAGACCTTCGAGGTCACCCGGTTCGACACCCCCGTGCGCGTCTACGGCCTCGCCGTCGACCAGGACGGACTGATGTGGATCGCCGCGCAGAACGCCGGAAGCCAGGGCGGAATCGGGTGCTTCGACACCAACACCCTCCAGCCCTGTGAGGTCAACGGTGTGCCGCGTGCCCAGTTCCGCTCCGATGGGAGCTTCTCGAATCTCGAGGTGTCCACCTTCAACGGGGCTTCGAGCGAAATTCGCGGATATGGCATCGCCATCGACCAGCTCGGCAACGTCTGGCTCGGCAACTGGACCGCAGAGTCCATGATCCGGTTCGATCGCGAAGCCTTCCTGGCCGGCACACCGCGAGCGGACATCTATGGCCGCGAGGGCGTCGGAGACGTCGGCCAGTCCCGCGGGACCGCCATCGACGGCGAAGGGTACGTCTACATGGTGTGGAGCTCCGGAAACCGCCTGTCGAAGTTCGACCCGAACACCCGCGAGTGGGTGTGGTCGGCCAGTACCTGCGGCGCTCCGGCCGGGGTCGGCATCGCCGGAGACGGGAACATCTGGGTCATGTGCCTCAATTCCTCGCAGGCTCAGCAGTTCGACCCCGACGGCGTCCTGCTCGCTACCCTGCCGACGGGCCCCAGTCCGTACTCGTACTCCGACCTGACCGGCTTCCAGCTCTTCAACGTGGTCGCGCCCCGCGGCACCTGGCGCACCACCTTCGACTGCGGTCGCGAGGCCTGCTCGTTCGACGAGATCCTGTGGGAGGCCACCACGCCACCCGGCTCGGTCGTCTCCGCGCGCATCCGGACGCGGGAGGAGCCCACCGACGACTGGAGCGCGTGGTCGAGTCGCGTCACCGAGTCGCCCGGACTCGTCGCCGGTCAGACCCCGAGGGGACGCTACGCTCAGGTGGAGTTGCAGCTCGAGGCCGGCGTGGATCGCCTCAGTCCCGTCGTTCGCCGGGTTGACGTGCGATGGCAGCGGCCCTGAAGGAGCGTGGCCGAGGCACCTGCCGGGTCAGATGCCGAGAGACGAGCCTTCGCCAGCCGCGTGCCTGGCGGCCACGTCCTTGATGCGACGGCTTCTGATGCGGCAAGGCAGGGGCAGGGTTGCTGCGCCCCCGGGCTCGGGTCGAGGGTCTCCGGACTGATCGCGCGTGCGCCGTCCAGAGACCTTCGGGAGTGAGCCAGACGCGACGGCTCGTGATGCGGCGGCTCGTGATGCGGCGAGGCCCGCGCCTTCGGACGCAGTGCCGGCATCGGTTCGAGGGGGTCCGGTCCGCGCATCGGCGGGCTTCGCTCAGCGTCCGCGGCCCAGGTGGGCGTAGTACTTCTGCGCGTAGTCGGCGACCATCCGCCGGCTGCTGAACCGGGGCGGGAGTGTGCTCATGGAGGAACGCATGCGGTTGACCCAGGCCTCTCCGGTGCCGGGCGTGTCCCCCGCGTGGAACTCGGGCAGGATGTGCTGTTCGAATACCGTCATGAGGGCTTCGACGTCTCGGCGGTCCTGCACCTCGGCGGCTTCGGGTTCCTCCTCGTCGCCGATGGCGAAGCCGTTGGTGCCGTCGTGGCCTTCGACCCACCAGCCGTCGAGAATGGAGGCGTTGATGCCGGCGTGCATGTTGACCTTCTGGCCGCTGGTGCCGGAGGCCTCGCGGGGTCGTCGGGGCGTATTGAGCCAGACGTCGACGCCGGAGACGAGGGCGCGGGCGACGGCGAGATCGTAGTTCTCGACGAAGATGACGCGGCCTGCGAAGGCGGGGTCGCGGGTGATGTTGATGATGCGCTGGATGAGTTCCTTGCCTTCGCGGTCCTTCGGGTGGGCCTTTCCGGCGAAGATGATGCGCATGGGTCGGTCGGCGTCGCCGAAGAGGCGGACGGCGCGCTCGCGGTCCCAGAAGAGCATGGCGCCGCGCTTGTAGGTGGCGAAGCGGCGGGCGAAGCCGATGGTGAGGACGTCGCCACCGTGGTCGTCGTGGGTGTCGCCGAGGGTGAGTCCATGGACCCCGCCCTCCACGGCGGCGCGGTGGCGGAGGTAATGAAAGAGGTCGTTGCGCATGGCGCGCTTGAGTTCGAGCAGCTCGTCGACGGGGATGTCCTCGACGATGCGGGCCCACCGGTAGGGTTCGAGGAGCGCGTTCTGCCACTCCCTCGGCCATCGATCGTCGAGGAGGGTGCGCAGTCGCGGGTGCATGAAGGTTTCGACGTGGATCCCGTTGGTGACGTGTCCGACGGGGACATCATCGACGGCGCGTTCGGGCCAGAGGTCCTTCCACATGGTGCGGGTGACGTGGCCGTGGAGGCGCGAGACGCCGTTGGTGGCGCTGGCGAGCTTGAGGCCGAGCACGGTCATGCAGAAGGGTTCGTCGTCGTCATCGGGGTCGACGCGGCCGAGGGCGAGGAGATCCTTCTCCGGAACGGGGATGGCGTCGAGGGTGGCGGTGAGGTGGGTGCGGACGAGGTCACCGGGGAACCGGTCATGTCCGGCGGGGACGGGGGTGTGGGTGGTGAAGAGGAGCTCGTCGCGGACGGCGAGGGTGGCTTCTTCCCAGGACTGGCCGCCGTCCATTCGTTCGCGGATGAGTTCGAGGGCGGCGAAGGCGCAGTGTCCCTCGTTGAGGTGGTGGATGTCGGCGTCGATGTCGAGTGCGCGGAGTGCGCGCACGGCGCCGATGCCGAGGATGATCTCCTGGCGGATGCGGGTGGTGTTGTCTCCGGAGTAGAGTCGCCCACCGATCGAACGGTCGTCGGCGTTGTTTCCGGGGACATCGGTGTCGAGGAGGTAGAGGGGGACGCGTCCGATGGCGAGGTGCCAGATGTGGGCGTGGATGTGTCGGTCGCGGTAGGGGATGTCGACGCGCAGGGGTTGTCCGTCGCGCTCGACGAGGGTGGCGGGGACGTCGTCCCAGGGGATGGGGGGGTAGGACTCTTCCTGCCATCCGCCGGCGTTGATGTGCTGGCGGAAGTAGCCTTCGGGGTAGCGGAGTCCGATGGCGACGAGGGGGAGGCCGAGGTCGCTGGCGGTCTTGATGTGGTCACCGGCGAGGACGCCGAGTCCGCCGGAGTAGAGCGGCAGGGACTCGTGGAGTCCGAACTCGGCGCACAGGTAGGCGATGCGGTGGCCGTGGAGGGCGAGTCCGTGGCGCGCGGTCCAGGTGTCGTCGGCGCGGAGGTAGGTGCGGAGTTGTCCGAGGGCGTCCTCGAGGCGTCGTCGCAGCGCGGCGTCGGAGAAGGCGAGGCGGAGTCTTGCGTCGGAGACGCGGCGGAGGATGGCGAGGGGGTTGTGGTGCAGGGGCGACCAGAGTTCGGGCGCGATCTGCTGGAAGATGGAGCTGGCCTGCGGGTTCCAGGACCACCACAGGTTGCGGGCGATCTCTTCGAGGGACGTTCGGTAGGGCATGGTGGCGAACCTTTGTGGGGGGCGGGAGATCGGGTCAGTCGATGTTGTCGAAGGAGCCGTGGCGTCCGGCGCCCGCGGCGAATCGTTCGGCGCCTGGTCGGGTGTCGTGCCCGAGGGCATCGGCGGCGTCGAGGAATTCGGCGCGCAGGGCCGCGTCGAGGGGGAGGTCGAGGGCGCGCTGTGTGGAGCGCAGGTCGGTGCGGAGGGTGGTCTGGGGAAAGCGGCACAGCTGTGCGGCGAGCTCGAGGGCGACGCGGCGTCCCTCCCCTGGGGGGGCGATGCGGTGGACGAGGCCGATGTCGAGGGCTTCGCGGGCGTCGACGGGGCGTCCGGTGAGGATGAGGTCCATGGCGCGGCTTTCGCCGATGAGCCTTGGGAGCCGTGCGGTGCCGCCGTCGATGAGGGGTACGCCCCATCGTCTGCAGAAGACTCCGAGGGTGGCGTCCTCTTCCATGACGCGGAGGTGGGCCCAGCAGGCGAGTTCGAGGCCTCCGGCCACGGCGTGTCCCTGGAGGAGGGCGATCACGGGCTTGTGGAGGCGCAGCCGGGAGGGGCCCATGGGGGCGTCGCCGTCGACCTCGAGGCGGTTGGGGGTTCCGCTGGCGATGGCGTGGAGGTCGGCGCCGGCGCAGAAGGTTCCGCCGGTGCCGAGGAGGATGGCGACGTGGGCTTCGGGATCCCGGTCGAAGTCGCGGAAGGCGTGGGCGAGTTTCTCGGCGGTGCTCCGATCGACGGCGTTGCGGTGGGCGGGGCGATCGATGCGGATGAGCCGGATGCGGTCGGCGTGTTCGACGAGGACGGTCATGTCCGGTGTTGCCGTGGTGGCGAAGCGTGGCCAAGGGGAGTTCGGGAGCCTGTCCAGGGAGGCCGCGATGCGGCGGGACGGGCGAGGAGCCTGGACCGTCAAGGTGCTGGCACGAAGGCGCGGGTCATGCAATGCCCACGTCGAGTCCCGTTGTGTTCGGAGTGAGGAGGAGGCTGCATGAGAAGGTCCAGACGCTGTTCGACGGTCCGTGGCTGGTACAGGGCGTGGCTCGCGCTGCCGGTGGTGCTGCTTCTGGGCTGGTCGGGGCCGGTGGTTTCGGAGGCCCATGCGTCGGTGCAGGGTCGGACGCTGGGGCTGGGCATCGCCGTGGGGGATCCCAGTGGGGTGAACCTGAAGAAGTTTCTGACCAACGACACGGCGTTCGATCTCCATCTGGGGTTTGGCGGGAGCTGGGCATGGGGGAGGCGTCTGCGGTTGCACGGCGACTACCTGTGGCATCTTCCGGTGCACTATGGTTCGGACATCTGGCTGGATTTCTACTACGGCATCGGTGCGAAGGTGGGGCTGTACGAGCGGCGGCGGCGTGCGGATGGTCGTCGGGAGTACACGGGGTTGACGCTGGGCGGGCGGATTCCGCTGGGGCTGTCGCTGGTGATCGGGGAGGCGCCGCTGGACATCTTCCTGGAGCTTGCTCCGGGGGTGCGGTTCTACGACGGGGGGGGCGGCGGCTTCGTCGACGGGTTGCTCGGCGTCCGTTTCTACTTCCCGTGACGGGGGGCTCGGCGGACATCGGGGCGTTTCTGGAGGCGCTGAACTTTGCGGCGTTGCGTCACCGTCACCAGCGGCGGAAGGGCCGTGCGGGGGCGCCGTACGTGAACCATCTCATCGAGGTGGCGCACCTCCTGGCCTCGCATCGGGTGGAGGATCCGGAGATTCTTTGTGCGGCGATCCTGCATGATGCGGTGGAGGATGCGGAGGTGACGCTGACGGAGATCGAGGGTCGGTTCGGCGGTCGGGTGGCCCGGATCGTGCGGGAGCTGACGGACGATCCGACGTTGCCGGTGTGGCAGCGGAAGGTGGTGCAGGTGGAGGGGGCGTCGTCGTTGTCGGAGGATGCGCAGCACGTTCGTGTGGCGGACAAGATCAGCAATCTGCGGGGTGTGCTGACGTCCCCTCCGGAGCGCTGGTCGCTGGAGCGCAAGTTGGCGTACTACGGATGGGCGGCGCAGGTGGTGGCGGGGTGTGGCCGAGCGGATCGCGGGTTGCTGGAGACGTTTTCGCAGGTTCACGAGAGCGGGATGACGGCGCTCCAGCTCGAGCGTCTGGCGGCGCGGCGACGCGGCGGCGGGGGGGAGGCGCAGTCCTGAGACCGGATTGACGCAGTGCACTGCGCCGTTGTACGCTCTGGGCCCCGTTTGCCCGGATGTCGCGTTTTGCGGTGGAAGGGGGTCGGGACACGGTCGGCCTGGGGGGGTAGGCCCCCCTTGTCGCCCGGAGCAAGGGTGCGGCCCTGGATCGGGGTCGCGAGTGAAGAGGTGAGACATGGCGCACAAGGCAGAAGCGTGGGTTCTTCATGCGGGGACGGGCGATGCCCCGGAGCGGGCGGAGCTGGTCCGGGAGGAGATCTCGTTCGACGACATCAACAGCGAGGAAGTGCTGGTCAAGCCGCTGTTCGGATGTTGGGAAGGGAACATGGGGCATGCCCTCGATCGGCTTCCGGTGGACATCTGCAAGCTCCGCGGTGAGCCGTGGGTGGTCTTCGGGAATGCGGGTGTGGTGGAGATCCTGGACGTGGGTCCTGACGTGGAGACGGTGCGTCCCGGGCAGCGGGCGATCCTGTTCTGCAACGGGATCTGGGATCGGTACGGGTATCCGAAGAAGATCTTCGGATACGACGCGCCGGGCACGATCGGGCTGCTGTCCCGGAAGACGAAGCTGCACCAGAAGCAGGTGATCCCGATTCCGAACGGGGAGAGCGCGACGGACGCGGAGCTGGCGCAGTGGGCTGCGTTCAGCCTGCGGTACGTGACGGCGTGGTCGAACTGGCGTCTGGCGATCGGCACGCTTCGTCTTCAGCTCAACGAGGACGAGCTTCCTGCGCCGGTGGTGTGGGGCTGGGGAGGGGGTGTATCGCTGGGGCAGCTGCATCTGGCGCACCTGCAGGGCTGCCGTACCTTCCAGGTGTCCAGCCGAGCCGATCGCCAGAAGGCGGCGGAGGATCTGGGCATCACGGCGATCGATCGCCGGGAGTTTCCGGACCTGAACTGGGACGACAAGCGCTACAAGTCCGATCCGGACTACAAGTCGCGGTACAAGGCGAGCGAGAGCCGCTTCCTGCGGATCGTGGAGGACCTCACGATGGGGCAGGGGGTGAACATCTTCATCGACTACGTGGGTTCGCCGGTGATCCGGGCGACCCTCAAGGCGATGGCGCGCCAGAGCGTGCTGACGACGGCGGGCTGGAAGGAGGGCATGAACCTGTGGTTCGTGCGCGCGATCGAGTGCATCGATCGGCACCAGCACATTCACACGCACTATGCCCGCTATTCGGAAGGAGTGCAGGCGGTGCGCTTCGCCCATGCGAACAATTGGCTCCCCACGGTGGACAACCGGATCTACGGGTATGACGAGATTCCGGAGCTCGCAGCCGACTACGATCGGGGCGACTTCACCTACTTCCCCGTGTTCCGCATCAACGACTGAATTCCCTGCACGCGATGCACCCTACCGAGGGGCCGGCCGTCGCAGGCCGGCCCCTGCGGTGTGGTGTCGCTGCCCAACCCACGACGAGGAACTGCATGTCCATCGAAGCCATTCGCACCCAGATCGCCGAGATCCAGGCGAAGCACCGCCAGCGCCCGGAGATGATCCGGGGACAGAACGTGCCGTACGCGCGCCGTGGAGAGATGTCGATTCCCGCCTTCAAGATGAAGGCCGGGGGCGAGGTCGAGACCGATGGGCGAGCGCAGAGCCTGAAGCTGATGGGCAAGGCGGCGCAGTTCCCGATCGATTTCTTCTTCTATGATCTCGAGGACGCCTCGCCGGACAACCCGGACTTCAAGGTCTGGGCGCGCAAGTTCGTGGTCGAGGCGCTCACGACGAACGACTACGGGAAGCGGGTGGTGGCCTTCCGGCCGAACAACATCCGCACCCCCTACTTCGAGGAGGACATCGTGGAGGTGCTCACCGGTGCGGGTCATCGGCTGAACGCGATGGTGATCCCGAAGACGGAGCACGCGGAGGAGGTGCAGGACGTGATGAACATCGTTCGGGACGTCCAGCGGCTCAACGGCAACGACAACGACATTCGGCTCGAGGTGCTGATCGAGAGCCCGCGGGCGTTCATCGAAGCCGAGAAGATCGCGGCCATCGACGGGGTGGCGGCGTTGATCTTCGGGGCGTGGGACTTCGCGAGGACCATCGGCGGGAAGGTGACCTCGGAGGGCTGGATCTACGACCAGGGGACCGCGCGCCAGCTGCTGCCGATCATCGCGGGAGCGTATGGCAAGGAGGCGGTGGACGCGGTGACCGGGACGCTGCCGATCCGTCCGAAGAAGCCCGAGGGGGTGTCGGACGAGGCGTACCGGCAGGCGCTCGGCATGCGGGCCACGGAGGTGGACGTCGAGGTGTTCGGCGAGGATTTCGTGGTGGCGCTCGGGAAGAAGGAGCGTGCCCTGGAGCTGGCGCGTCGGGATGCCGAGAATGCTCGTGCCGCGGGGTACGCGGCCAAGTGGATCCTTCACCCCGATCAGATCGACCCGATCCATGCTGCGTGGACGCCGAGCCGCGAGGATGCCATGCGTGCTCTGACGCTTGCGGTGGACTATGCGCGCGCCGCGACGACGGGGTCGGGGGCCGAGGTGGACGACGATCGACTTGCGGACAAGGCGGTCGTGGGCACGGACTGGTGGATCGTCGAGGCCGGCTTCATCGCCGGCGTGCTGACGGATGATGACGTTCGCGCCACGGGAATGACGCTCCGCGAGCTGAAGCGCACGGTCGTGACCCACGACGCGCACAGCGCGCTCTCCTGAGCGTGTTCGCCCGGGGGGGCCTTCTCCGGACGTCCCCCTCTTCCCTCCTCCCCCCCTCCAGCCCGCGAGGACCGACGTGAGCACCGAGAACATCGAACGCGCCGTGGAGACGGCTTCTGCCCTGGTCGACGAGATGTGCCGGGGGCTCGCGGGCCGCTGTGCGGAGGATGGTCGACTGTCGCGGGCCCTGCTGGACGAGGTCCAGCCGGAGGCCTTCACCCTGGCGCGTCTTCTTGCCGAGCGTTCCGCGGCGGCGTCGCTGGTCCCGTGGGCGCAGGCCCAGGGAGAGCTGGAGCGCGGTCTGGCTGCGCTGTACGTGGCCTCGTTCGTTCGGAACGTGGGTCAGGTCATCGCGTGGGAGGGGAGCGCGTTCGGGGTGGATCCCGAGCGGGCGAGTGCGCTCGCCGGCTTGCGCGGCTGGGTGGAGGAGGCGACCTCGACGGCGGTACGTGTGGGGCTGGGCCGGCGGCTTCTGGAGCGCTCGCACGAGCCCAGCGGAGCCTTGGGCATCGGGGATGATCATCGCGAGATGCAGCGTCTCTTCGCGCGGTTTGCCGACGAGCGGATCGCGCCGGTTGCGGAGGAGATTCACCGGCATGATCGGCTGATTCCCGAGCCCCTGCTGCAGGAGCTGGCGGAGCTCGGGGTTTTCGGGATCTCGATTCCGGAGGAGTATGGGGGCTCGTTCATCGACCACCTGACGATGTGTCTGGCGACCGAGGAGTTGTCCCGGGGGAGTCTCGGCGCTGGCGGGAGCGTGATCACGCGCCCGGAGATCTGTGCGAAGGCCATCCTGAAGGGAGGCACGGACGATCAGAAGCGGAAGTGGCTGCCCCGCATCGCCTCGGCGGAGACCCTGGTGAGCGTCGCGGTGACGGAGCCGAACGCGGGCTCGGACGTGGCGGCCGTGCGGGTGACCGCGGAGCGGATCGAGGGCGGATGGCTGATCGATGGGGAGAAGACCTGGTGCACGTTCGCCGGGCGTGCGGACGCGTTCATCCTCCTCGCGCGAACGGGAACGCCGGACAGCGGCCACCGCGGACTGACGCTCTTCCTCGCCGAGAAGCCGGCCTTCGGGGCGGGGGAGGACGAGCACAGCTTCGTCCATCGGCAGGAGGGGGGAGGGTCCATCGAAGGCCATGCGATCCCGACCATTGGCTATCGCGGGATGCACTCGTACACGGTGACGTTCGATCGCTACTTCGTGCCGGAGGAGAATCGAATCGGCGAGGAGGGGAAGGGGTTCATCCTCCAGATGCAGGGGTTTGCCGGCGGTCGCATCCAGACGGCGGCACGGGCGGTGGGCGTGATGGAGGCGGCGTTCCGCAAGGCGCTCTCGTATGCGGGGGAGCGGCAGGTCTTCGGCCGGTCTCTGGCCGACTTTTCGATGACCTCCGCCAAGCTGGCCGACATGGCCGCCACGCTGCAGGCGTCCCGTCAGCTCGGCTACCATGTGGCCCGGCAGATGGACGAGGGGGAGGGGGACATGGAGGCTTCGCTCGTGAAGCTGCTGTCGTGCAAGGACGCGGAGTGGCTGACCCGCGAGGCGATGCAGCTCCACGGCGGCATGGGATATTCGGAGGAGTATGCGGTGAGTCGCTACTGGCAGGACGCCCGGGTGCTGAGCATCTTCGAGGGAGCCGAGGAGGTCCTCGCGCTCTACGTGGTGGCGCGGCAGGTCCTCGCCGGTGCCCTGTCGTCCTGAGCGCACGGGGCGGAGAGGACGGCGGCGCAGTACACGGGGAGGGCGCGGTGCCGGAGGTCGCTCCGGGCGCCCGACGGATCACGGGAGACAGGATGGCCAACAAGGGATGGACCGGTAACTTCTTCGAGGACTTCGAGCTCGGCCGACGGCGTCGGTGCGCCGTGCCCCGGCGGCTCACGGACGGGGACGTGTCGGCGTACATCGCGCTGACGGGCGATCGGACGCCGGGATACTGTGGCGGTGAGCCCCGTGTGCATCCGCTGATCACCTTTCACCTGGTGCTCGGCCAGACGGTGCGTTCGATCTCGCTGAACGCGCGGGCGAACCTGGGCTATGCCGACATGCGCTGGGGGGTTCCGGTCGTGGTGGGCGACACGATCCGGACGGAGATCGAGGTCGTCGGCCTCAAGGAGAATTCGAGCGGAACCACGGGGATCGCCTGGGTGCGCACGGAGGCGTTGAACCAGCGTGACGAGACGGTGCTTTCCTACACGCGCTGGGTGATGGTGAAGAAGCGCGGCTCCGAGGCCACCCGCTGGCTGGAGGAGCCGGTGGTTCCGACGCTCCCGAAGGCCGTGGCACCGGAGTCCCTGTCGCTGGCCTCGGTGGAGGCGATGCCTTCTCCGGAGGTGTCCGGGGCGGAGTGGGCCTTCGAGGACTACGAGGAGGGGGAGCGGATCTGGCATCATGACGGGATGACGGTGAACCCGTCGGACCACATGGCGTTCACCCGGCTGTTCCAGAACACGGCGAAGGTGCACTTCGACGCGCTGCTGACGGAGGGCCGGCCGCTGGTGTACGGTGGGGTGCCGGTCAGTGTGGCCTATGCCCAGGCGCTCAACGGGCTGGACAACCGCGTTGGTATCGTGGGGCTCAATGGGGGGGCGCATGCGAACCCCGTTCATGCCGGGGACACCCTCTACAGCTTCACGGAGGTCGTGGGGAAGGCGCGCACTGCGGACCCCCGTGTGGGGGCGCTTCGCTTGCGGATGTTCGCGGTGAAGAACGAGGATCCGCTGGCGATCGAGCGCGGGGGAGGCTTTCACCCGCTCGAGGACGATCCCCGGAAGCCGGGTCGTCAGCGCCATCGTTCGAGCGTGGTGCTCGACCTCGATTTCTGGGAGCTGATGCCCACGCGCGCGGGCCTGACGGGGCGCTGAGACCGCGCAGAAGCGCTCGACCGCAGAGGTTCCCCGACCTTCCTCCCCTGGCCCTGTCCTCCCGGAGATCGACCGATGGCACGCGACCCCTGGATCATTCGCACGTACGCCGGTTTCGGCGATGCAGAGCAGACGAACGCCCGGTTCCGGGACAACCTGTCCCGAGGGCAGAAGGGGCTCAGCGTGGCGTTCGATCTGCCGACCCAGAACGGATACGACTCGGACGATCCCCTGGCCGCGGGGGAGGTGGGGGGGACGGGCGTCGCGGTGGGCCACCTGGGGGACATGGAGCGGTTGTTCGAGGGGATCGACATCGGCAGCATCAACACGTCGATGACGATCAATGCGACGGCGCCGTGGTTGCTGGCGCTCTACGTGGCGCTCGCGGATCGCCGTGGTGTGTCGCGCGACCGGCTTCGGGGAACGACCCAGAACGATATCCTGAAGGAGTTCGTGGGCCGCGGAACGCACATCTTTGCGCCGGAGCCGTCGCTTCGTCTGCAGACGGAGGTCCTGTCGTTCGCATCGCGCGAGATTCCGAACTGGAATGGGATGAACGCGTGTGGCTACCACTACATGGAGAGCGGGTGCACCCCTGCGGAGGAGGTGGGGTTCGCGATCGGGAACGCCGTCCTGGTCCTCGACCGGCTGCGCGAGACGCTGGATCCGGAGCAGTTCGCGACGGTGGTGCATCGCCTGTCGTTCTTCATCAACAGCGGAATCGAGCTGGTGCCGGAGATCGCCAAGGTGCGGGCCTATGCGAAGCTCTGGCCGGAGATCTGCTTCGAGGAGTACGGCGTCGAGGACGTTCGTTGGCGCGCGGGGTGCCAGGTGCGTTCGCTGACGCTGACCGAGCAGCAGCCGGAGGTGAACATCGTCCGGATCGCGTACGAGGCGCTTCCGGTGACGCTGTCGGCGAGCGCGCGGGTACGCGCGCTCCAGCTTCCCGGGTTTCGCGAGGCGCTGTCGTTGCCCGACCAGGGGGAGCAGACACTGGCGCTGCGGACGCAGCAGGTGCTGATGCACGAGACTGGCATCGCGAAGTGGGGAGACATCTTCGAGGGCAGCCACGTGGTCGAGGGGGAGACGTCCCGGGTGATGCAGGAGGCGCGGGGCATCGTTCAGCGGATGCGCGAGCTGGGTTTCGAGCAGTCCATGCGCTGGATCAGCGAGCGGCTGACGGCCGGGCTGGTGGAGGCGCAGGGGCGGCTGACGTCGGGCGAGGAGATTCGCGTCGGGGTGAACGCGTTCGTGGATCCGGTCGGGGTGGCGCGCCCCTCGGCGGTTTCGGAGGAGGGAGGAGGCCGCGAGGAGGCGGTGGCTCGGCAGCTCGAGGGTCTGCGCCGCTGGCGGGCGGATCGGGATGCGGTGGCCGTATCGGAGGCGAGGGAGGCGCTGCTGCGCGCGGCGCGATCGGACGGGGGCATCATGGCGGCGTCGATTGCGCTGGCGGAGGCGGGTGGGACGACCGGCGAGTGGACGAAGACACTGGAAGACGCCTTCGGCGGGCGCTTCCAGGCCCCGCTGGGCAGCGATGTGCAGGGTGCGCGTTCGCTGGATGTGCCGAAGGCGCCGCGTCGCATCCGATTCTTTCTGGCGAAGAGTGGCCTGGACGGTCACGTGAATGCGGTCAAGCTGCTGGCCTATGCCTGTCGCGAGTCGGGCATGGAGGTCATCTACAGCGGCCTGCAGCAGACTCCGGCGGCGATCGCGGCGGCGGCGATTCAGGAGGACGCGGACGTCATCGGGATTTCCAGTCTCTCCGGAGCGCACCTTCACCTGGCGGCGGAGGTGCAGCGCGAGCTGGCGTCACGGGGAGCACAGGACATTCCGGTGCTGATGGGTGGAATCATCCCGGCCGGTGATGAGGCGGCCCTGCGTGCACTCGGCATTGCGGCGATCTTCACGCCGAAGGATGGGGACGTGGGCGCGATCGTCCAGCGGATCATCGATGTGGCCGAGTCCGGCCGATCGACTTCGTCGGGTTGAGGGGCGGGTCAGCCGTCGCTGTCGTCGTCGAAGAGGGCCCGTAGCTGCTGGACCTGCGATTCGTGCAGCAGGACGGCGTGGCTGTTGATCTGGAAGTTGAGCTGCTCGTCGGCGAGGCGCACGAGGTCCTTGAGGGAGACACCGAGTTCCTTCGCGAGATGATGGGCGCGCTGGCGCATGGCCGGGCTCCGGGTTCGAGTTGTGGCGGTGGGGGCACCATGGATCAGTGTACGGGTTGACGGCAATGCGACAAGGGGGTGTTCCCGACGCGGCGCGCAACGATGTTTGTGCTGGATTGGTAGGGGCTTGCGATTGTTCGTCCACAGCCATCCCCAGAGAGGGGTCGGGAGTGGGGTCCATGTCGGGATCGCCGCAGTGCGGCGGATCATCGCGGGTCGCCCCCGTTGCGCATGGGGGGGGCACGGGTTATCTCCACCGGCGTTCGTGGGGCAGCGTCTGTCCCGACGGGCGCAGGGCAGTCCAGGTTCCGGGGAAGACGATGTTCTATGTGGTGGACATTCGGGTCACGCGGCAGCGTGCCGAGGAGTGGGAGGGATGGATGCGGTCGAAGCACGTCCCTGACGTCATCGGGACCGGTTGTTTTCTCGAGGCCTGGATGCTTCTGCGGCCGGAGGAGGACACGTCGACGCACCGCGCGTACCGGATGATGTATCGGTTGTCCGACGAGGCGGCGCTGGAGCGCTACCAGTCGGATCATGCCGCGTTCCTGCAGCAGGAGCATCTCGAGCTGTTTGCGGGGGACTACGAGGCTTCGAGGAGCCTGTTCCCCGTGGTGGAGTCCTTTCGTCCGGCGCCCGCGGGCGGCGCCGGCACCCCCTGATATCGCGAGGAGAGCAACGACATGGCACGATCGGAAGAGCTGGGCATTCGCCGTCTGGAGACCGTACACTTCTTCGTCAACGACCTGCAGCGTGGCCGCACGTTCTGGGTGGACAAGCTGGACTTCGCGTTCATCGGCGAGTCCTCGGCGGACTATGCCGAGCGAGTCGGCCAGCGCAGCGAGGCGTACCGTGCGGGCAACGCCACGTACCTGTACTCCGCACCGACCCGTCCGGACTCGGCGTCGGGTCGCTATCTGGCGCGTCATCCCGATGGGGTGGCGGAGCTGGTGTTCGAGGTGGAGGACATCGACCGGACGTTCTCGGTGCTCGAGTCCCGGGGGGGAACGCCGACGAGCGACGTGCAGCGCACCGAGGGAGAGGGTGGCAGTCTGGCGTGGTTCAGCATTGCGACGGCGTTCGGAGACGCGCTCTTCACGTTCGTGCAGCGCGACGGCTATCGTCCCCTGCTGCCGGGGATCCCACTGTTCGCGGAGCCGCGTGGCGGCAACAACCGGTTCGGGTTCGAGGACATCGACCACGTCACGAGCAACTTCATGACGCTGGCGCCGTTCATCGGCTGGGCCAAGGACGTCCTCGGTCTCGAGGAGTACTGGGGCATCCAGTTCCACACGGACGACATCGCCGAGGGCAAGGACAGCGGTTCGGGCCTTCGGTCGACGGTGGTGTGGGATCCGAAGAGCGGCGTGAAGTTCGCGAACAACGAGCCCCTCCGTCCGTTCTTCGAGGACTCCCAGATCTACAAGTTCGTCGAGGACAACCATGGCCCGGGGGTGCAGCACACGGCGCTGACCATCCGGGACATCGTCGGCACGGTCTCCGCCATGCGCGAGGCGGGCATCGACTTCATGCCCACCCCGGGGACCTACTACGACATGCTCCCGGCCCGCCTCGAGGAGCAGGGCATCGAGATCGAGGAGAACATGGACGACCTGCGCGCCCGCGAGATCCTGGTCGATGGTGAGGGGCCCGGGAAGTACATGCTGCAGATCTTCTGTCGGGACTTCGCGACCCTCTACGACAACCCCAACGGTGGCCCGTTCTTCCTGGAGATCATCCAGCGGAAGGGGGATCGCGGCTTCGGCGGCGGCAACTTCCGCGCGCTCTTCGAGTCCATCGAGCGGGCGCAGAAGGGGAACGGATAATGCTCGACCGCATGGCCGCGGGGCGCATCCCCGCCAAGCACCACATCGTGGCCCGGGACGAGGACGGCGCGCTTCTTCACGAGGAGGCGCACACCCGCAACGGGTTCGATGGTCCGTACACGCTGATGTACCACCGGCACGAGCCACACCGCCACACGGCCTGGAGGCTCAGCGAGCGGTACGGATGGTCCCGGGCCGAGCGGGCCCCCGACGAGACCGAGCGTCCCCTGCTGCGGAGGCACTTCAAGAGCTTCGAGCTCCCGCAGACCGACCGCGCGCCGATCGAGGCGCGCACCCCCATCGTCTTCAACAACGACATCGTGGTCACCATCCTGCGACCCGGTGCCAGCGATCCCGTCTATTTCGCCAACGGGGACGGAGACGATCTGTACTTCGTTCAGAAGGGCGGCGGGACATTGCGGAGCGTGCTCGGGGACCTCGAGTTCACCGAGAAGGACTACATCTACGTGCCGCGAGCGCTGAAGCACCGGTTCGTCCTGCCGGAGGACACGGAGCAGTACTGGTTGCACTTCGAGATTCGGAACGAGCTCTTCGTTCCGAAGCAGTGGCGAACCCCCGTGGGGCAGCTTCGGATGGACGCTCCGTACTGTCACCGCGACTTCACCCGGCCCACCTTCCGCGGTTATCTCGACGAAGGGCTGCGCACCGTCGTCATGAAGCGCGAGGATCGATTCACCGAGTTCGACTTCGCCCACACCCCACTCGACGTGGTCGGCTGGGACGGGGCGGCGTACCCGTTCCTGTTCCCCATCCTGAACTTCCAGCCCCGCGCAGGCCTGGTCCATCTTCCCCCGGACTGGCACGGCACCTTCGCGTTCAAGGGCGGCATCGTCTGTTCCTTCGTGCCGCGGGTCGTCGACTTCCACGAGGAAGCGATCCCCTGCCCCTACCCGCACGAAGCGGTGCACTGCGACGAGATCCTCTTCTACTCCGAGGGCAACTTCGTCTCCCGGCGCGGGATCTCCAGCGGCTCCGTGTCCTTTCACCCCGCAGGGGTCATGCACGGCCCCCACCCCGGGGCCTACGAGGCCTCGATCGGCCATCGGCGCACCGACGAGCTGGCGGTCATGATGGACACCTTCGCTCCCCTCCATGTCACTCGACAGGCACGCGAGCTGGAGGACGAGGACTATCACGCGTCCTGGTGCCCCTGATCCCGCGATCCGGCAACGGCCCCTCGCCTCGACACCACGCGCTTCACCCGATCCGGGACGGCGCCTTCCGCATGGAGTCTCCATGGCCAGTACCCTCATCCTCCTGCGTCACGGCCAGAGCACGTGGAACCTGGAGAACCGCTTCACCGGCTGGCATGACGTCCCGCTCACCGAGCAGGGCACCAGCGAGGCCGCCGAGGCCGGCCGCCTCATGGCCGCGGACGGCATCCTGCCCACCACGAGCCACACCTCGCTCCTCCAGCGGGCCATCCTCACCCATCACCTCGCCCTGCACGCCATGGAGCGCCTGTGGATCCCGGTCCGCCGACACTGGAGGCTCAACGAGCGGCACTACGGCGCCCTGCAGGGGCTCAACAAGAAGGAGACCACCGCTCGCCACGGTGAGCAGCAGGTCTTCCAGTGGCGACGATCCTATGATGTGCCGCCCCCGGCGTGCGAGCCGGACAACCCGTTCCATCCCCGCCAGGACGAGCGCTATCGCACCCTTCCCGACGACGTGCTGCCCGCCAGCGAGTGCCTTCGGGATGTGGTCGTCCGAACCCTGCCTTACTGGCACGACGCCATCGTCCCCGAACTGATGCGGGGCGAGACCGTCCTCGTCGTCGCGCACGGCAACAGCCTCCGCGCTCTCGTGAAGCACCTCGACGGCATCTCCGACGAGGACATCGCCGCGCTCAACATCCCCACCGGCGTTCCCCTGCTGTACCGCTTCGATGACCGCTTCGACGTCACCGAGCGGCGCTACCTCGGCGACGCGGATGCCGCCGCGCGCAAGGCCGCCGAGGTCGCTGCGCAGGCCCGATGACAAGGCCCGATGACAAGGCCCGGTGACAAGGCCCGGTGACGAGATTCGCTGACAAGAGGCGCTGACGAGGTTCTCCAGGACGGGCAGCCGGACCTGCCCGCATCCCGCGCCGGACGCAGCACGTCTCATCCACCCCCCATCCGCTTCCTTGTCCGGGACGTGGGCGGCGCGTTCCAGGGGTCCTCGGGCCAGAAGTGCTTTGCGTACCGTGCCCTGAGCTCGCGTCGCACCTCCGGGTAGGTGTTCGTCCAGAAGCTCTCGAGGTCTTCGGTAACCTGCTGGGGCCGGCCGTTGGGCGCGAGCAGGTGCAACAGCACGCCGACGCGTCCGCCGATCACCCGGGGCGTGTCGCGCCACCCGAAGAACTCCTGGATGCGGGCGGCGAGCACCGGTGGGCCATCCTCTCGCCACTGCAGCGGCACGCGCCGGCCGCTCGGCACGGCGAGGTGCGTCGGCGCCTCCCGCTGCAGGGCTTCCCGTTGCCGGTGGTCGAGCCAGGCGCCCTCGAGCTCGCCGGCGGGGATGCGGCGCAACTCCGCAAGGCTCCGGCGGCCCCAGCACAGCTTCTCGGCCTGCTCGGCCACGGCGTCCTCGTCCATGGCCGGCATGTTCAGCTCGGGCATCAGTCGCCCGACCCACGCGATGCGCGCCCGCAGGGCCGCCACCTCCGGTCGCTCGAGGGCCAGCGCTTCCGCGGGGCGTGCGCGAACCGCCTCGGCGAGGACCTCCGCCGTCCGCAGCGGATCCTCGAGCGGCACCACCCGCTCCTCCAGCACCAGGTCGTGCCAGCACGTCCGTTCGAACGCCATGACCTGCTCCCGCTCCGGGTCGAACTCGACCTCGGTCCCGGTACGCATCGCTTCCGCGGGCAGCCACTCGCGCTCCACCGCGCTCGCGACGTGGACGAGGGTGTCGCTGTGGCGCCCGCGCTGTCCCGCACCCAGCTCGATGCTCAGCCACAGGCGCTCGTCCGGGGCCAGGGCGCTCCGCGCCGACAGCCGAACGCCCCGGCGCCCCACCATGACCCCGCGTCGCGACTCTTCCTCCCGCGCCAGGGTCACCCGATCGGGCCACGCGGCCAGGAGCGCGCGCCGAAGCCTGTCCCGGGGTGCGTCGTCCGTGCCCGCAGCGAGCGCCGGTGGAAGAGGGACCCGATCCAGCGCGCGCTCGAGCTGGCGCGCCACCCGTCGAATTCGCCCCCGCGCGCCGCGGAGCAGGGAGCGGCCGGCGTGGCGCTCACTCCCGGACTCGAGGGCCTCGAGCCGGTCCAGGACATCCGAGCCGGACGGCCGGTTCGGCTCATTCTCGCCCCGCGCGAACACGTCCCGCTCCTCGACGATCGCCGCGGCCGTGGCCGCCATGCCCGGGATGCCCAGCGCCTTTCCCTCCACCAGCAGCCGCGCGAGCCTGGGCCCCGTGGGCAGCCGGGCCATGGCCTGACCGAGCGCGGACACGCCGCCCTCGTTGAGCGCACCGAGGAGGCGCAGCCGCTCCAGGGCGTCGTCGATGGCAGCCGCTCCGGGGGACTCGAAGAACGGGAAGGCGTGGACGTCCCGCTCTCCCCAGCACAGAAGCTGGAGCACCGGTCCGGCGAGGTCCATCCGTCCGATCTCCGGCGGCTCGTACGCCTCCATCGACGCGGTCTCGCCCTCGCTCCACAGCCGCACGCACCGACCGGGCGCCGTTCGTCCGGCGCGCCCGGCCCGCTGGGTCGCCGACGCGCGCGAGATCCGCCGGAGCACCAGCCGGTCGAACCCCACGGACTGGTCGAACTCGCTCCGTCGCTGCAGCCCGCTGTCGACGACGGTTCGCACACCGTCGATGGTCACGGAGGTCTCCGCGACATTGGTCGACACCACCACCCGTCGCCGCCTCCCCGGCCGTATGGCGCGGTCCTGATCCTCGGGCGAGAGGTCACCGTACAGCGGCAGCACATCGAGCCCTGTCTCCTGCGCGAGCGGCCCCAGCGCATCCATCGTCCGGCGGATCTCGCCCACCCCGGGCAGAAACACCAGCACGTCCCCCTCCTCCGACCGGATGACCTCGCGGACCGCCCGGACAACATGCCCCTCCAGCGACAATCCCTCGCGTCCGGGCAGATGGACCACATCCACCGGGAACGTCCGCCCCTCGCTCCGCACCCGCGGACAGTCCCCGAGGAATCTCGCGACCGGCTCTGCGTCCAGGGTCGCGGACATCACCACCAGCCGAAGGTCCGGCCGCACCTCCTCCTGCACGCGACGGCAGAGCGCAAGCGCCAGGTCCGCATGAAGGCTGCGCTCGTGAAACTCGTCGACCACGACCGCCGTCACCCCTTCGAGGAACGGGTCGTCCTGGAGCATCCGGAGCAGCAGCCCCTCCGTGATGACCAGAATGCGCGTGTTCGGTCCCGCGACGCGGTCGAAGCGCACATGGTACCCCACCGTGTTCCCAACCGCCTCACCGCGCTCCTCGGCCATCCGCCGAGCCGCCGCGCGCGCCGCCACCCGGCGCGGCTCGAGCACGAGAATTCGCCCGTCGCCCGCCACGCCCGACTCGAGCAGGGCCGGAGGCACCCGGGTCGTCTTTCCCGCCCCGGGAGGCGCCTCGATCACCAGGGAGCCGCTCCTCTCGAGCGCCGCCATCGCCTCCGGAAGCAAGGCGTCGATCGGCAGCGACCGTCGCTCTCCATCGGCGCCGCTCAATGCGAACCCGAGAGCGAGGCGGACGGAACCTCGGCCGGGCTCCCGAGGGCGACCGTGCCGTTCGGTTTGCGGGGGGGGCTGACTTCCATAAGTGGTTCCATATGAGAGCCCGAGAGCGATGCGAATGGGACCTCGGTCAGGTTCCCGAGGAAGACCGTGCTGTCTGTGTCATGGATCATCGATACTTCCATAAGTGTTTCCATAATGAAACGGTTCCCGTCCTGTTGCTGGGGAGATCGGGGGTTCGGGTGGAGGTCCTGGAGGAACCCGGGAGGGGGGGCCGGGCGACGGGGCGACGGGGCGACGGCATGTCGCGGCCCCCGTGCAGGGATGGAGATGCGAAGGGAGCGACGACGGGTCAAGCGACCTGCCGTGCCCCCCAACTTCCCCTGACCCACCCTAGTCCGGGAAGAGCGCGCCGAGGGCGTGGTGGATGCTCCAGCCGATGAAGACCGCGGTGAGGACGAGCAGTCCGGCGAGGGCGAGGGCGAGGGCCACGACGGTGATGAGCAGCCAGCGCTCGCGTCGGTGAACGGGAATGCCCTTCGCCTCGCGCTCGAGTTGCCAGCGGCAGTAGTGCCCAACGGCCAGCACGAGCATGGCGGTGGTCACGGGAAGGGCGACGGCGTTCCACAGGGGCACGGGCGCCTGCGCGAAGCCCCAGAGGGACACGATGAACATGCTGCGCGGGACCCAGCGCAGCAGCAGCTTGCGCAGGGGGCTCCGGGTGGCACGCAGGGCGACGCCCACCACGCCGATGCGCAGCAGGAGTCCCACGAACGCGGGCAGCACGACGACCACCGCGAGGCCGAGCAGGGCGCCGACGCCCACGACCGCCAGGGCGGACACCAGAAGCGCCGATCCGACGGCTGCGGCGAGCGCACGCCAGAGCACTCGGCGCGTGTTCCGTTGCACGTGGAGGATCGTGCTCCCGGCGCCATCGCTCCCGCTCGGTCGACCGCCCGTCGGTCCCGTCCGGTGGCTCGATCGGCTTCCCGCGTTCTCCCGCGCGCCGGAGCCGCTGGCGGGACCTTCGGGGTCACCGTTCCCGCCGCCTGCCTCGCCAGCGTTCGCGGCACCCCCAGTGGGGCCGGTCGGGCGCGGGACGGCGCTTCCCGCCGTCCCGGTTGCACTGGGGTCGCTCATGGTGCCGTCCCGTCGCGGTCGTTGTCTGGGTCGCGGTCGTGGTCTGGGTCGCGGTCGCGGTTGCGGTCGCGGTCGGAAGCGGGAGGGCGCTCCGGTTCGGTCTCGTCGACGCCGGAGAGGCCGCCGACGCGGATTGCGGCGTGGCGCAGACGGCGTCCCAGGAGGACCACCCCCCGGCCGGCGGCAAGCGCGCCGACGGCGACGACGAGGATCAGGGCGGGAAAGAGCAGGGCGGAAGCGGTGAGTCCCGCGACGGCGAGGACCTCGATGCGGGCGAGGGTACGGTCGGGGAACTCGACGCCACCTTCGGCGAGCGCGCGCGTCTCGGCACGTCCGCGGGAGTGGGCCTGTTCGGCGCCGACCGCGGCGCTCACACCGATGAGTCCGGAGGCGAGAAGGGCGGCGAGATCGGCGTCGAGGGCGCCGGTTCCGACGGCGGCCACGGCGAACCCGGCGATCCACCGGGGAACGCGGGCGGCGGTGTCGGCGAGGGGTCCCACGGTTTCCGAGCGCCCCGCAACCTCCTCTGCCACGGCGAGGAGGGCGAGGACCACGAGCACGGCGGGCGAGGCGAGCCATGTCCACGACTCCCCGAGGGCAAACCACGGCGTGTGGTGGAAGAGGCCGAGCAGCAGGGCGGGGAGCAGGGCGCGCTGTCCGGCGGCCCCGCCGAGCCCGGCCGCAGCGAGGATTGTCATGAGGTCCATCGGTCGCCTCCGCGTGGCATCGTTCCGGAGTGCAGCACAGCAGCCCTGCAGGGGCAAGGGGGCCCGCGGCCGCCGGGCGGCCGAGCCGCCCCCGGGGTGTGGTCCCCCCTTGACGGCCGGTGGCGAGCAGCCCCACTGGAGCGCGCGGGCGAGCGCTGCGGGTGTCGTGGTGCTTGTGCGTGCGCCCCCTGTCCCCGCGCCTCCTCCCGGTGCGACGGCCCCGCGCAGCCCCTGCTCGGCAGGCGCGACGTGAATCCCCCTGACGCCGGAGTCCCCATGACAATGCCCGCCGATGGGCCCGCCGACGGCCCCGACAACCTCGGGTCGGCCCTGATGTTGCGGTTGGCGACGGGGCGCGAGCGTCTGCGGGCGCTGGCCGCCGAGGCCGCCGAGCGTCCCGAGCGCTCGGTGCACGAGTTCCGCAAGGAACTCCGTCGCCTGCGGAGCGTCGTGCGCCTCCTGCGCGGCTCGGTGGAGGCGGAGCCCCTCGCGGCAGCGGAGGCCGAGCTGCGGGGGGCCTTCCGGGCCACCAACGCGCTGCGGGATGGCGACGTGCTCCGGGCGCTCCTGCGGTCGACGGGGATCGGCAAGTCGAATCGCCGGGTCCTCCGAAGGACATTCGCGGTCGTCGGTGCCGTTCCCGGCACATCCCATGCTGTGGACGGAGAGAACGCGGATTCCGCCGCCCCTGTGCTCGCGTGCGCTGCGGCGGACGCCGCGGCGACCCTCGCGGCGCTGGAAGCGCTCTGCGGACAGGGCGTGCCCCTGAACGGGATCGCGCTGGCGCTGGAACAGCGCGCCCAGAAGGCCCGACGCGCGTGGCGTCGCACCGGCCGGGACGGGCTCGACCCGGACATCCACGACTGGCGCAAGAGGGTGAAGGAGGTTCGCCATTCGCTCGAGTGGCTCGCGGAGGTTGGTCTGGTCCGGCCGCGTGCCTCCCGCGCCTGGGCGCGCCTCGCGAAGCGCCTCGGCGGGGTGACCGATCTCCTGATCCTCCTCGAGCGGGTGGATGCGTTGCCGGCGGAACACCGGCGTGCGCTGCGGCGATGCCGAAAGGACCTGCGCCGGCGGGTCGCACGCCGAACGAGACGGCTCGTGCGCGAGTACGGCGCGCTGATGGAGGCCGGCGCGCCCGCCCCGGTGTTGCCGGAAGCCGGCGCGCCGGCGGATTGACGACGCCGCGGCTCCGGGCCGCGCGCGCCGGCCTGGAGGAGTGAGCCATGGGTCGTCGAAGCAAGTCCCACCCGCGCTGCCCGCAATGCCGCCTGCACGTGGAGCGCTGCATGTGCGACGCGTTCCGGCCGATGGCGACGAACACGCGCCTGCTGCTGCTCCTGCACCAGCGGGAGTGGAAGAAGAACACGAACACCGGCCGAATCGCGCTGCACGCCCTGGAGAACGCGACCCATGTGCTGCGCGGACTGCCCGGGGAACCACTGGACCTCGCGGAGCTCCGGGACCCGACCCGACGTGTGCTGCTGCTTTTCCCGAGGGAAGATGCGGTGGTGCTCACCCCGGAAGTGATGGCGTCGGACCCGCGTCCGGTCACGCTCGTGGTCCCGGACGGGAACTGGAGTCAGGCGCGTCGGGTCGTGCGCCGCGAGGAGGCGCTCGTGCAGGCGGAGGCGATCGTGCCGCCGCCAGGGGCCGCCACCCGCTACCGGCTGCGGGATGAGACGACCGACGAGGGGATGGCGACCGCCGAGGCCGTGGCACGCGTGCTCGGCGTGCTCGAAGGGCCAGCCGTACAGGACGAGATCGAGCGGCTCTTCGACCTCTTCGTGACCCGCACCCTCGCCACGCGGGGCGTCGCGACATAGGCGCGTCCTGGAATGACGTAAAGAGTCATGAGTTGTCTAAAGTGCTAGTTTGAGGATTGCCGGGAGCGGCATGTCTCATCGCGGCGCCGATGAGATCCGGAGCCTGAGGGGGTTGTGGAAAGTGAACCCAAGTCGCCCTGGCAGACTTCGGCGGGTCGCTCCCGCGGACGCGGCTCGGGTGTGACCTGCCCGGAGGGCCAGCCACCTGGCGGTGAGGCGACAAGGCAGGGCGATAGAGGCTCTCCGAACGCAGTAAGTTGCGTTCAGTTGTCATGAGTGGCTTTCGTGGCCGTGCGGCTCCGATCTGCTGTGGGCTCGATCGGTGACCCTGCGGTGGGGGTGTCGGGCCGTTGGGGCGGAGTGTGTCCGCGGCTGCTGTCGCAAGGATTCGTCGAACGCATTGAGTAGCGTTCAGTTGTCATGAGTGTCTTTCGTTGCCGTACGGCTCCGATCTGCAGTGGGCTTGATCGGTGACCCTGCGGTGGGGGGTGTCGGATCGTTGGGGCGGAGTGTGTCCGCGGCTGCTGTCGCAAGGATGTGCCGAACGCATTGAGTGGCGTTCAGTCGCCATGAGTGTCTTTCGTTGCCGTACGGCTCCGATCTGCAGTGGGCTCGATCGGTGACCCTGCGGTGGGGTGTCGGGTCGTTGGGGCGGAGTGTGTCAGCGGCTGCGGTCGCATGCCTGTTGGAAGCGCTCGTCGTCGGGGCTGGCGTCGCGGGCAGCGCAGTAGGCGGCTCGGGCGGCTCGGCGGTCGCCGGTGGCTTCGAGAGCGGAGCCGAGCATGTAGTGGGCGACGGCGGGTGGGTTGGGGCGGGTGGTGGCGTTCTGCAGGGCGGGGATGGCGTCGTCGTGGCGGTCCTGTCGGAGGAGTGCGTTGCCGAGGTTCATCCAGGTGTGGGGGTCGTCGGCGCCGTTGTGGATGGCGGCCTGGAGGGTGAGGGTGGCGGCGGCGTTGTCGCCGCGCTGGAGCTGGGCGATGCCGAGGTAGCGCGGCGGATCGGGGTGGGCGGGCTGGAGGGAGGCGGCGAGGCTGCACTCGGCGATGGCGTCGTCCCAGTTCTGCGTGCGGACGAGGGTCTGGCATCGTGCGGTGCTGGTGAGGGGATGTCTGGGGTGGAGGGCGGCGGCGTTGTTGGCGGCGTCGAGGGCGTCGTCGACGAGGCGTGCGCGGAGGAGACCGAGGATGAGGTTCTGGTGCATCCGGGGGTCCTCTTCGGCGTGTTCGACGGCGCGACGCAGGCTGGCGATGTACTCGGTGGTGTTTCCGGCGCCGAGGTGTGCGTGGGCGAGGTTGTTGTGCCAGCCGGCTTCGGAGGGGTTTTGCTGGAGGGCCTGCTCCCACAGGGGGATGGCTTCGGCGTGTCGTCTCTGGAGGAGGAGGTTGTGGGCGAGCTGTGCGATGCGGTCGGGGGTGCCTTCGCGTTCGACGAGTTCTCGGAGGATGGTCTCGCCTTCGCCGTGTCGGCCGGCGCGGGTGTGGACATCGCCGAGGGATCCGCGTGCTTCGTGGAGGGCGTCGTTGAGGGCGAGGGCGTGCTGGAGGGCCCGTGTGGCGTCGTCCCAGCGTTGTTCGTGGCGTGCGATTCGTCCGATGCAGTAGTGGCCGAGGGCTTCATCGGGGGCGAGTGTGGTGGTGCGATCGCAGTGTCGTCGGGCGTCGTCGGGGTTTCCGGTGCCGAGGAGGGCCATGCCGAGGCAGTAGTGTGCGAGTGCGTGGTCGTCCTGGGTGTCGACGGCGCGCCGGCAGGGTTCGAGAGCGGCGGCGGGGTCGTTTCGTTCGAGAGCGGCGGTTCCCTGGCAGTAGTGGCCCATGGGGTCGCGAGCGTCGAGGCTGACGGCGGTGTCGCACGCGGTGCGTGCGCCTGCGTGGTCACCGCGTCGGGCGAGGGAGATGCCGAGCCGCCAGTGGTGTCGTGGGTTGTGGGGCTGGAGTCGGGTGGCGCGTTCGCAGAGGCGTGCGGCCGACGAGAAGCGCCAGAGGGCGAGTGCGTTTGCGCATGCGGCGCCTGCGGGTTCGGGGTCTTCGGGGCGGAGCTCGGTGGCGCGCAGGCAGGAGGCGGTGGCGTTCTGGTGTCGTCCGGTGGCGACCTCGGCGCGGCAGCGCACGGCCCAGGCGAGGGGGGTGTCGTCGTTGAGATCGATGGCTTCGGTGGCGAGGCGGAGGGCGTCGTTCCAGCGGGAGCGTGCGGCTTCGAGGGCGCTGCGTGCGGCGACGATGGCGGGGACGTCTCCGGTGGTGTCGTCGAGGGCGCGGAGGGCGGCTTCGGCCTGGTCGAGCTGTCCGTCCTGGAGGAGCTGGAGCGCGGTCTCGATTTCCTCTTCGAGTGTTCGCGGTTCGGCGGAGGCGTGTGCGGAGGTCAGGAGGAGGGTGGCGATGGCGAGGAGGATGTGGGGGCGCATGGCTCTGCGGGTTGGGGTGCGTTCGGGCCGGTCCGTGGGCCGGGTGTGTGCGGCGTGCGGGGTGCCGGGGGGCGCCGCGGGCGCCGTCGGGGAGAGGTTCACAACGGGAGGGGCGGTGTGCAAGGTGGTGGTGGGGGGTCGAGTCGAGGGAGGAGCGGATGCCGGAGTTGCCGGAGGTGGAGATCATGGCGGGGAATGCGCGTCGGTGGTCGTTGGGGCGCGTGGTGGAGGGAGTGGATGTGGCGGATGGCCGGGTGTGTCGGGGGGGGGAGGATGGGTGGGTGGACGGGGTTTGGGGGGGGCCGCTGGACGG
>REDH01000215.1 GCA_007693585.1 Deltaproteobacteria bacterium
GGCGCTGCAGCCCGCGCTCCGCTTCCGCTCCCTGCTCCACGCAGGGCCCTGAGCCCGGACGGGGACCGCGCGGCGACGCCCGGCGCGGAAGCGGAAGCGGACGGACCGGCCCATCCGGCGGTCGCCGACCGGAGTGCGCGGCCGGGGGCTGGCCACCGCTCGGCGGCCGGGACGGGTCGCCCCGGTCAACCGGTCTCCGGCCGGAGTGCGCTGCCGGGGGCTGGCCACCGCTCGGCGGCCGGGACGGGTCGCCCCGGTCAGCCGGTCGCCGACAGAAACGGCGTGTCCGGCTCGTCCAGACGGACGTTGTCGATCAGCCGGGTGCGCCCCAGGTGGACGGCGACCGCGGCGAGGGCTCCTGCGGCGGCGTCCGCTGCGCTCCCGAGCGGGCTCATGTGCTCGGGGTGCACGATCTCCGCGTAGTCGATGCGGGCGCCGGGGATGGCGTCGAGACGCGCGGTGAGGCCATCGCGCAGCGCGCCGGGATCCCGCTCCCCCGCTGCCCAGGCGTCGACGGCGGCGCGCAGCGCGCGGGAGATGGCGCTGGCCTCGCGGCGCTCGTTCGGGGTCAGGTATGCGTTCCGGGAGGAGAGCGCGAGCCCGTCCCCCTCGCGCACGGTGGGGACGCCGACGATGGACACGGGGACGTCGAGATCGGCGACGAGCGCGCGGATGACCTGGAGCTGCTGCCGATCCTTCTGGCCGAAGTAGGCGCGGTCCGGGCCGACGAGGTTCAGGAGCTTCAGCACCACGGTGGCGACGCCGGCGAAGTGGGTGGGCCGGCTGCGCCCGCAGAGGTGGTCCGCGACCCCGCCGACGGCGACGGTGGTCGCATGCCCGTCGCGGTAGACCTGGTCGACGGGGGGCATCCACAGGAGGTCGACGCCGGCCTCGCGGCAGCGTCGGGCGTCGCCCTCGGCGTCGCGCGGATACGTGTCGAGGTCCTCGCCGGCGGCGAACTGCGTGGGGTTCACGAAGACGGTGGCGACCACGACGTCGTTCCCGGTGCGGGCGCGCTCCATGAGGCGGACGTGCCCCGCGTGGAGGTAGCCCATGGTGGGGACGAGGCCGATGGAGCGGCCCTCCCGGCGCAGGGGGGCGAGGGCCTCGCGGAGGTCGTGACGGGTGTGGAGGGTGCGCACGGTGTCCGCGGAGGTTCAGGAGAAACTGTGGTCGTCGTCGGGGAAGGTGCCGTCCTGGACCTCGCGGATGTAGCCGGCGGTGGCGTCGCGGACGGTGGTGCCGAGCTCGGCGAAGGTCTTGAGGAACTTGGGGCGGAAGCCGTCGTTGAGGCCGAGGAGGTCGTAGCAGACGAGGACCTGGCCGGAGGTGTCGGGTCCGGCGCCGATGCCGATGGTGGGAATGTCGAGGGCGTCGGTGACGCGCCGGGCGAGGTCGCGGGGGACCATCTCGAGGACGAGGGCGTAGGCGCCGGCGTCCTGGAGGATGCGGGCGTCCTCGAGGAGGCGGGCGGCGTCGTCGTCGTCGCGGCCCTGGACGCGGAAGCCGCCGAGCTGGTGGACGGACTGGGGGGTGAGCCCGAGGTGCCCCATGACGGGGATGCCGGCGGCGACGATGCGGGCGACGGTGGTGGCGATCTCGCGTCCGCCCTCGACCTTGACGGCGTGGGCGCCGCCCTCGCGCATCAGTCGTCCGGCATTGCGGACGGCGTCGTCGTCGCCGGTGCTGCACGAGAGGAAGGGCATGTCGGCGACGATGTGCGCGCGTCGCGCGCCGCGGGCGACGGCGGCGGTGTGGTAGGCGATGTGGTCGACGGTGACCGGGAGGGTGGTGTCGTGGCCCTGGATGACGTTGCCGAGGGAGTCGCCGACGAGGAGGGCGTGGGCGCCGGCCTCGTCGAGGAGGCGGGCGAAGGTGGCGTCGTAGGCGGTGACCATGGCGATCTTCTCGCCGGCGGCCTTCATGCGACGCAGGGCGTGGGTGGTGATGCGGCGGGTTGCGCCGGCGTGCGCGCTCATGAGGATCCCTCCCGGGTGGGGTGAAGGTCGGGGCCGTGGGGCCGGTGGTTCGTCCTGCTCTGCGGTGGGCGGGGAAGGCTCGGGAGGCATGGGGTCCCCGCGTGTCGGGGCCCCGCTGCCCGGCGGGCCGCACCGTCGCCTCCGTAGACGACGCGGGCAGCCGAAACAAGGGGCGGATGGTGGTGGGGTGGGGGGGGGAGGCACAATGGACGGACAACGCGCGTTCTGGCGTTGAAGCGCGGTCGGCGCTATGGCATGGCGGCGTGGACCGGGGAGGGGCGAGTACATGGAGAACGGGCGATGCGCGGATACCGAACCGGAGTGCTCCTGCTGGCAGCGACCCTCGTGGTGGCGTTCCTGCAGGCGGGTTGTGGAGGAAAGCAGCCCGACCTGACGATCCCGCTGGACGAGGCCAGCCTGCTCAACAACGAGCTGACCGTCGCCTTCGTGACGGCCCGCGAGCTGCTCGAGGCGTCCACCCTCGATGCCCGGAACCTTGGGCATCTGCCCGACGGGCTCACCCCCGAGAGCTTCGATATCGCGCTGACGCGGCATGTGCTCGAGGCCTGCCTGACGACGCCGGTCGCCCACCTCCCCGGTACCGATCCGCAGCGGCTTCCCGAGGTGGCGACTGCAAGTCCCGGATCGGAGCAGCGACCGATGACCGGACGCGAGGCCGTGGGCCGGGCGCAGCCATGCGCGCCCCAGCGGCTCGTCGTGCTGGAGGCGTACCTCGAGAGCGTCGACCAGCGAACGCGCGACTTCATCGTGAATCGCCTGCTGCTGGTGGACACCCTGCGCGTCAACCTGCGTGACGTGCTGCCGGCACGGCTCGATGCCCTCGACCGCATGCGTCGCGACGCCTCGCTGGAGGTGGAACGGCTGCGTCTGATCGCCGACGAACGGCTCGCCCTCGCCGACGGCAGCCGGGTCACCGAGAGCCAGCGCCGCGAGACGGAAGTGGCCCACGGACGGATGCTGCAGGAGCTCTCCCGGATCAGCGCGGTCCTCGGCGAGATGGAGGAACAGCAGGCACCCATGCAGCAGTTGCGGCGACAGCTCGTGGACGAGGCCGCGAGGAACATCGTCCGGATGGGGGGCACGGATCGCTGATTCGTGACGCGGGACGATTGCATCCCGGGGGCGTCTGTCATAGAACGCCGTCCGCCAGTCTCACGATACCGGACCCCTCCGGTCGGGCTGGCATGCCTCTTGCGGCCCGGGCATTGACCCGGAGCCGCGGCGATTCCAGACGGGGCAAGCCGACCTCGCGACGGCGCGGCCCCACCCCATTCGGCATTCCAGCGCGCCCGATCCTCCGGAGCCGTGCCCGCCCCGGGCGGCACCGGCCCGGTCCCGGATCGGAGATCGGTTGGCGCATCGGGGGCGAACGGGACGCCCGACCCCCACTCACCACGCTCCGTACCAGCGGGAGGAGAGTTCGATGACCGAGACCACCTACAGCAAGGGCCTCGCCGGCGTGATCGCCGCCGAATCCACCATCTGCAAGATCGACGGCGACAAGGGGCTCCTGAGCTACCGCGGGTACACCATCCAGGACCTCGCCGAGAACTCGAACTTCTCCGAGTCCGCCTACCTCCTCCTCTACGGCGCACTGCCCACCGCTGCACAGCTCGCCTCCTTCGAGGAGACCCTGCTGAAGTACCGCGTGCTCGATGACGCGCTCGTCGGCGTGCTCCAGGCACTCCCGCGCGACACCCACCCGATGATCGCCCTGCAGACCGTCGCCGGCGCACACGGCAGCCTCTCGCCCGTGCCCGCAGGACACTCCGAGGCCAACGTCGCCCGCTCCATCGAGCTCATCGCCAAGTTCCCCCTCTGGGTCGCCGCCTGGGCCCGAATCAAGGAAGGCAAGGACGTCATCGCCCCGCGCGCCGACCTCGGTCACGGACAGAACTTCCTCTACATGCTCGACGGCGACGTGCCCGACGAGGAGACCGGCCACATCTTCGACGTGTGCCTCATCCTTCACATGGAGCACTCCTTCAACGCCTCCACCTTCACCGCCCGCGTCGTCGCCGCCACCGAAGCCCCCATCGACGCCTCCGTCTCCGCAGCCGTCGGCGCCCTCTACGGACCCCTGCACGGCGGCGCCAACGAACGCGTCCTCGACCAGCTCGAGACCATCCCCTCCGTCGAGGCCACCGAACAGTGGGTCATGGACAGCCTCGCCCAGAAGCGGAAAGTCATGGGCATGGGACACCGCGTCTACCGCGCCAAGGACCCCCGCTCCTACGTCCTCGAAGGCTTCCTGAAGACCATCGCCGAGAAGCGCGGCACCAACGACAACTACGAGAAGCTCAAGGTCGTCGAGTCCACCATGGACCGCGAGATGCGCGCGAAGAACAAGCCGATCTACCCCAACGTCGACTTCTTCTCCGGCTCCCTCTACGAGCTCCTCGGGATCGGCACGGAACACTTCACCCCCATCTTCGCCATCGCCCGCGTCGTCGGCTGGACCGCCCACATCCTCGAGCAGTGGGAAGACAACCGCATCTACCGCCCCAAGGCGCTCTACACCGGCGAGACCAGCCTCTCCTGGAAGCCCGTCGGCGACCGCGGCTGAACCGCGCGAAGCCGGCCGCACGGCCCACCCCCGCTCCGTACACCCGAGGCGACGCACCACCGCGTCGCCTCGCGTCGTTCTGCCCGCGCACCCGGCGAGACCCCCAGGCGAACCGGAACCACGGCCACGCCCGGCGACCGCTCAGTCCCGTGGCTTCATGTCGTCCGAGCTCACCGTCGCATACGCGTTGTGCGCGTGGATCGACTCCTCGTTCTCCACCTCCACCTCGAACCACGTGACCCGCACGTCCCGGTGAAGCCGCAGCGCCACGTTCCGGGCCAGATCCTCCACGAAGACCGGGTGGTCGTAGCTGTGCTCCGTCACCCACTTCTCGTCCTCCCGCTTGAGCAGCGGGAAGATGGGCGCGCTCGCGCTCGTCTCCGCGATCGTCACGAGCTCCTCGATCCACACCAGCTCCCGAAACCGGATCTGCATCCGGACCTCGCTGCGCTGGCAGTGCGCACCGTACGCGCTGATCTCCTTCGAACACGGGCACAGGGTCATCACCGGCACCGACACCCCGAGGGTGAAGACCGCATCTCGCTCCCCGGCATCCCCGTCGAACCAGCAGTCCACGCCCAGCGACGACCCCAGGCCGCTGACCGGGGCCTTCTTCCGGATGAAGTACGGAAACGTCACATGCACGTGGGCCCGCTCCGCATCCAGCCGGTTGCGCAGCTCGTCCACCAGGTCCGGCACCGTGTCCAGCGAGACCTCGCCCCGGTGGTTCTCCAGCGCCGTGATGAAGCGGCTCATGTGGGTGCCGCGGTACTCCCGCGGCAGCTCCACCGTCATCCGGAAGGTGCCGATGGTCTGCTGGCGCTGCTCCTCGCGGTCCCAGACCACCATGGGGTAACGCAGCCCGCTGATGCCCGCCTTGCGCAGCGGCACCCCGCGGTGGTCGGGTTGGGACTGGATGTCGGGGAGTGTCTCGCTCATGGTTCGGATCAGGGGGCAGGGGAGGTCGGGCGAAATGACGCGCGCGCCGGCACCCAGGGTTCAGCCGGTCGCGAACGCCGCGGGCGCCCGCATAGCCCAACCCGGGATGCAGGTCCATGCCCTCGCCCCCCGTCACACCCTCCCGTCGCCCGACGCTACACCCCCCGCGCGTCCGGCTCCCAGATGAACTTGTGCATCTGCAGCTGCATCCGCACCGGCAGAGCGTCCTCCAGAATCCACGCCGCCAGATCCCGGGGCTCCAGCCTGCCGAACACCGGCGAGAACAGCACCGGCACCCGCGACGCCAGATCATGGCGCGACACCACGTCCCGCGCCCACTCGTAGTCCGTCCGATCCGCGATCACCGCCTTCACCTCGTCCCCCGCACGCAGCAGGTCGAGGTTGCTCCACAGGTTGCGCTCCACCTCCCCCGACCCCGGCGCCTTCAGGTCGATGATCCGCATCACCCCGTCGGGCACCCCCGACAGGTCCAGCGAACCCCCCGTCTCGATCATCACCTCGTACCCCCGGTCCAGCAGCTCCTGCATGAACGGGATGACGCTCGCCTGAAGCATCGGCTCCCCGCCCGTCACCTCCACCAGCGGGCACGACGGGTACGACTCCAGCTGCGCGAAGATCTCGTCGAAGTCCATCCACGTCCCGCCCTGGAACGTGTACTCGGAGTCGCACCAGACGCACCGCAGGTTGCAGCCCGTCAGACGCACGAAATACGACGGCCGGCCCGCATGGGTCGACTCGCCCTGGATGCTGTGGAAGATCTCGGTGATCCGAAGGCGACGGGGGGACGCCATGGAGGCCTCGCTCGGTTCGGGCAGCGCGGCCGCCACACCCCGGAGGCCGGGCGTGACGCGCCGCATCGTCATCGACATTCCCGCGCAGGCGCATTAGCCCCTCCGGGCCCATGCCAGCGCGCGGGCGCACCAGAGTGCATTCGTCGAACCCCTGTCAAGCTGCCGCGATGCGAACGCTCCCGCCCGCCACCGAACGCCTCGGCGTCCCCCCGCTCCCTGCGGACGCCCGAGACGCCCTCGACGACCTCCGCCAGCGCCTCGACGGCGACCTGCGCACCGACCCCGTCCACCGCGTCCTCTTCGCCACCGACGCCTCCCTCTACGAGGTCCTCCCCTTCGGCGTCGCCTTCCCCCGGCACGCCGAGGACCTCGAAGCCATCGTCCGCACCTGCGCGCAGGCCCGCATCCCGATCACCCCCCGCGCCGCCGGCACCTCCCTCGCCGGACAGACCGTCGGCCCCGGGCTCATCGTCGACACCGGCCGACACATGAAGGCCATCCTCGACGTCGACGAACACACCCGCACCGCCCGCGTCCAGCCCGGCGTCATCCTCGACGACCTCAACCGACACCTCGCCCCCCGCGGACTCTTCTTCGGCCCCGACACCTCCACCGCCAACCGCTGCATGATCGGCGGCATGATCGGCAACAACTCCTGCGGCTCCCACTCCATCCTCCACGGCACCACCCGCGACCACGTCCGCGCCCTCGACGTCCTCCTCGCCGACGGAAGCCGACACATCCTCCGCCCCATGGACCGCGCCGCCTGGGACGAACACGCCCGCGCCGACAACCGCCTCGGCCACGCCATGCGCGCCCTCCAGGCCCTCCTCGCCGAACACGCCGACACCATCCGCACCCACTTCCCCGACCCCCGCGTCCGCCGCCGAAACACCGGCTACGCCCTCGACGACCTCCTCGGCTCCTTCCTCGGCGGCACCGACCAGCCCGCCGACCTCACCCGCTTCCTCTGCGGCTCCGAAGGCACCCTCGCCCTCACCGCCGAGGCCACCCTGAACCTCGTCGACGCCCCCCGGCACACCCTCCTCGTCGCCGCCCACTTCACCTCCCTGCAGGCCTCCCTCGAAGCCACCGTCGAAGCCGTCCGCCACCAGCCCGCCGCCGTCGAGCTCATGGACCGACGCATCCTCGAGCTCTCCCGACTCAACGCCGAACAGGACCGCAACCGCTGGTTCATCCAGGGCGACCCCGACGCCCTCCTCGTCATCGAGTTCCAGGGACAGTCCGCCGAGGAATGCCACGACCGCGCACACCGCCTCGTCCGCGAATTCCAGGCCGCCGGACTCGGCTACGCACACCCCGTCATCCCCCCCGAACGCACCGCCTCCGTCTGGGCCCTCCGCAAGGCCGGACTCGGCGTCCTCATGGGCGCCCCCGGCGACGTCAAGCCCATCACCCTCGTCGAGGACACCGCCGTCGCCGTCGAGGACCTCCCCGACTTCATCGACGCCTTCCGCGGCATCATGGCCCACCACGGCGCCGAGTGCGTCTACTACGCCCACGCCTCCGTCGGCGAGCTCCACCTCCGCCCCGAACTCAACCCCAAGGACGCCGCCGACCGCGACCGCGCCGAGCACATCGCCCGCGACGTCGCCCTCCTCGTCCGCCAGTTCCGCGGCTCCCTCTCCGGCGAACACGGCGACGGACGCCTTCGCTCCCCCTTCCTCGCCGAGGCCATGGGCCCCGAGGTCATCCCGCTGCTCGAGGCCGTCAAGGACGCCTTCGACCCCGACCACCTCCTCAACCCCGGCAACATCGTCCGACCCGCCCCCTTCCAGGACGACTGGCGCTACCCCCCCGACTACGCCGAGCCCGCCCTCGACACCCACTTCGCCTACGCCAGCGCCGGCGGCTTCCAGCGCATGGTCGAACGCTGCAACGGCGCCGGCGTCTGCCGCCGAAACGCCGAAGCCGGCGGCACCATGTGCCCCTCCTACATGGTCACCCACGAAGAGCGCGAGTCCACCCGCGGCCGCGCGAACCTCTTTCGCCGCGCCATCCAGCTCGGCCCCGACGCCCTCCACACCTCCACCGAGCTCCGCGACGCCCTCGACCTCTGCATCTCCTGCAAGGGCTGCCGCAGCGACTGCCCCGCCTCCGTCGACATGGCCCGCCTCAAGGCCGAGTTCACCCAGGGCTGGATGGACCGCCACGGCGCACCCCTCTCCTCCCGCGCCGTCGCCGAGCTCCCCCGCCTCGCCCGCCTCGCCACCGCCCTCCCCGGCGGCGCCGCCCTCGCCAACCTCGCGCAGCGCACCGGACCCCTCAAGGCGCTCCTCGGCCGCACCCTCGACGTCCACCCCGACCGACAGCTCCCCGCCTTCGCCCCCCGCTCCGCCCACCACCAGCTCGCCCGCCGTACACCCCGCCCCCCCAACGACCCCCACGGCACCGTCCTCCTCTACATCGACGAGTTCACCGACCTCTACGAACCCGAGCTCGCCCTCG
>REDH01000177.1 GCA_007693585.1 Deltaproteobacteria bacterium
GAAGGAACGGCATCACGGCGCGCGACCAACCCGACCGCGCACCCACCCCGTCTAGCCCCGGTCGCTCCGGCACAAAAGTGGAAAGGGGCCCCGGCCGCCGTTCTGCGAGGGCCATCGCAAAGTTCGGGTTTCAGGACACCGCGACGTCATTCTTCGTCCGAACGAGGGTCCGGGTTCGACTTTGCGATAGCCACGGGGTAGGGCGCTCCGCGGCATCGGGGTGTGCGGGCATGCGGAGCGCGGCATCGGGGCATGCGGGTAAGGGCGGCATGAGATGCCGCCCGTTGTGCGGGGAGGAACTGGGGCTTGGTGCCTGCGGTGGTCATTCAACCGCAGTAATCCCGAGGCTGTAGCGGATCTGGAAGTACTCGATACGGAATCTGGACGTATCTACGAAGACGTATACGCGCTGACCTTCGGTCAGCTCCAGCTCGAGACTGGGGTCGGCTCCGTCGAAACAACCGAGCTCTGTTCCCAGGCAGGACTCGTCACGAACGTAGAGGTGGATCCCCCTACTGGGCGACTCTACGGCGAACCGGTATGTGCCATCGCTGGGTGCCGTCCACCCGAAAACTCGTTCTGGGCCATCTGCATTGCCAGAGCTACAGGAACCTTGTGTGTAGTTTCCCTCCAACCCAATCAGTTGCCCACTGACAAGGTCTTCTCCGAGGGTATCGCCGAGATCGGCAGCACAGGATGGATCCTCGCAATCCGCAAGCCCGTTGCCCGAGTTGTCGAAGCCCGTGTAGCAAAGGCCGTACTCACTGGTAACCGGCGGAACAAACGGGCTAACGACAGGGAGCCAGCGATTCCATCGCGCACTCGCGAGCTGTCCGTCGCCCAGTTCGCCAGATACGTTCCGCCCCCAACACGCGACCTGACCACTCTCGAGCGCGGCACAGGTATGAAAGCCGGTGGCGATGGATACAGCGGTCTCGATTCCAGGCACCTGCTGCGGGCTGTTGTGCTGCTCTTGACTGCCCAAGCCGAGGACTCCGTTGCCACCATCCCCCCAGCAGTACACCCGGCCGTCGCTTCGAAGAGCGCAGGTGTGGCGGCCCCCGGCCGCGGCTGACTGCACTTGGCCAAATGGCATCGTCGCAGCGGCAGACGTGCTGGAGCTGGTGCCTCCATTGCCCAGCTGGCCTCGCTCGTTGTTGCCCCAACAGTAAAGTGATCCACCCACTGTTGTGGCACAAGCATGCAGCGCACTCGATGCGACACCCACAGTCACGTCTCGCGCGGAAGGAAGCGCGGAGACTCTCACCGGTACGTCAGACTGCTCGGACCCTCCGTCTCCAAGAGCTCCAGCGCCCCAGCACCAGACTTCTCCCGAGGACAATGCGCATGACAGTCGTCTCGAGTTGATGTTCGTGTCGCCGCCAGCGGCGACTGCTATAGCTCCGGACGGTAGGTTCGAATGTACCATGACGGGCACAGGGCTATCCTCCTGCGTACCGTCACCAAGTTGACCAACAGCATTGCTCCCCCAACACCAGACCGCGCCATTCGAGATTGCGCAGGTATGGTCCAGGCCAGCCGATACAGCGGTCACTCCGGAAAGCCCCTCTACTTCAACCGGGTCCGCACTTTGACCACCCACATCTCCGTTGCCGAGCTGTCCGAATGCGTTGCTCCCCCAACACAGCACTCTGCCAAACCGAGTTATGGCACATGAGTGGCCATTGCCGACGGACAGACTCTCCACGTCGGTGAGTCCAGTTCCGAGTCGGCCACCGAAACTCGATCCCCAACAGAAGACCCGGCCCGATTCCCGCAGCGCGCACGTGAATCCGTTTCCCACACCCACCTCCACCACGCGGTCCACCTCGCACACCCCTTCCTCGCAGAGTTCGCCGTCCACGCAGCCGTCGCCGCAGGCGCCGCAGTTGAGGGGATCGGTCTGCAGGTCGGCGCCGCCCGCGCAGCGCAGGTCGTCCTCGCCGTCACAGACCCACGTGCCGCACTCCTCGCAGGTGGTGCCGCGCTCCGCGGGCAGCGTGGAGAAACCGCCGCAGGCGTTGGCGGCCACGCACGAACCCTCGAAGCACCCGCTCTCGCCCTCGCAGACATTGCCGCAGGTGCCGCAGTTCTCGCCGTCGGTCTGCAGGTCGGTGTCGCCCTCGCATGCCACGGCCTCTTCGCCGTCACAGGCCCAGGTGCCGCAGCTCCCGCACTCCTCGCCCGGGGTGCCGTCGAGCTCCGCCTCGCCGCCGCAGGCGTTGATGAAAGCGCACTCGCCGTCCACGCAGCTGTCGCCTGCCAGGCAGGCGTTGTTGCAGAAGCCACAGTTCTCCGCATCGGTGTTCAGGTCCGCCTCGCCGCGGCAGCGCACGGTCATGCTGCTGGCGCATTCCCAGGTGCCGCAGGTGCCGCAGTCGGTGCCGGGCTCGTTGTCGAGCGCCACGCCGCAGCCGCCGCAGGCGTTGCGCACCTGCTCGGCGCCCTCGCACGTCAGCGCCTCCCCGTCGTCGGAACAGGCCAGGGTGCCGTCACCGCAGTCGCCGCACGCATCGCCCTCGCGGCCCGGCAGCGCGGCGCAGCCGCCGCAGGCGTTTTCCTGCTCCGCGTCCGGCACGCTGCAGGCGGTCGCCTCGAAGGACGCACAGAACGCCACGCCCTTGCCGCAGGTGCCGCAGGCTTCGCCCGGTGTGGCATCCAGGGCCTGCACCCCGCCGCACGCATTGAGCGCGCCACTCGAACGTGGGGTGCAGCTCAGGGACGTCCCGTCGCAGAGCCAGCGGGCCTCTTCGCCGCAGGCCTCACCGGGGGTGCCCTGCACAGCCTCGCAGCCGCCACAGGCGTTCGGGGCGTCGGCCCCCTCACACGTCATCGTGCCGTCGGCCTGGCAGGCCCACGCACCGTTGCCACAGAATCCGCAGCCGTCTCCGGGTTCGCCGGGCAGCGGCCCACAGCCGCCGCAGGCGTTCTCCGGCTCGGTGTCGGCGGTGGGCTCGCACGTGAGCGCCTCGGCGCCGTCACAAAGGAGGGCCCCGGTGCCGCACGCCAGCGAACACGGCTCGCCCGGCAGCGCGTCCGCGCCGTCGTGCTGAAGCGTCGAGGTCCCCCCGCACGCATTCAGGGCGCCCACCAGACACTGCGTCTCCCGCTGTGCGTCGCAGATCCAGAGCCCGTCGTTCCCACCGTCGCTGCACACCTCTCCCGGGGCCCCGTCGATGGTGCCGCAGCCGCCACAGGCGTTGACCGGGGCGTCGCCCACGCAGCGCACCCCGTCACCGTCCGGCGCGCAGACCCACGTTCCCTCGCCACACGGCCCGCACGCATCCCCAACGGTAGAGGGCAGCACACCCTGGCCACCACAAGCGTTCGTTGGGCTCTCGCCCA
The DNA here is from genome assembly GCA_007693585.1 of Deltaproteobacteria bacterium. Taxonomy (GTDB): domain Bacteria; phylum Myxococcota_A; class Bradymonadia; order REDH01; family REDH01; genus REDH01. The sequence continues at coordinate 3,346 of REDH01000177.1, forward strand.
CGCACCGCAGGGAAGCCACCCCATTGCAGACGAGCAACCCTTCGTCGAAGACGCCACACGGCTGGAGCGGAGTGGCGGCGACGCCGCGGTAGAAGATATCCCCCTCCCCACCACACGCGTTGAGGGATGGAGGAACATCACTGGATTGAGAGGAAGGCCCCTGCGGATCGGTGGCCGCAGGCCCGTCCGAGGTGTCGTCGATGGTCCCCGGGGGGGCCGACGACGGCGTCTCCGTGTGCTCTCCGGTCTCGGTGGAACCCGGTTCGGATGGATCTCCGCCGTCGTCCGAACAGGAGACGGTCAGGATGGCCATGAGGAACAAGACGAATGGCAAGAATCGAAGCTGGATTCGGCAACGCATGGTTCTCCCAGAAGCTCGGAATCGGTGTTGTCGCGATGGGTGCTGTGGAGCGAGGAACTCGAGTGCCGAAAAGGGCGGTGGGACCCAAAAAGGAAAAATACGCGAGTGCTTGAAACAAGCAGGGCCGGTACGTTCGAATCCTCGGTGAAGAGCCTACCGCGGGGACGCACGGGCTGTCAACCACCCTTGCCGGCTCCAGAAGTGCCGTACCCTCCCGCATGGCACGAACGTGGTCAGCACGTGACTGGCGACCGACCGATCCTGCACGTCGAGCCACAGCGATCGACCGCACGCTTCGGGCTGCTGGCCGGTCGCCGAATCGAGCAGTTGCTCCTGTCCGCGGCGTCCTTGTCGGTGCCATCACGGAGCTCTGCCGGGTGCGCGCCGGGGCGTACGACGAGGCAAGGAGCTGGGTGTCGCGCTCGAACTCATTTGCTTTCGACCGGCGCGTCGCCGACGGCATGGTCCGGTCCCGGGTCAACGTCGTGGCCAACCCTTCCGCGTTCGCGTCCCGATACCGATGACGGCGTTCGAACTCGATGGGGCTGATGTTCCCGAGGGCTGAGTGCCTCCCGACCCGAAACCCATGCGCCCCCGTCCCGGGAGAACCGCCCGTCGCGGCCACGCATCACCGGCCCGCCGGCGGTCGCCCCTTGACGCGAGGCCCCCCGTCCCTTTCTTCCCGGGCAGCCCCGCCGGGCTGTACCCACGCTCGCTCTCGCCTCCCACCCGGACCCCGCCATGCTCGGGCGCCTGATCCTCCTCCTCACCATCGTGCCCCTCGTCGAGCTGGTGCTCCTGATCCAGCTCGGCCGCATGATCGGCTTCGGGATCACCCTCGCCCTCATCGTCGTCACCGGCATCGCCGGCGCCTGGCTCGCGCGACGCGAGTGGCGCAGCAGCCTGCGCCGCCTCAATGAGGACGTCGCCGCCGGGAAGATGCCCGCCGACGCCCTCCTCGACGGCCTCGCCGTCCTGATCGCCGGCGCCCTCCTGCTCACCCCCGGCATCCTCACCGACATCGTCGGCTTCGCGCTGCTCACCCCGCTCGGCCGGGCGCCCATTCGGCGCGTCGTGAAGCGCAGGGTTCAGCAGACCCTCCACAGCGGCAGCCCCGGCTTCACCGTCTGGCAGATGGGCGGTGCACCCGGTGGCTTCCCCGGTGGAGCCGGTGGATTCAGCGGCTTCCCCGGAGGCGGCGCTGTGGTCGACGTCACCGATGCCTCCGCCCGACCCCGGGACGAGGCCGGGCAGGGCGACCGGGTCGACGAGCGCGACCAGGCCCGACGCTCCCCCACGGCAGCCCGACCCCCTGCAAGAGTCCTGCGCGACGGGGACGTGATCGACGTGACGACCGACGGATCCGGCGGCCGCTGAACGCTCGCCCGCCATGAGCGGCTCGGCCCCCCGGCCTCGATGGTCAGCCTCCCGAAGACCGCCGAGCGGCCCGGGAGGATGCCGCGGGCCCGGTCTCGGTCCACCGTCCGCTTCACGAGCCCGCACACGGCGCCTTCCCCGGCGCGCCCAGCGCCACCCCCAATCGCAGGCAGCGTTCACGGCGCGGCTCGCCACGACGAAACGGATCGGGTAGCGTGCTGCACCGATCGTGCCCCGGCCTGTGTCTCCGTCCTCGGTCCGGGGCCTCCGCCAACGCGACGCATCCATGATCCCCTCCCTCGAACCTTTCCGCTCCCCCCGCCGCTGGGCGATCTTCCTCGGCGTGACCGGCGCGCTCGCCCTCATCGCCTGGGCGCTCCCGACCCGCCCCGTCGAAGGCGTGGACCCCGGTGCGTGGACCTCCATTCTCCCCCCGGTCCTCGCCGTCGCCGCCGCCATCGCCTTCCGCCAGCTCGTCCTCGCCCTCGTCCTCGCCGTCGTCCTCGGGAGCTTCCTCGCCTTCGGACCCTCCCCCGTGGCCGCCCTCGGAAGCGGAACCTCCACTTTCCTCCTCGACAACGTCACCGACGGCTTCAACCTCCGGATCATCGCCTTCACCCTCATCCTCGTCGGCGCCGTGCACGTCATGGCCCGCGCCGGCGGACACGCCGGCATCGTCGCCTTCGTCCAGGCCCGTGCCCGCTCCGCACGCTCCACCCGCACCAGCACAGGGCTGCTGGGGCTCCTCTTCTTCTTCGACGACTACGCCAACTCCGTCGTCGTCGGCACCACCATGCGGCCCCTCACCGACCGCATGCGAATCTCCCGGGAAAAGCTCGCCTTCCTCGTGGACAGCACCGCCGCCCCCGTCGCCGGACTCGCCCTCGTCTCCACCTGGATCGCCTTCGAGGTCGGCCTGCTTCAGGACCTCGTCGCCGGACCCCCCCTCCACATGGACGGCTACTCCGCCTTCGTCGCCTCGCTCCCCTTTCGCTTCTACTGCTTCACCGCGCTTCTCTTCGTCTTCACCTCCTCCCTCTCCGGACGCGACTTCGGACCCATGCGCCGCGCCGAGGAACGCGCCCTGCGCACCGGCGCCGTCGCCGCACCCGACGCCCGACCCCTCGCGCCCGTCGATGACAGGCATGCCGGGCCGGCCCCCGGGATCGAACCCGCCGCGCGCAACACCCTCGTCCCGCTCGCCGTCCTCCTCACCCTCGTCATCGGCGGGATGCTCATTCAGGGACGCGGAGCCCTCGAAGACGCCGCCATCGCCTTCTCCCTCCTCGACCCCGCCGTCTGGAGACTCACCTTCGGAGCCGCGGACAGCTCCGTCGTTCTCCTCCACGCCTCGATCGGGGGACTGCTGACCGCCATGGCCCTCGCCGTCCTGCATGGCCTCCCCCCCTCCGCCGCCCTCGCGGCCTTCGGCCGAGGCGTCAGAACGATGGGACTCGCCATCGTGATCCTCGTGCTCGCCTGGGCCATCAAGGGCGTCTGCGACGAACTCCAGACCGCAGGATGGCTCATCGCCATCACCGGCGGTGAGCTCCCCCTCGTCTGGCTGCCCCTCATCACCTTCGCCCTCGCCGCCGTCACCGCCTTCGCCACCGGCACAAGCTGGGGCACCATGGGCATCCTCCTCCCCGTCGTCGTGCCCCTCGCCCTCGCCCTCGGTGCCCACAGCGGACCCTCCCTCTTCCTCCTCTTCATGACCATCGCCGCCGTCCTCGACGGCGCCATCTTCGGCGACCACTGCTCCCCCATCAGCGACACCACCGTGCTCTCCTCCATCGCCTCCGGTTGCGACCACATCGACCACGTGCGCACCCAGGCCCCCTACGCCCTCGCCGCCATGGCCCTCGCCGCCCTCATCGGCTACACAGGCGTCGCCATGGGGCTGCCCCCGCTCTACTCGCTGCCGCTGCTCCTCGGCGCCACCATGGCCCTCTTCCTCCTGCTGGGCCGCCCGCTTCCCGAGCACGCATCCAGCGACGACGGCGAACGTTCCCCCTGAACGCCCCCCATGCCTCGAATCGACACCGACAGCGACACCGACTCCGGCGCCAGCGAACCGGGGAACGACCTCGAACCGGCCCTCGATCCCCCCGTCGAGGGACTCTTCGTCGCCGCCAGGCCCGGCGAACACATCCTCCCCTTCGACGAGGTGCGGCGGGTGATGGAGGAGCTGAAGCCGGCACGGGGATGGACCGTGGAGGGGGGCCTCCCCGGGATCGAGTGGTCGGTCGACCCCGCCAGGCTCCGCACCGAAGGCGGCGCTCTCGAGCTGCGGGCGAGCGTGGCCGGAGAGCCCCGCGTCGTCGCGGAACGGATCGCGCCAGCGGCCGCGCAGCGCGATGCGCCTGCGCCGGTGGACGAAGCCTCTGCGTACGCACCCGGCGGCGAAACGCCGCGGACACGGCCCGCGCAGCCGGGTGCGGCCACGGCGTCCGCACCCCAGCGGCCTGCCGCCGCCCCCGTGCGCGTCATCGACCGCACCGTTGGCGCCGGCGCGTCCTCCCGCACCGCGGAGACGCTGGTCATCGGCGACAGCGCCTGGGACGTCCCGGTCCCGACCCCTCCCACCCCGGAGGAGATCCGCACGCCGCCCTCGATCGAGCAGGTGCTCGCAGTGCGCGATGTGCCGCCGGACTGGCCCATGACGCCCGCAGTGGGTCTCTCCGCCGGTGGCGCGAGGGAACGCGTGGTTCGATTTCCGGAAGACGAGCCTGCCCCGCCCTGACCGGAGAGGGCGGAAGACAACCGGCGCTCGGAGGGTACGGCGCGTCAGGCCGAGGACTCTCCGAGACTGTTCATGTCGATGATGATGACCCGACCGCCCGTGTCCTCTTCCTCGTCTCGCTGACGGGGGTCACGGTCACCATGGCGGGGCTCCGGCGCCGGGACGTGCAGCGGAACCGGCTCCCACCGGCTGCGGCGTCGTTCCCGTCGTCGTTGCTCCTCGATGATCCAGGGCTGGATGCGCATTCGTTCTCCTCCTGACGGTGCGTGGCGGTCGATGCTGGAGGATATCCCTGCGGGAGTCTCCTCCCACCGTCTGCCTACGAGAGTAACCACCTCTGCGATCGATGCCAATGATCTCGCACCATTCTTGATGCACACTGTCCCTGTTGGGGTGAAATCATTCGCACGTACAGTGGGTTGCGGGCAATGAGTTCCGGACGGACGCCGCCGCCAGCAACTTCGGTAGAGGTTCGCCGATGGCTCGGCAGCACGGGACGCCCCATCTTCGGGGCCCGGCGGGATCCGTCTCGCCGCTCGACCGCGCGCGATTCGCCGCTCGTTCCGAACACGGCGAATCCCCGACCCTCCCCTCGCCGACAGAGGCATCCACCGTGTACTGCTCCGCTCGCGTCCGCCCCCTGCCCCTCCTTGTCCCCCTCCTGCTCGGCTGCCTCCTGGTGGCCTGCGGCAGCGATGGCGATGGAACGACGCCGTCGTCCTCGCTCCCGTCCGCTCCCTCGTCCGACCCGTCGCAGGTGGACCCGACGGACCCTTCGCAGGTGGACCCGACGGACCCTTCGCAGGTGGACCCGACGGACCCGTCGCAGG
>REDH01000124.1 GCA_007693585.1 Deltaproteobacteria bacterium
GGCGGCGGGTCGGGTGGGTTCGGGCGGGGTGTGGCTGGCGGTGGGGGTGGCGACGGTGGCGTTGCTGGGGCTGTACGGGCTGTCGGCGCGGCTGAACCTGCTGAGTCTGGGGGACGACGAGGCGGCGGCGCTGGGGGTTCGGCCGGCGGTGCTGCGGACGGTGCTGTTCGTGCTGACGTCGTTGCTGGTGGCGTGTGCGGTGGCGTTCACGGGTCTGATCGGGTTTGTGGGGCTGGTGGTGCCGCACCTGGTGCGGCTGGCGCTGGGGGCGGACCACCGGCTTCTGATTCCGGCGTGCACGCCGGTGGGGGCGGCGTTTCTGGTGGGGAGCGATGCGCTGGCGCGGGGGATGTTTCCGTGGACGGGTGCGGTGCTTCCGGTGGGGGCGGTGACGGCGGTACTGGGGGCGCCGCTCTTCTTCGCGCTGCTGATCCGCAGCCTGCGGCGCGGGGAGGGGGGTGGTCCATGACGGCGCTTCTGCGGACACGGGGGCTGGAGGTGACGGTGGGGGGCCGTCGGCTGCTGGGGTCGCTGGACCTGACGGTGCAGGCGGGGGAGTGCGTGGCGGTGATCGGTCCGAACGGCGCGGGGAAGTCGACGCTGTTGCGGACGCTGGCGGGGTTGTGCCGGCCGGGTGGGGGGGCGGTGGAGGTCTCGGGGCGGGACGTGCACGGTCTGGATCCGCGGCGGCGGTCGCGGGAGGTGGCATTCCTGTCGCAGCAGCCGGAGGTGCCGTTCCCGTTCACGGCGCTGGAGACGGTGCTGCTGGGTCGTTCGCCGCACCTGGGGCTGTTCGGGATGCCTGGGGCGGGCGAGGAGGCGCGGGGTCGCGCGTGGCTGGAGCGGCTGGAGGCGGGCCATCTGGCGGAGGTGCCGTTGCAGCGGCTGAGCGGGGGGGAGCGTCAGCGGGTGCACGTGGCGCGGGTGCTGGTGCAGGACACGGGTCTGCTGCTTCTGGACGAGCCGACGAGCGCGCAGGATTTCCGGGGGACGTCGCTGATCCTCGAGGCGTTGCGGGACCGGGCGTCCTCCGGGGTGGGGGTGGTGATGGCGCTGCACGACCTGAACCTCGCGCCGCGGTTCTTCGATCGGGCGTGGCTGGTGGCGGACGGCGCGCTGCTGGCGGACGGGGATCCGTCGGAGGTGCTGGCGTCCCCGGCGGTGCGGTGCGCGTGGGGGGACGGTGTGGAGCAGTCGACGCTGGGAGACGGGACGCCGGTGGTGCTTCCCCGTCGTCGCGGGCCATCTTCGACCTAGCGTGGGCCGATCATCCCGGGAGCGCGATCGGTGCGTGTCTTCTGCGTCGCCGCGGGGGGCCGGGTCGGACCCTGCGCGCGGACCTTCGCCGGAGCGGGATGGGTGCGCGTCGTCTCCGTCGTCGCGGGTCGCCGGGTCAGAAGTATCCGAGGAGAGAGAAGGCGAAGGCGATGTCGCGGGGTGTGGAGGGGTTGGCGACGATGGCCGCGTCGATGCCGCCTTCGGGGGTACGGTAGCCGATGCCGCCGGTGAGGACGTTGCGGTCGGTGAGTCCTTCGTGGCGGAATCCGGCGCGGACGGGGACGGTGTTGGCGATGCTGATCTCGGTGCCGACGGCGAAGGTGCTGGTGGTGTCGTCGGCGGAGTCGAAGTCGGCGCCGTAGTCGAGTTCGAGGTGGAGGGGGCCGAGGAAGAGCGCGGTGCCGGCGCGGAGGGTTCGGGGGAGGTTGGCGTCCTCGGGTGCGCCGAGGTTGAGGAAGGAGACGCCGACGGCGAACTCGGGGATGACGGCGGCGATGAGGCCGAGGTCGAAGCCGAAGCCGTAGGCGCGGAACTGGTTGGCGGCGAGTTCCTCTCGGGTGCCGCGGCTGAAGTTCACGTAGCGGGTACCGAAGCCGAAGGTGATGCGCTGGGGGACGATGGGGACGGTGAGCGCGGCGCGGAGGTCGTGGTCTCGGGTGCCTTCGAGTCCGTCGTCTCCGAAGCGTCCGTCGCCGATGGTGAGGTTGTAGGCGATGGCGCCGCCGAAGTTGGGGTTGGTGGCGCCGTCGGCGATGCCCACGCCGAGGGTGTGGAGGTTGGGTCCGATGTTGTGGAGGTATCCGAGCTCGGCGGAGTAGATGGGGGCGAGGGAGATTCCGGCGGGGTTGTGGTAGATGGCGCTGGTGCCGCTGCCGCCGCCGACGAAGGCGTCGGCCATGCCCATGGCGCGCAGTCCGGTCCAGGGTTGCTGCTGGGCGGCGGCGGGTGCGGCGAGTCCTGCGAGGAGGACGAGGGCGGCGAGGGCGGTGGCGGCACGCGGGGTGTGTCCGCGGTGGGGAGTGCTGTGGAGCTCGGGTGCCATGGGAGCCGTCCTCGGGGCGGATGGGAGTGTGGGACATGGCCGTCGGCGTGCGGTGCATCGCCGTGTGCTGCGGGGGTACCCCGAACGGATCGGCCGGTCAAATAGCCGATCGGTGTCGGTGCTGCGGGCGGGGGGGGGGGGCGGTGGTCGCACCTGTGCTTGACCAATGCGGAGCGGGCTCTCTATGCTCCGGCGACTCTGCGCCCGCCGGCGGCCATTCGCCCGGGTGCGTCGTCGTGACGAGGCGCCCCGGAGTGCCGTCCTGCGGGCGGTGTCCGGGCATCCCCTTCCTTCACCCTGGCCACTTTCCATGTCCGAGAACGAACTTCCCGCGAACGCCTCCGTGGTTCCTGTCCGCATCGAGGATGAGATGCGGAGTTCGTATCTCGATTACGCGATGAGCGTGATCATTGGCCGTGCGCTTCCCGACGTGCGGGACGGGCTCAAGCCGGTGCACCGTCGCATCCTGTTCGCGATGTACGAGCAGGGGAACACGTACAACCGTGCGTTCAAGAAGAGCGCGCGCATCGTGGGCGACGTGATCGGCAAGTACCATCCGCACGGCGACTCGGCGGTGTACGATGCGCTGGTGCGCATGGCGCAGGGGTTCTCGATGCGTGCGCCGCTGGTGGACGGTCAGGGGAATTTCGGTTCGGTGGACGGGGATCCGGCGGCGGCGATGCGGTACACCGAGGTCCGCATGACGCGGGTGACGTCGGAGCTGCTGGCGGACATCGAGAAGGAGACGGTGGACTACGCGCCGAACTACGATGGTTCGGAGCAGGAGCCGGTGGTGTTGCCCACGCGTTTTCCGAACCTGCTGGTGAACGGTTCGGAGGGCATCGCGGTCGGGATGGCGACGAAGATTCCGCCGCACAACCTCGGTGAGGTGCTGGCGGCGACGATCCTGCTGATCGATCATCCGGACGCGACGCTGGACGATCTGATGGAGCTGCTGCCGGGTCCGGACTTCCCGACGGCGGGGTACCTGTACGGCCTCGACGGGATCCGGGATGCGTACGAGGGGGGCCGCGGGGTGATCCGCATCCGTGCGCGCACGGACGTGGAGGTGGACGAGCGGACGCAGAAGCCGTCGATCATCGTGACGGAGCTTCCGTACCAGGTGAACAAGGCGCGGCTGCTGGAGAAGATCGCGGAGCTGGTCCGGGATCGGGCGGTGGAGGGCATCACGGATCTTCGGGACGAGTCGGACCGCCGCGGGATGCGGATGGTGATCGAGTGTCGTCGCGACGTGAACACGCAGGTGCTGCTCAACCAGCTCTTCCGGAAGACGCAGCTCGAGGTGAGCTTCGGCATCAACATGCTGGCGATCGTGGCGGGTCAGCCGCGGGTGCTGGGTCTGCGGGAGGTCCTGACGAGCTTCATCGACTTCCGCCGGGACGTGGTGACGCGCCGGTGCCTGCACGAGCTTCGGAAGGCCGAGGACCGGATGCACATCCTCCATGGCCTGAAGAAGGCCCTGGACATGATCGACGAGGTCATCCGGACCATCCGCGCGAGCGCCAACGTGGGCGAGGCGCGCGAGGGGCTGATGGCGCTGCTGGAGATCGACGCGGTGCAGGCGCAGGCCATCCTGGACATGCGCCTGCAGAAGCTGACGAGCCTGGAGATCAACAAGCTCATCGACGAGATCAACCAGGTGCAGCAGGAGATCGACCGGCTGCGGAGGATCCTGAGCGACGAGAACGAGCTCCTGTCGGTGATCCGGACGGAGCTGGTGGAGGTTCGCGACGCGTATGCGGACGAGCGCCGGACGGAGATCCTGCCCTTCAGCGGCGAGCTGACGATCGAGGACCTCATCGCGAACGAGGACGAGGTCGTCACGATCACGCATGCGGGCTACATCAAGCGGACGGTGATCGGCGAGTACCGCACGCAGAAGCGCGGCGGAAAGGGGTCCAAGGGCATCGACACGAAGGACGAGGACGTGGTGGCGAACGTCTTCGTCACGACAACGCACTCGTCGCTGCTGATCTTCACGACCACGGGCAAGTGCTACCGCCTGAAGGTCCACGAGCTCCCTGCGGGAGGGCGGGCCACCCGCGGACGTCCCATCATCAACCTGATCCCGGTGACGGCGGAGGAGCGGGTCGCGGCGGTGCTGCCGTTCGACGACTTCGCCGAGGACACGTACATCCTGAGCATCACGCGCAACGGGACGGTGAAGAAGAGCCCGCTGGTGGCCTACCAGAACATCCACTCCGGGGGCCTGATCGGCGTGTCGATTCCCGAGGGGGACGAGCTGATCGACGTGCGGCTGTGCCATCCCGGCGACGAGATCATGCTGACGACGCTGGACGGCCAGTCGATCCGGTTCGACCAGGACGACGTGCGGCCGACGGGGCGCAACACGATGGGTGTGCGGGGCGTGCGGCTTCGCGAAGGGGACCACGTGGTCTCGGTGGTGGTGCTCAGCCGGGAGATCCTGGAGGAGGACGCGGCGCTCGAGGCGGAGGAAGGCGGGGACGCCGGCAAGGCGACCCGTCGCAACACGGTGCTGACCATCACCGAGAACGGGTACGGCAAGCGCACGCACCTTCCCGAGTACCCGCTGCAGGGGCGGGGCGGCCTCGGCGTCATCACGATGAAGACGTCGGACCGGAACGGCCAGGTGGCGGCGGCGCGGTTCGTGGCGCCGGACGACCAGCTCATCGTCATCACCAACCGTGGCCAGACGATCCGGACGCCGATCGCCGACGTCTCCGTGCTCGGGCGCAACACGCAGGGCGTGCGCATCATCAACCTGGACGGCAGCGAGAAGGTGGTGGGCGTGGCGCGGTTCTCGGAGCGCGAGGAGGAGGAGCTGGAGGGCGAGGGGACCGAGGACCTCGAGGGGGCCGAGGACGGTTCCGCCGAGGACGGTTCCGCGGAGGCTGCGGGCAACGCGGAAGTCGGCGCCGAGGACGGGGCTGACGCCAGTGCGAACGCGGCGCCCGAGGGGGACCCCACCGGGGACGAGCGCTGATTCCGCATCCGGGGGTGGGACGCCTGCCCAACGCGGTCGTGTCCCGCCATCGGGCGTGATGCCGTCAGGTCACGCTTGCGGTGAACCGCGGGGCGCGCCACAATGCGAGGGTGCATGACTCTGCGCGTCATGACGGCTCCTGCCCGTGCGGCCTCCCCCCAGCCCCCCACTGCACATGACCCGACTGCCCTCGAACCGCCTGACGCTGCTGTGTGCCGTTCTTCTGTCCTCCGCGGGCCTCGCGCTCGCAGGCTGCGGAGACGATGACACCGGCACCACCCCGACCGCGTCGGCCGAGAGCGAGCCGAGCGGGGTGTCGAGCTCGGAGCGCCTGTCGTCGGATGTGGACGCGACGGAGCCCACCGAACCGACGACGGAGGACCCGGGGGATGCGACGGACCCGACCGGGCCGACCGAGCCCTCGGAACCGACCGAGCCGACGGAGCCCATCGAACCGACCGAGCCGACGGAGCCCAGCGACCCGCCGGAGCCGGAGCCCGAGCAACGGGCGTGCGACGACGAGGCACCTCCGGCGGAGGACGGCTGCCTGCCGGGCTGGCTGTGCATGGACGGCCTGTGCCGGGTACCGCTTCAGGGGCAGGTCTATGGCGAGACGGAGTTCGAGATTCTCCAGCCGATGAGCCTTGGCCGGCTGCTGGACACCTTCAAGGGTCTGGCGGACGCGACGTTCCTGGTGCTCGACGGTCGGCGGGGCGAGAACGAGGAGCGGGTGATTCAGGTGCGCTATGGCGCGGCGGACTTCGTGGATCAGAACCAGATCCCGCCGCAGGTGCGCTGGCAGCTCGGCCTGTTCGGGGACGAGCAGATCGACGAGACGTTCATGAAGCCGGCGCCGGAGGAGGAGTTCCGGGGGCATCGTCGCTGGGTGACGGTGGAGCCCTTCCGGTACCGGCTGGCGGGGATCGCGCAGGTGGGCAACCAGCGGGCCGGGTTCGAGATGCCTGCCGAGCAGGTGACGTTCGACGTGACGTTCGACGTCGACACCCACGGTGCGGGGATCGTCGTCGAGGGCCTGGTGACCCGCGAGGAGGCGGAGACCCGCCGGCTGGGGACGCGTGACGACATCGTGCTGCTGGACTTCCTGATGCGGGGCGAGCTGTGCAGCGTGAACAACTACCAGCCGGCGGGCGAGGAGTGGATGCTGGCGGACGTGCTGGACTGCAACGAGGTGGAGATGGATCGGGACTTCTCCGGGGACGGGGAGCTCGACGCGTACTTCGTCCGCATCCAGGGCCGTCTGGCGCGGATGCAGCTCGTGCGGCCGTTCGGTTTCTGAGCGACGGCCAGGGGGGAGTGTTCGGGGAGGGTGACGGGTGGCCGACCCGGCGCGACTCCGTCGCCCCGGGGATGGCGCGGTACCGGGGGGTCTTCGCGCCTTTCGTTCCGAGGTCTCGCGAGCGACCGGGGGGTGCGCCATGCCCCGTGCGTTCGTATAGGCTCGCCGCGAGGGGGGGGCCGTCGCGTCCCGGGGGCGGGGCAAACGCACGAACGCACTGGAGGAGGTCCGCATGGTACGAGAGCGATCCGAGGCCCTGTACGAGCGCGCCTGCGCGCTGATGCCCGGCGGGGTGAACAGCCCGGTCCGCGCCTTCCGGGGGGTGGGCGGGACGCCGGTGTTCGTCCGTCGCGCGAGCGGCGCTCTCATCGAGGACGAGGACGGCCACTCGTACATCGACTACGTGGCGTCGTGGGGCCCGATGATTCTCGGTCATGCGCACCCGGAGGTCATCGCGGCGGTGGTGGACGCGGCGGCGGGGGGCACCTCGTTCGGGGCGCCGACGGCGCGGGAGAACGTGTTCGCGGAGCGGATCATCGCGATGGTGCCCTCGGTGGAGAAGGTGCGGCTGGTGAACAGCGGCACGGAGGCGACGCTGAGCGCGATCCGGCTGGCGCGCGGGTTCACCGGCCGGCCGAAGCTGCTGAAGTTCGAGGGCTGCTACCACGGCCACGGGGACAGTCTTCTGGTGGACGCGGGCAGCGGGGTCGCCACGCTGGGGATTCCGGGAACGCCGGGGGTTCTGCCGGAGGTGGCGCGCAACACGATCACCCTGCCGTTCAACGACGAGGGCGCGCTGGAGGAGGCGTTCGCGCGACATGGCGCGGAGCTGGCGGCGGCGATCATCGAGCCGGTGGCGGGCAACATGGGCTGCGTGCCCCCGCGTCCGGGTTATCTGGAGGCGCTGCGGCGGTTGTGTACGGTGCACGGCGCGGTGCTGATCTTCGACGAGGTGATGACGGGGTTCCGTGTGGCGCCGGGCGGGGTGCAGGAGCGGGTGGGGGTGACCCCCGACCTGACGACGCTCGGGAAGATCGTGGGCGGCGGGCTGCCGCTCGCGGCGTACGGGGGCCGTCGGGACATCATGGACCACATCGCGCCGGCCGGTCCGGTGTACCAGGCGGGCACCCTGAGCGGGAATCCGCTGGCGGTGGCCGCGGGTCTTCGGACCCTGGAGTTGCTCGGCGAGGATCCCGGGCTGTACGTGCGGCTCGAGGAGACCTCGTCGCGGCTCTTCCGCGGGTTGACGGAGGCGGCGGTTGAGGTCGGGGTGTCGGTGACGGGTCACCAGGTGGGGGCGATGTTCAGCCTGTACTTCTCGGACGCGGAGGTGTGGTCGTTCGCGGACGCGAAGGCGAGCCGGACGGACCTCTATGCCACGTTCTTCCACGGGATGCTGGACCGCGGGGTGTATCTGGCGCCGAGCGCGTTCGAGGCGCTGTTCCCGGGGGCGGCGCACACGGACGCGCACGTGGACCGGACGATCGCGGCGGCGCGCGAGGCGTTCGGGGACGTGCTTCGGGCGGCGTCCGCTGCGGGCTGACGGACTGGGTTGGCGGGGGGGCTGTCCGAGACGGACCAACACGTACATCGCGCTGCTTCCGGCACACCTCATCCACCCCGGCGCATCCCTGTCCGATACCACCTCCCCTCACGGCACGGCCCCTCCGGCACTCGACGGCAGCCCTGTTGCACGGGAGACGTGCGCCGAGCAGCGCGAGTGCACGGGCCACGGGCGCCGAAACGCCGCGGACGGGGCAACCCCGTCGCCCCCCGGGGTTGCCGTGAACGACCGAAGCTGGTGGCCCCCCGTGCTCCATGCTCCAGGCGCTCGACCAGCAGCCATCGCTGCTCGCACGAGCGTATCGGCGGACACTCCGCCCTGCAACGCGAGGCCGCTTTCGCCGATTCACCAGGCCGCAGCAAGTAATGGCGGTCACGGGAAGGAGAGCACGGATGTCCGGAAAGCGGAAACGCGCGGCGCGGGGTCGCGGTCGCGACCTCTGCCGAGACGAGCTCGCCCGCTGGGCGATGCAGATGGCTCCGGAGCACCTCTTCGCCATGCTGACGACGGACGCCTCCTGCGTCGACGAGGCGGTTCCCGGCGAGGCGGTCCGGCTGGACACGCAGGCCGCCACGAACCCATGGCGTGTCGACGGACTCTACCTGCGCACGGTCGGCCCGCAGGCGGAGCTCTGGCTGGTCGAGATGCAGACGCGCGCCGTTCGGCGGGAGCCCCGCCGAACGGCTGCGGTGCTCCGGGCCGCGCTTCGCCAGATCGCTCCAGCCGTGGACGAGGAAGTACCCCTGCAGGTGATGCTCGTGGAGGTGCGCACTGGACAGTCCGCCAGAAGGAACCGAGCGGCGAACGCGGTGCGCAATGCCGCCGGCGAGCCCCTGGAGGACTGCGACGCCGTGGCTCCCATCGACTTTGTCGTCAACAACCGTCTGCTCTTCGCTGGACCGTGGACGCAGGTGCTGCTGGCCCATGCTCCCGCCTGGCCGCTGTGGGCATTTGGCCGGAGCGTCACCGCGGACAGGATTCTGGATCTCGTGGCCACGATCCACCCAGCCGAGCGCTACGCGGGTTCCATTGCTGCCTTGCTGCGCGCCATTGGCCGAGTTAGATATCCGGAGGACGAGCGATTCCGGAGGGTTCCGGAGGAGGAGGAAGAGACCATGGCACGCGCACTGGCACAGCTCGAGGAAGACGGCCGGATCACGTCCGAGGAGCGCAAGGCACGCGTCCGGCAGTATCTCGCGCGGCTCGACGAGCAGGAGCAGCGGCACGTCAGCAGGGGGCGGGAGCAAGGACTGGCAGAGGGGCGCGAGCGTGGCCGCGCAGAGGGACGAGAGGAGGGACGAGAAGAGGGACGGCGCGAGACGCTCCTCACCCTGCTCGGCAGCATCGACCCTGAGCAGGCTGAAGAACTCGGCGCACGCGATGACCTCGACACGCTCGAGGAGGCCGTGAAGCGCCTGCTGGTGAAGAAGCCGATCAGCGGCTAGCACAGGATCGAAGCGACCGATGGAGTTTTCCCGGGCGCGGATCGTGTCCAGCAGAGTTCATCGTCGACAAGGTCCGGCGAGGACTTCTCCGAGCCCCGGTCCGCAGCACCGTGCCTGTCATCACATCATCACCGATGCACGCCCGCGGGCCAGGGTGCGCAATGCAGCGCAGCACAGGACTCCAGCGAACCACGTTCACGCCGGATCGGCGAAGATGTCTGGTTCCCATCGGAAGTGCATCGGCCATCGTGATCGGCATACCCGTTCACGTGATTCGTGGGGCGAGTTCAGTCCTCATGGCGGTCCGAGAGTTGAGTCCCGGCATCCTTGTTCCACAGGCTCACATGACCTTGAGGGTATTGAATGGGGACACGCTGCTTCCGAGGCAGGGGCCATTTCGTCGCCTTGACGCCTTGGGGGGCGCGTGCTAGACACCGCGCGCCAGCGCGGGCGCCCCCGCGACGATTTCCTCGGGAAAATCGAGTATGTGGCGCCGCCCGACCGTGAAATCCCGTAGCGTTCCCGGACCCTTCGATCATGGCCAAGACCCAACGCGAGCGTGAGCTGGAGCGTCGCCGCCTGGAGATGCGCATGAGCGCCATCGGCATCCAGTTCGGGATCTCGGTGGTGATCGGCGCGGTGTTCGGCTGGTTCCTGGATCAGCGGTTCGGGACGGGCCCGTGGTTGCTGCTGGTGGGCGTGACGCTGGGTGCAGCGGCGGCCTACCGGGATCTGTGGGATCTGAACCGCCGTCTTCGGCAGACCTCGGAGTCGGGCGAATGAGCGTTCGGATGACCACGGAGCGAACGGACTACTTCGCGGTGGCTGCCGGTGTGGTGGCTGCGGTGGTGAGCGCGCTGGTGATCGATCTGCGGTTTGCGGCGAGCGTGCTCGCCGGCGCGGGCATCGGTGTCCTGAACTTCGCGCTGATGCGCATGTTCGTGGGGGCCATCCTGCAGCGCACGGGTCCGGACCGGCAGCGTGCGGTGGGCCTCCTTGTGGTCAAGGTCATCGCGCTGATGGCCGTTCTGTATCTTCTTCTCGTGGTCGTCGGCCTCCCTGTGCTGGCGTTCGGCCTCGGTTTCATGTCCACCCCGCTCGCGATCGTGATCGACGGCCTCGTCTGGCATGGACGCGGCCCGGACGCGCGGGCGGAACAGCACGGTGAGCTTCACTGATGTCACTCGGCATGGCCTTTGGAGGGAGCGCGCCGCTGATCGCGGCGGAGTTCACGCTCCTGCACTTCATTCCGAACTTCGAGGAGCTGGACAAGCGGCTCGCGCAGCTCTTCCCGGTGCTTCCGGAGAACGACGCGCTCCCGCTGTACAACCCGGAGGTCTACTCCGTCCTGCACCTGTTCCTGGCGCTGGTGTCCGTGGCGATCATCCTCGTCCTGGTGGCCCTGACGCGGATGTCCTGGGCTCGGGAGAAGCAGCCGGAACTTCCGGAGCCGAAGTTCAGTGCCCGGAATTTCCTCGAGACCGCCCTCGATCTGATGATCAACCTGGGCGAGCAGGTGTTCGCGAGCCGGGAGAAGGCGCTGCGCTACCTGCCGCTGATCGGCTCGCTGGCGATCTTCATCTTCGTCTCGAATGCGCTGGCGCTGTTCCCGGCGATGGCGCCGCCGACGGACGCCTTCAGCATCACGGTGGCTCCGGCGCTGGTGGTCTTCTTCCTGACGCACTGGCACGGGCTCCGCGAGAACGGGATGCACCACATCACGCACCTCTTCGGCCCTGCGCTGTACACCGGCTCCAAGACCAGCCCGCTGTTCTTCGCGCTGCTGTTGCCGCTGCTGATCTTCCACGTGCTCTTCTTCATCATCGAGGTCATCAGTCACCTCGCGCGCCCGCTCTCGCTGTCGCTGCGTCTCATGGGCAACATGACCGGGGACCACATGGTTCTTGGCGTATTCATGGGACTTGCCGCGTGGCCGCTGATCTTCCCGGTCCCGATTCTCTTCATCGGGACCATCGTCGTCACCGTGCAGACCGTGGTCTTCTGCGTCCTGTCCATGGTGTACATCGCATTGGCTATTGAACATTCGGAAGAAGCCCACTAACACCGCGCGCGGCTTGCTGGCCAGGCGCACTTCACGCCCCCCGTTTTCGTTCCGGTCTCCCCGATTCCGGCGTAAACCCCACGGAGGATCTCCGACATGAATCGCATCAAGCTTCTCGGTCTCGGCGCGTTCGTTGCCGCTCTCACGGCCTCTTCCACCGCCTTCGCTCAGGACGGCGCGGCAGAAGACGGCTCCGGTCGTGGCCTCGTCGCCCTCGCCGCCGCCCTGGCCATCGGCCTCGCCGCCCTCGGCGGGACCACCGCGCAGGGCCGTGCCGCCAGCCATGCCCTCGAGGGCATCGCGCGCAACCCCGGCGCCGCCGACAAGATGTTCACCCCGCTCCTCCTCAGCCTCGCGCTCATGGAGTCGCTCGTGATCTTCTCGCTGCTCATCGCGTTCACCCTCGCGGGCAACGTCTGAGCATCGCGCTGCCTTCGGGCGGCCCGAGCGACCATCGTCAGGGGAGTTCGCCAGCGCGGGCTCCCCTGGCGTGTTCTTGCCCGATGCGCTTGCCCGGCCGCCGTGGCTCGCCGCGCCGGGCGTGTGGCGCCAGGGCGTGCGGCGCCAGGGCTGCCCTGGTTCGTTCCTGCCCCCAGCGTTCGCTCAGCCGGTGCGTCGCGCCGTGACCATCCGCCGCGCCGCGGCGATCGCCCACACGAAGCTGCCCACGTCCGCGACGCCGCGCCCGGCGATGTCGCGGGCCGTGCCGTGATCGACGCTGGTGCGGACGAAGGGGAGCCCGAGGGTGATGTTCGCGCTCTCGCCGAAGTGGACGGTCTTGAGCGGGACGAGCCCCTGGTCGTGGTACATGGCGAGCACGGCATCGGCGGCGAATCGCCCTGCGACGATCCGGGGGAAGAGGGTGTCCGCCGGCCAGGGTCCGGAGACGGCGTATCCGCGGTTGCGGGCGCGTTCGACGGCCGGAGCGATGATGCGGTCGTCCTCGTCTCCGAGCACGCCGCCCTCCCCGGCATGCGGATTGAGCCCACAGACGGCGATGTGGGGCCCGGGGATGCCGAAGTCCTGCACGAGGCCATCGTGCAGGGTGGCGAGGGTGGCGACGAGGCCATCGGTGGTCAGGCGCGACGGGACGGCGGAGAGGGGGATGTGAGCGGTGGCGAGGGCCACGCGCAGGAGATCGCCGGCGAGGAGCATGACGGCGCCGGGTCGGCCACTGCGTTCGGCGAGGACCTCGGTGTGGCCGGTGGGCGGCAAGTTGGCGCGGCCGAGGAGCCCCTTGTCCCACGGGGCGGTCACGATCCCGGCGACGGCGCCGTCGAGGGCGAGGTCGATGGCCTGGCAGAGGGCTTCGAGCTGCAGGCGGGCGGCGGCGGCGAGGGGCTGTCCCCACGGGTAGGCGTCGGTGGTGCGGTCGGGCAGGGCCTCGTGGGCGACCGGGGGAGGCAGGGGGCCGGTGAGCTCGCCGTGCCGGACCTGGAGGACGGGGAGCACGCCGGGCGGCACGTGAGCCGCGTCTCGGGGTGTGTCGATGACGGCTGCGCGGACGCGGGTGAGGGTGTGGTCCGCGGCGGCGAGGTGTCTCCGCGCCGCCTCGAGGGCGGGGAGGTCCCCGACGACGAGGCAGGGTCCATGGGTGCGCAGGGCGTCGACGGAGCGCCAGATCAGCTCCGGGCCCACCCCGGCGATGTCGCCGGCGGTGATGGCGAGCACCGCCGGTTCAGAACTCGAAGGTGTCACTGACGATCTCGACCCAGGCGTTGTTTCGCAGCTGCTCGAGGTAGAGAGCCTCCTGCTGCACGGCCTCGCGCTGGTGGAGGCTCATGTGGACGCGCTCGCGGAGCTGCGCGGCGTTGTCGACGGCCTGCTCCTCGCGGGCGTCGAGGCGGATGAGGTGGAAACCGAAGGAGGAACGCACGGGTCCGACGATGTCTCCCACGTCGGCGGCGAGGGCGGCGCGTTCGTAGTCGGGGTCGAGGTCACCGAGCCGGGTGCGTCCGATGCGTCCGCCGGTGCGTGCGGAGGCGTCGGGGTTGACGTCTGCGGCGACGGCCTCGAACGGGCGACCGGCGTCGATCTCGGCGCGGAGCTCCCGGGCGCGGGCTTCGGCTGCGTCGACCTGTTCGGCGGAGGCGCCGCGGGGCACCTGAACGAGGACGTGGCTGGTGGTGAGGAGGATCTCGCGGAGACCGTCGGGGAAGCGTTCGCGCAGGGCCTGGTCGATCTGTTCGTCGGAGATCTGGATGCGGGCGTAGACGTCGAACTGCACGAGGCGGTAGCGGGTGAGGTATCCGTGGATGAAGTCGCGGAAGTCGTCGGGGGCGATGCCCTCGCTGGCGAGGGCGCGCTCGAAGTCGTCCGGAGCGAGTCCGAGGCGCTGGCGCTGTTCGTCGACGTAGCGCTGGACCTCCTGGCTGCTGACGGCGACGCCGCGGTCGTCGGCTTCTGCGGTGAGGAGCGAGGCGACGATGAGGTGGTCGAGGACTTCGCGGGCGACTTCCTCGCGGCCATCGCGGGTTCTGAGCAGGGCGGGGTCGACGCCGACGACCTGGACGTAGGAGGGGATGGCGCGGATCACGTCGCCCTGGGTGATGATGTCCTGTTCGACGCGTGCGGCGATGCGGTCGACGAGGCGCCAGCCGTCGGTCTCGGCTGCGGCGACGGTGGCGGGCGCGCCTTCGCTCGCGGAGGACACCGCGGGGAAGCCGAGCAGGAGGGCGAGCGCGAGCGCTGCGCCCGTTCGGTTGCGGGCGGGAGGTGTGAAGGTCATTCGGGTCCGTTGTCCGGAGGGTCGTCTGGGGCCGGTTCGGCTTCTTCGCGCGTCCACCGGTCGAGGGTGTCGCGGGAGTCCTCGACGGTGCCGAGGCGCTGTCGCCAGCGGGTGATGTCGGCGGCGGCCTGTCGGCCGAGGACGGCGGCGGGTTCGTCGGCGAGCCGCTCGGGGTCGAAGAGGCGGGGGAGGTCCGGGTCGATGCTGCGGGTGTCTCCACGCAGGGCGGCGAGTCGTTCGATGCGGGCTTCGTCGCGGGTCACGGTGACCTGTTGCAGGGCTTCCTCGACGCGTGCTCGTGCGGCGGTGGCGCTGCGCTGTCGGAGGAGGCGGTCGCGGGCGCGCAGGCGGACGATCGCCTCGGGGGGGTCCACCTCGGGGGTGTCGATGCCGACCCACAGGACGGCCCAGCGGTCGTCGGCGGGGACGGGTTCGTGGAGGCGGAGTTCACCGCGGGCGAAGGCCTGGCGGCGGATCCACTCCGGCACATCCTCCCGGGCGGGGGAGACGGGGCCGAGGTCGCCGGTCCACGGGGGCGGGGCCGGCGTGTCGTCGTGCCACCGTTCGAGCGCATCGCGGAGTGCGGCTCGCCAGCCGTGGGGGTGGAGGTCCATGGCGCGGTCGAGCGTGGCGTGAAAGCCGCGGGCGGCGTCCGGGTCGTCGAAGGAGAAGGCCACGATCTCGCGGTGGTTGGGGACCCGGATTCGGGACGGGTCCTCGGCGAGGAAGGTGTCGATGTCCTCGTCGCGGACCGGGGTATCCGGCCGTGCGGAACGCAGGAGGTGGAGGGCTGCGGTGAGCTCCGCGTGGAGGCGGACCTCGGGGTGGTCGTCCGGGAGCCCGGCGGCGGCGGCGGCCATGATCTCGATGTCGAGAATCGTGGCGAGGAGGTCGTCGCGGTGGCCGGGCTCGTGGTACCAGGTGCGGGCGAGGAGGGAGGCGGTCTCGAGCTGTCGTTCGACCCCCTCGACGGTCAGCACGCGGTCGCCGATCCAGGCGACGGGGCGTTCCTCGACGAGTCCTGCTTCGGCGGCGGCGAGCCGCTCCTCGACGGTGAGGGCGACGCTCTCGCCGGGCAGGCGGTCGGGTCGGCACGCGCCGAGCACGACGAGTCCGGCGATGGCCAGCGCGAGGATGGTCCGGGGGGCGATCCGGGGCGGGCCGTAGGGGCCATGTGCAGCGCGCGTTGCCTGGGCCATGGTCGGGTCTCTCGTCAGCCGTTGGACCGGCAGCGCAGCAGCGCGCGGCCGGCCTCGAGGGCGGTGGCGACGATAGCGGTGGACTCGTGACCCTTCAAGTGGCGGATCAGCTTCATCTCGGGCCGGAATTCCCATTGTCCGGCCGAGGCGGTGATCAGCTCGATGACGCGGTCGGGGTCGAGTCGGGTCTGCGGGGGAAGTTCGAGGACGATGGCCTTCGGCCCTGCCTCGATGCGCGTGGCGCGGATCTGCCGCAGGAGGATCTTGAGGGTGACGATGTCGCGCAGCACGCGCGCGGGTTCGGGGGCGGGACCATAGCGGTCTTCGAGCTCGGCGAAGAGGTCGTGGAGGGTGCCGTCGTCGGAGGCGGCGCTGAAGCGCTTGTAGAAGGCGAGCCGCTGGCCGACGTCCTCGACGTAGTCTTCGGGGATGTAGGCGGTCACGGGCAGCTTCACCTCGGGCTCCGGCTCCCGGTCGACGGGCTCTCCGCGCAGGTCGGCGATCGCGTCCTGGAGCAGTTCGGCGTAGAGCTCGAATCCGATGGACTCGATGTGGCCGCTCTGATCGCGACCGAGCAGGTTTCCGGCGCCGCGGATGTCGAGATCCTGCTGGGCGATCTGGAGACCGGCGCCGAGCTCGGTGTGCTGCTGGAGGACCTCGAGCCGTCGTCTGGCGTCGTCGTTCAGCGTGCGGGGTTCGTTGACGAGGAGGTAGCAGAAGCCGCGGTCGGAGCCTCGGCCGACGCGACCGCGGAGCTGATGGAGCTGTGCGAGCCCGAAGGTGTCGGCGCGGTTGATGAAGATGGTGTTGGCGGTGGCGATGTCGATGCCGGACTCGATGATGGTGGTGGAGAGGAGGACGTTGGCCTCGCGGCTCAGGAACCGCAGCATGACCTTCTCGAGCTCGGTGTCGCTGAGCTGGGCGTGTCCGATGGCGATACGCGCCTGCGGGACCATGCGCTGGAGTTCCTCGGCGACGGCGTGGATGCTGTCGACGCGGTTGTGGACGAAGAAGACCTGCCCGCCGCGTTCGAACTCGCTGGTCATGGCCTCGCGGATGATGTTCTCGCGAAAGCGGGCGAGGTGGGTCCGCACGGCGAGGCGTCCGGGAGGCGGGGTCATGATGACGGACATGTCGCGTACGCCGAGCAGGCTCATCTCGAGGGTGCGCGGGATGGGCGTGGCGGTCATGGTGAGGACGTCGATCGATGCGCGCAGCGTCTTGATCCGCTCCTTGTGGGTGACGCCGAAGCGCTGTTCCTCGTCGATGATGAGGAGGCCGAGGTCGCGGTAGCGGACGTCCTCCGAGAGCAGGCGGTGTGTGCCGATGAGGATGTCGACCTTTCCGGCGGCGGTGTCGTCGACGATCTGGCGCATCTCGCGGGTGGAGCGGAAGCGGGAGAGGCTCTCGACGCGCACGGGGAAGCCGCTGAAGCGTTCGCGGAAGGACTTGAGGTGCTGTTCGGCGAGCACGGTGGTGGGCACGAGGACGGCGACCTGCGCCCCATCGACGACGGCCTTGCAGGCGGCCCGCATGGCGACCTCGGTCTTTCCGAAGCCGACATCACCGCACAGCAGCCGGTCCATGGGGCGTGCGCTCTGCATGTCGGCGAGGATCTCCTCGATCGCCTGGGCCTGGTGGGGTGTCTCCTCGTGGGGAAACGCTGCTTCGAAGGCTCGGAAGACGTCATCGGGCGCGGAGAAGGCGCGGCCTTCCCGGGCGGCGCGCTCGGCCTGGATGCGGATGAGCTCCTCGGCCACATCGGCGAGCTGGCGTCGCACCCGTTCCTGGGTGCGTTCCCAGCCGGTGCCGCCGAGGCGGTCGAGGCTCGAGAACGACGGCGAGCCCACGTAGCGCTGGACGCGGTCGAGGCGGTGGACGGGGAGGAAGAGGCGGTCTCCGCCGGCGTATTCGAGGCTGAGGAAGTCGTTCTCGTAGCCGCCGACGTCCATGCGTTCGAGTCCGCTGTAGCGGGCGACGCCGTGGTCGATGTGGACCACGAGGTCGCCGACGAGCAGCTCCCTGAAGGAGGCGATGGAGGCCGCTTCCTGGAACATCTCCGCGCCGCCGCGTCGCGAGGCGCGTCCGAAGACCTCGCGGTCGGTGACGACGGCGAGCCCCCGGCTCGGGCTGCGAAACCCTTCCTCCAGCTCGCCGATGCGCACCTCGATGCGGGCGCAGGGCGTGTCGCGCCGTTCGGCGGGGTCTAAGGCCTCCTCCTCGAGGCCGGCCTCGATCCCGTGCTGCACGAGCAGGCTGACGAGGCGCGTGGCCGCCCCGCGGCTGCCGCACAGGCAGACGATCCGTCCGTACCATTCGCGCCAGCGGTCGAGGGTCTCGGCGATGGGTCCGTGAGCGGCGCCTTCGCCGTGCTGCTTGCGGATGCGCACGAGCTCGGCGTTGTCGAGGGCCGGGAAGTCGATGGGGGGGACCTCCGCGGGCGTCTCGCCGGTGTCGAGGGAGCGGACGTCGACCTGGAGGGTGTCCTTCGCGAGGGACCGCGCCACCTCGGGGCGCAGGAAGAACTCCTCGGGGGGGAAGGCGAGCTCGCCGGCCTCGCACTCGCGCTGGAACTCGACGGTTCGGGCGTCGTGGAGGCGTTCGATTTCCTCGTCGATGGCCTCGGGTTCGACGAAGACGACGGCGGAGGTTCCCGGGATGCGGGAGGCGAGGGGTTCGAGGGTGTCGTGGAAGGCGGGGAGCAGGCTTTCGATGTTGAAGAAGCGCTGTCCGGACTCGAGGTCGTGCAGGAGAGCCTGGATGCGGTTGGAGGGGATGCGCAGCGCGCTGCCCTGCTCGACGAGCCGACGCCGTGCGGTCTCGAGGGTGTCCGGGGTGAGCACCTCTTCGCGCACGGGTCCGAGGCGGACGGTCTCGAGGGCGTCTCCCGAGCGCTGGTCGCCGGGGTCGAAGGCACGGATGGACTCGATGAGGTCGCCGTAGAGGTCGATGCGGACGGGGCGGTCCCAGCCTGGGGCGTAGAGGTCGACGAGGCCGCCGCGGATGCTGAAGGTGCCGGGGTCCTCGACGAGGCCGACGGGGGAGTAGCCGCCGGCGACGAGGAGGGTCTGGAGGTGGTCGACGTCGAGTTCCTCCTCGACGGCGAGGGTGATGGAGTGCTGGTCGAGGGTGGGTGCGGGGACGATGCGGCGCGCCCAGCCTGCGGCGGAGGTGACGAGGGCGTCGCCGTTGTGGAGGCTGGCTGCGGCGCGGGTGGCGTCGAGGCGGGCCATGGCGATGGCGCGGTCGGGGGAGGCGCCGGCGTAGGGGGAGACGTCGGGTGCGGGGAGCCAGTGGCTGGTGCGGCGATCGCCGTCGGCGCCGAGGGCGCGGAGGGCGGCAGCGAGGGCACGGGCCTGGCGGTTGCCTGGGGTGACGATGACGAGGGGGCGGTCGAGGGCGAGGGCCAGGTCGGTGAGGACGAGTCCGAGCCATGCGCCGCCGGCGCCGGTGAGGGAGGCGCGTCCGCTGCGCTCGAGCTGCTGCAGGAGTTCCTGCAGGGGGTAGCGGATGGCGGCGAGGGCGCGCTCGTCGTCGAGGCGTCGCCGGAGGTCCTCGGGGGAGGGGTCGTGGGCGGACATCGCGTTGGGGGGGCAGGGCCGGAGGGGTCAGCCGTCGACGGGTGGTCCGGCGGGATCGTCGGCGACGGGGTCCGTGTCGTCGGAGGCTTCCTGGTGCGCAACGTGTGCGTCGCGCGCACCCTGTGCGTCATGCGCAACGTGTGCGTCGCTGTCGGGTTCGTCGGGTTCGGTGTGGCCGCGATCGCGGGGGTCGTCGGGGACGAGCTCCGAGCGGCCGCGCTCGACGAGCCAGCGGTCGAGGGCGTCGACGAGGGGCCGGACGCCCTGTCGGTCGAGGGCACTGACCTGGATGCCGTCCTCGAGGAGGGCGAGATCGTTCTGCTCGACGGGTTCGAGGCGGTCGATCTTGTTGAAGACGCGCAGGGCGGGGAGATCACCGAGTTCGAGTTCCCGCAGGAGGGCGTCGGTGGACTGGGCGTGGGAGGGCCAGTTGGGGTCGGAGGCGTCGAGGACGTGGAGGAGGAGGTCGGCGTCGCCGAGTTCCTCGAGGGTGGCACGGAACGCTTCGCGCAGCTCGGCGGGGAGGTTTCGGATGAAGCCGACGGTGTCGGTGAGGACGACCTCGCGTTCCTGGGGGAGGCGGAGTCGTCGGCTGGTGGGGTCGAGGGTGGCGAAGAGCTTGTCCTCGCTGAGGACGGTGCTCTGGGTGAGGGTGTTGAGGAGGGTGCTTTTTCCGGCGTTGGTGTAGCCGACGATGGCGACGACGGGGACGCGGTTGTCGCGTCGTCCCTTGCGGCGGAGCTCGCGGTCGGCGCCGAGCCGATCGATGGCCTTCTCGAGCATTCGGATGCGGTCGCGAGCGCGTCGGCGGTCGATCTCGAGGCGGGTTTCGCCGGGTCCGCGTCCGCCGATTCCGCCGGCGAGCCTGCTCATGGCGGTGCCTCGTCCGGAGAGGCGCGGGAGGCGGTACTTGAGTTGGGCGAGTTCGACCTGCAGTTTTCCGCCGCGGGACTGTGCGCGCTGGGCGAAGATGTCGAGGATGAGCTGGGTGCGGTCGATGACGCGGAGCTGGGTGCGCTGGTTGATGGAGCGTCCCTGTGCGGGGGAGAGGTCCACGCCGAAGACGAGGAGTCCTGCGCCGAGCTGGAGTGCGCGGAGTTCGATCTCCTCGAGGGCGCCGGAGCCGACGGCGAATTTGGGGTCGAGCTGCGGCCTGCTCTGGGTGTAGGTCTCGAGAACCTCGACGCCCGCGGTGCGGCAGAGTTCCCGGAGTTCCGAGAGGTTCTGTTCGGCGTGCCGGTCGTCGCGGGTGCGGACGTAGACGAGCATGGCGCCTTCGCCCCCGGTGCGGACGGTGTCGTCGGTGGCGGCCTCGAATTCGCTCTCGAGTTCGGCGATGAAGGTGCTGAAGGTCCAGTGGAGGTCGGTGACGTGCCGTTCGCGGTGGATGGCCCAGAGATTCCGTTCGGGGTTGTCGGGGACGAGGTGGGCCCAGACGACATCACCGGCGCGTCCGTCGTCCTCGGCGCGGATGGAGACGACGAGGTCGAGCTTGAGTCGGCTGAGGTCGGTGAGGTCGTCGCTGGCGAGTTCATCGCCGCGCAGTCGTGTTCGGATGAGTCGCACGCCGCGGAAGCGTGTTCCGCCGGCTCGGGTGCGGCCGAGGTCGGGGAGGTAGAGTCGGTCGGCGGAGCCGACGACGAGCGCGGCGATGTTTCCGCGTCGGTCGACGAGCGCACCGATGGCCTTGTTGAGTTCGCGGGAGAGGGCGCAGAGTGCCTGTGCGAACTCGGGCTGGGTGGGGAGGTCCTGTCGGAGTCGCCGTGTGGCGAGCTTGTCGAGGGCCTTTCTCTGGCTGGCCTTCAGACCTCGGGTCTGGCCGTGGACGAGACGGGAGATGATGGATTCTCGTGTGCGAGGGGGCCTGTAATCAGCGGCCGTGTTCGCGCAGGAAGTCTTCGAAGGTGGCCCGTCTCGGGTCGTTCGGTCGTGCGCGGAGGAAACGTTCGGCGGCCTGTGCGGCCCGGCTGTTGTTGCCGATGGCTCGGTAGTTCTGGAAGAGCATGGCGTCGAGGTCGGCGTCCCTGCTGTTGAGGGAGCGTGCTTCCTCGAGCATGCGGATGGCGGTCTGGTTGTCGCCGCGGATGGCGACGCGTCGTGCTTCGGCCTTGAGTTCGTTGGCTCGCGCGATGGGGTCGGCGGCTTCTTCGGCGGCGGCTGGTGGGTCTTCGGTGCCGGGTCTGGCGGGCCGTTCGGTACGCGCGGCGGTGGGGGATGCGTTGGCGGCCACCGGTCGTTCGGGGGCGGGGGTGCGTTCGGCGGTGGGGGTGCGTTCGGCGGTGGGGGTGCGTTCGGCGGTGCGTTCCCGGTTGGCGGCGAGTTGCTGGTCGAGCTCGCGGAGGCGCCGGACGAGCCGTTCGTCGGCGGGGGTGTGTCGTCGGGCGCCTTCGATGGTGGCCCGCGCTTCGCGGAGGTTTCCGACGTCCTCGAGCGCGTAGGAGGTCTCGACGGCTTCCTCGACGAGTCCGTCGAGGAGCTGCTGTTCGAGTCGTTCGTTGGCGGCGAGGGTGTGGTAGTAGGAGCCTGTGGGGAGTCCCCGGAGGAGGTCGAGTGCGTCGGTGTATTCGCCGAGTTCCTTCAGGGCCTGGATGTCGGCGTAGATGGACTCCCGGGCCATTTCGTTCTCGGCGCGCTGGCGGAGGCTCTGTGCGAAGGCGTGTTGCGGGTCTTCGCTGTCGACGCGGTCGAAGGCATCCATGGCGTCCTGCCAGCGTCCGTCGGCGATGAGTCGTTGTCCTTCGGAGATGTCCTCGGCGGCGCTGGAATCGCGGGCGGTGGAGGGAGTGGGTGCGGCGGGGGTGCGTTCGGCGGTGGGTGGCTCGGGGGTGGGTGTGTCCCCGCTTCGCAGGAAGAGGATGACGGCGAGGACGGCGAGGACGCCGGCGACGCCGAGGAAGGGCAGGAGCCATCCTGGCCGGGCGGCGGTTTCGGCGGCGGCGTCTTCGGGCGGAGGCCAGGCGAGGGCGTCGCCGCGCGCGATGTACTTGTAGGCGACCTGTCCGAACTCGACGCGGTCTCCGGTCTTGAGCCAGGCGGTGGAGATGGCTTCGCCGTTGACGAAGACGCCGTTGGCGCTGTTGAGGTCCTCGAGCACGTGTCCGGCGGCGTCGATGCGCAGGAGGGCGTGTCGTTTGGAGATGCTGCGGTGCTCGATCTGGATGTCGGCGGTCTCCCCGCGGCCGATGACAAGGATGGGCTGGTCGGGGAGATGGATGGGGTGTTCGTGGTCGGGGTCGGCGAAGCCGAGCAGGGCGCCGTGCCGGGAGGTTTCCTCGGTGTTTCCGGCGGCCATCGGGGGCAGCGCGGATCCGTGCGGCTCGGTGTCGGAGCTGGCGAACTCATCGCCGGGGGCCGCGGCGCTGTCGTCGCGTTTCAGGAAGAGGCGGTAGTCCCCGATGGTGATGACGTCGCCGATCTGGAACGGCGTATTGCTCTGGACCCGGCGGTTGTTCTTGCGGGTGCCGTACCGGGACAGGTCCTCGATCTGGTACTGGTCGCCGTCGCGCACGATCCGCACATGTTCCCGGGAGACGTTCTCCTCGGTGAGGCGGATGGTGTTTCCCTCGCGGCGCCCGATCGTGATCTCTTCGCGGACGAGCGGGACGGACGTCCGTTGTCCCTGATCATCCTGTATGACGAGCTTCATCATGGGGCGAGGATGTCCGTTGCGTTGGCGGCGGGCGAAGCGGTGTCCCGCATCCCTGCGGGGGGAGTTCCTAGCGCGACGGGAGAGCGTGGCACAAGGGAAATGCTACGTTCCCCGGACGCCGGACCGCGGTTATCCCACAGTTGCCCACCGGGCGACAAGTTCCATGTGGTGCGCGAACGCGGGCGTTGACTCCCCGCCCGGAACGTCGCAACAGGGCGGTCCGCCCGCGGCCGCTCCGCGGCCCGCCCCGAGTCCTCCGGAGGACCGCGACCATGACGCTTCCGACCGTCCACATCCACGACACGCTGACCGGGCGCAAGTCGCCCGTGGAGCCCATTCGCCCGGGTCACCTCGGACTCTACGTCTGCGGCGTCACGGTCTACGAGCTGTGCCACATCGGCCACGCGCGCGTCTTCGTGACGTTCGACGTCGTCGTACGCTTCCTGCGCCATGTCGGATACGACGTCACGTTCGTCCGCAACCACACGGACATCGACGACAAGATCATCCGCCGCGCCGCGGAGCTCGGCAAGGACGCGCTCACCCTCGCCGAGGAGCAGATCGTCGAGCTCGACCGGGACATGGGCAGCCTGGGTGTGCAGGCCCCGACCCACGCCCCCCGGGTCACCGAGTCCATCGACGAGATCGTGGCCATGGTGGAGACGCTGATCGAGCGGGGGCACGCCTACGCGGTGGACGGGGGAGACGTCTTCTACCGGGTCGACTCGTTCCCGGGATACGGCAAGCTCTCCGGCCAGCGGCTGGACGAGATGCGCGCCGGGGAGCGGGTGGCCGTCGACGAGCGCAAGGAGAACCCCTTCGACTTCGCCCTCTGGAAGTCCGCCCGCCCCGGGGAGCCCTCTTGGGACAGCCCGTGGGGTCCGGGCCGTCCGGGCTGGCACATCGAGTGCTCGGCCATGAGCTGCACGCACCTCGGCCCCCACTTCGACGTCCACGGAGGGGGCAAGGACCTCACCTTCCCGCACCACGAGAACGAGATCGCGCAAAGCGAGGGGGCCCACGGCCACGCCTACGTCAACACCTGGATGCACGTCGGTCTGGTGAACGTCGATGGCGTCAAGATGTCGAAGTCGCTCGGCAATTTCTGGACGGTGCGGGACGTGGTGGCGCAGGTCCACCCCGAGGCCATCCGGTGGTTCATGCTGACGGCGCACTACCGCAAGCCGGTGGGCTACTCCCAGGTCAACCTCGACCTCGCCCACGCCCAGGTCGAGCGTCTGCACAGAACCCGGCTCGCGCTGTCCGCCCTCTTCGAAGACCTTGCCGACGCTCCCGCCCCCGATCCGCAGACCCTCGCCGACTTCCGCGACCGGTTCCACGCGGCCCTGCTGGACGACTTCAACTTCCCCGCCGGGCTCGCCGTTCTCCTCGAGGCCATCCGGACCGCCAACGATCTCCTCGCCACGAAGAAGCTCCGCCGCAACGCGGCGGCCCTCGGCCGGCTCGCCGCCCTGCGGCATTTCCTGCTCGAGGAGGTCCGCCCTGTCTTCGGGCTGCTCGAGACGGAGAGCGAGTCCGTGCTCGCCGGCATCCGCGACCGGCTCGCCACGCGGTTCGGCATCGACCAGGCCGAGGTCGAGCAACGCATCATCGAGCGCGTGGCGGCGCGGGAAGCGAAGGACTGGGAACGTGCCGACGCCCTGCGCGACGCGCTCCTCGCCCGCCACGTCGAGCTGATGGACACGCCGGAGGGCACCACCTGGCGCATCGTCCCGCCCGAGCCGGAGTCGGCTGCCCCCGGGGACGTCGATGGCTGACGCCGCGCCGCGCCCCCCGCGGGCGCATCGGCCCTTCGAGATCGTCTCCGACTTCGAGCCGACCGGGGACCAGCCGCGCGCCATCGGTGAGCTCGTCGAGGGCCTCGACCGCGGAGACCCGCATCAGGTGCTGCTCGGCGTCACCGGCTCCGGAAAGACGTTCACCATCGCCAACCTCGTCGAGCGGGTCCAGCGCCCCACCCTCGTGCTCGCCCACAACAAGACGCTCGCCGCGCAGCTCTACCAGGAGTTCAGGGCGTTCTTCCCGCACAACGCGGTCGAGTACTTCGTCTCGTACTACGACTACTACCAGCCCGAGGCGTACATTCCGTCCAGCGACACGTACATCGAGAAGGACTCGCAGATCAACGACGCCATCGACCGGATGCGCCTGTCGGCGACGCGCAGTCTGCTCGAGCGCCGGGATGTGCTGATCGTCGCCTCGGTGTCGTGCATCTACGGCCTCGGCTCGGCGGAGGCCTACCACGGCCAGCTCGCCCAGCTCGCGCGGGGAGCCACCGCGGACCGGGACGCGTTCCTGCGCCGGCTCGTCGCCATCCAGTACACCCGCCGCGATCACGACTTCCATCGGGGCACCTTCCGCGTGCGCGGCGACGTGGTCGACGTGTTTCCCGCCTACGAGGAGGACATCGCGCTGCGCGTCGAGTTCTTCGGCGACGAGGTCGAGCGGCTGTGCACCATCGATCCGCTCCGGGGCACGGTGATCGAGGAGCTCGACCGCATCGCCGTGTACCCCGCCTCCCACTACGTGCTCCCGCCGGAGCGGCGCCATGCGGCGATGCAGGGCATTCGCGACGAGCTCCGCGAGCGCCTCGACGAGCTCCGCGGCGAGATGCGGCTCCTCGAGGCCCAGCGCCTTGACCAGCGCACGAGTCAGGACCTGGAGATGCTCGCCACGATCGGCTTCTGCAAGGGCATCGAGAACTACTCGCGCCACCTCACCGGCCGCGCACCCGGCGACCCGCCGCCGTGCCTGCTCGACTACTTTCCGCCGGACTGGCTGCTGGTGGTCGACGAGAGCCACGTCACCATCCCGCAGGTGGGCGCGATGTACCGCGGCGACCGGTCGCGCAAGGAGACCCTTGTCAACCACGGGTTCCGCCTGCCGAGCGCGCTGGACAACCGGCCCCTGCGCTTCGAGGAGTTCCAGGCGACCGTTGGCCAGGCGATCCATGTGAGCGCCACCCCGGGGGACTGGGAGCTCGAGCAGAGCGCCGGGGTCGTGGTGGAGCAGCTCATCCGCCCCACGGGACTTCTCGATCCGTTCATCGAGGTCCGCCCGGCGAGCACACAGGTCGATGATCTCATCGCCGAGATCCGGCATCACGTGGACGAGCTGGGCGACCGCGTGCTGGTGACGACCCTCACGAAGCGCATGGCCGAGGACCTGACGGAGTACCTCCGGGAGCTGCGCATCCGGGTGCGCTACCTGCACTCCGACATCGACACCATCGAGCGCAGCGAGCTGCTCCGCGGGCTGCGGCTCGGCGAGTTCGACGTGCTCGTGGGCATCAACCTGCTGCGGGAGGGGCTGGACCTTCCGGAGGTGTCGCTCGTCGCGGTCCTCGACGCCGACAAGGAGGGGTTCCTGCGGGCCCACCGCAGCCTGATCCAGACCGCCGGCCGCGCCGCGCGAAACGAGCACGGGAGAGTGATCTTCTACGGGGACCGCGTGACGCGCTCCATGCAGGTGGCCATCGACGAGACCCTTCGCCGGCGCCGGACGCAGCAGGAGCACAACGAGGCTCACGGCATCGTGCCGCGCTCGATCCGCAAGGCGATTCACGCTCTTGATGTCCCGGGGGACGAGGGCCCCCGACGTCCGCGGTCCGGACGTGATCGGACCGCCGCCGGGGATGGCGCGAACCGAGACGACCGCGTCCAGGCGCCCGATGTGCGCTCGCTATCGCCAGAGGCGATCGAGCAGGAGATCGCGCGGATCCGGGAGGCCATGCAGCAGGCGGCCCGCGAGCTCGAGTTCGAGGAGGCCGCTCGCCTGAGGGACCGGCTGCGCGCCCTGGAGGCCGCGGCGCTCGGCATGACCGACGGCGGCTGAGTGTCCGCCGTCGACCGCCGTCGACGCACGGACCTACGATTTCGATGGCCTGCCGGGCCATGTGCCCGTTGACCTGTCGCTCGCGCGATGACACCATGCGCCCAGCGTCGTGTCCCGGCCCGGACGTGGACTGCATTCTTCCCGGGGTCCGCGCGCTCGTCCCCCACAGAATTCCCCGCGTACGAGCTCCGAATGATCGTTCAATGTCCCGCCTGCAGCTCCCGGTACCGGATCGCGGACGAGAAGATTCCGGCCAAGGGCGGAAACCTGAAGTGCCCCTCCTGCGGGCACGCCTTCTTCGTGAAGCGCCCGGAGGCAGAGGCCCCGAACGCCGCATCCGCCGGCCCGGCCGCCTCGTCCAGCTCGCCCTCACCCACTCCGGAGAAGGAGCCCGGCGCCCTCGACGAGGTCGCCAAGGCGCTGCTCAGCCAGCTCGATGACGACGACTGGCTCGGCGGCGGCACGGGCACCACCCCGGCGATCGAGCGCGAACCCGCACCCTCCCCGGCCGCACCGGAACCCGCGCCCTCCCCGGCCGCGCCCGTCTCCGGCCGGCGCTCCATCCAGAGCGGCTCCACCGAGAGCCTCTCCCCGAAGCCGGGGCTCTCCGAGGATGCGCTCAACCGCCTGGACGCCACCCTCGACTCGGACCTGGACGACGAGCTCGCCGCCGTTCTCGCCGCCGCCAGCGGCGCCGCCGAAGAGGACTCCGACGATGCGGCGGACGAAGACGCCTCCGGCGCGGACGCCCCCGCCCCCACCCGCGAGCAGTGGAAGGTCAAGTCCGCCGCCGGGCTCGTCTTCGACTTCCCCGACCGCGCCGCCCTGCGAAAGTGGCTCGGCGCCCGCGACAGCCACGAGGGCATCCTGATCACCCGGGACGGGGGAACCACCTGGACCGGCGTGACCGACACCGACGGCGTCGACGACGTCAAGCCCTCCATGCTCCGCGCCAGCGCCGCCAGCCGACGGACCGGCGACAACCCCGCCCTCACCAGCGGCAGCCAGCCCACCGTCCGACGCGCCGCCGTCACCGGCAGCCAGCGCGCCGCCGGAGGCAAGGACACCAACGGACGCAAGGAACTGCAGATCGCCACCTCCGAGAGCCGGGCCGCGAAGCGAAGCGTGATGTGGTTCATCGTGCTCCTGCTCGTGCTCGGGGGCGTGTTCGGCCTTCATGTGGCCGGCATCGTGGACATCCCCGGGCTCCGCAGCAGCGCCCCGGCCCCGACCGTCCAGCCCGTGGACATCGCCCCTCGGCCCGAGCCCACACCCCCCCAGGTCGAGGAGACGATTCCGGAGGATGACTCGGGCACCCGCACCGAGCGCGTCGGCACCCAGGAGCTCTACGCCGCCACACTGAGCCGAGCGCGACGACTCGTCCGCGAGGGCGACGTGGACGGCGGGCTGCGCACCCTCGACGAAGCCATCGCCTTCATGCCGAACAATCCCGAGGCCTACTGCCTCGCCGCGGAGATCGCCCGCGACGCCGAGCTCCCGCTGGAGGACATCGACGCCCGTCAGCAGCGGTGCAACGCCGCCCTGGAGGCCGCCGCAGCACGAGCGTCGCAGGGCGAGAACGGGGAGGATGACGACGGCAACGGGGCCGAAGATCCCTGAACACCTCCCGAACAGGGTGATCCCGCCGGTACGGGGCGCATCCGCCCCCTCCCTTCCGCAACGGCCCTGCGCAACGGCCCATCGCACAACGCCCACGCCCGGCGAAGCGCGCCCATCGCACGACGCCCGCGCCCGCCGCGGTGCGCCTGACGTCGCCGACGTCAGAGGTCGAGCAGGTGTCCGGACTTGCGGCGTTTCGTGACGAGGTAGAAGCGGTTGTGCGGGTTCGGGTCGCACTGGATGGGGGCGCGGGTGGCGACGGCCAC
This sequence comes from Deltaproteobacteria bacterium, assembly GCA_007693585.1. Taxonomy (GTDB): domain Bacteria; phylum Myxococcota_A; class Bradymonadia; order REDH01; family REDH01; genus REDH01. The sequence goes on from REDH01000124.1 coordinate 28,573, forward strand.
GCCGTGCGAGCGCAGGCCGGCGACCTTGTTCGGGTTGTTGGTGTACAGCTCGACGGACCGGATGCCGAGGAGGTGGATCATGCCCGCGGCGACGTCGTACTCGCGGAGGTCGTCGTCGAAGCCCAGGTGCAGATTGGCCTCCACGGTGTCCATGCCGCGGTCCTGCAGGCTGTAGGCCTTGATCTTGTTGGCGAGCCCGATGCCTCGCCCCTCCTGCCTCAGGTAGAGGACGACACCGAAGTCCCGCGTGGCGACGGCGTCGATTCCCGCCTCGAGCTGGTCCCGGCAGTCGCACTTGAGGGAGCCGAAGACATCACCGGTGAGGCATTCGGAGTGCAGGCGCACGGGCACGGCTTCGCGGCCGGCGACGTCGCCTCGGACGAGCGCCACATGATCGAGCGAGTCCTTGGTGTTGCGGAAGGCCACCATCTCGAAGCTGCCGTTGCGGGTGGGCAACTGGGCGCGGGCGAATATCTCGACGCGCAGTCCGTCCGCGAGGTCGATGACCTCACCGGGCTGCCCCGTGAACTCCGGTCCGATGTCGGCGAGGAGGGGTTGTGCGCTCATGGTCGGATGCCTGTTGTCGCTGGGGGGAGATGCACTCGGCACTGTTGTGCACGGGCTCCCACAGGGATGCGGTTCAGCGGTCGGGAGGTGCGTCACCGCGGTGCAGAAAGCGATCCAGCAGGCTGGCCTGCTGCTTCCACGCTTCCGCGCTCACCTCGGTAAGTCTCCTGATGTCGTAGTGAAGGGACTGGTAGTACGCATGCCGCATGCTGGCCGGAATCACGGGGGCCGGGAAGCCCTGCGCCTCGAGGACGAGTGCGGCGATGCCGCGCGCGAGAATGCCGCTTCCCGTCTCCCAGGGCCAGAGTCGGGCGTATCGGTGATGGGCCTCCACGGCGAGCTGCAGCGGTGGGCGGGTGTAGAACGCCTCGGCGAGCCACTCGAAGAAGGCGGTTGTGGCCGTGGGGATCTCGCCGGGGGGCACGGTGTCGTGCTTGTACTGCTCGGTGGCCCCATCCGAGGTGCGAAGTGCGGCGCCGCCCTCCCCTCCCAGCCGGCCGGCGAAGTCCTCCCACAGCTCCGGTGACGGCGGTCCGGCCAGCGAGGCCGCCGCCTCGGTGACGGAGACGACGACGCCGTGGATGGCGCGGATGTGGGCGAGGTGTCGGCCATCCACGTAGTCGCGCCCGGAGGAGCCCCCCAGCGCTCGCGCGATGTCGTCGTCCGCGAGGGTGACGCCCTCGACCCCCAGCTCGCTGGCCAGCCGGTAGCGGCTCCACTCCTGCGCCCACCGTTCGCGAACGTCGCCTGGCGCGTCCAGCAGTCGCTGCTGCAGCCGCTCGAGGGTCTCTTCCATCTCCAGGTACCAGGTCGCCACGCTCGCCTCGCTGCGATGGTCGCGCCCCGTCCGGGGCGGCAGGTCCGTGAACCTCGGGAAGCTAGACGCCGGACCGCCCCCGGTCAACCGGACATCCCCGCAGCGGCGCCGCGGGCGCCCGGCCGCGCGTTCGCGGGTTGTCCACCGTCGCCATCGGGACTAGGCACGCGACGCGCGACGCCCGCGGTGCCTGCCGCAGCCCTCGTGCGCCCGCCCCGAACCCGCCGGAGTCCATGCCCACCCCCACGCCCCGCACGGCGCTCGTCGCCCTCGGCAGCAACCTCGGCGACCGCCGCGCGCACCTCCGTCGCGCGCTCGACGCCCTCCCTGCCCTGGCCTGCGGCCCGGTGTCGGCGTCCGACGCGTGGGAGACGGCCCCCATGTACCTCGAGGAGCAGCCCCCTTTCCTCAACGCCGTCTGCCGCTTCGCCACCACGCTGCCGGCGTCGGTGCTGCTCGACGCCCTGCTCGGACTCGAGACGCGCCTCGGCCGCCGCCGTCTCCAGCGCAACGGCCCCCGCGCGATCGATCTCGACCTCCTCGACCTCGGCGGCGAGCGCGTCGCCCTCGACGGTCTCACGCTGCCCCATCCGCGCCTGCACGAGCGCCCGTTCGTCCTCGTCCCCCTCCTCGAGCTGTGCCCGGAGTGGACCCACCCGGAGCTGGGTGCAGATCCGGAGGCGATGCTGCGCGCCCTCGGCCCCCTCGACGACCCCCCGCGACGCCATGGTTCCCTGACCTCCGCGACCCCTTCCGCCCTCCCCGGCTCTTCCCGATGACTCGCCCATTTCCGATTTCCGGCGTGTTCCTCTCGCTGTTCCTCGGCAGCGCCGGTGCTCCCCTGGCGTGCGCCCCGGACGCCTCGGCGCCCCGGCAGGCGAACGCCATCGACCTCTCCAGCGGGTTTGCGCGGCCCATGGACAGCGACGCCGTTCGAGCGGCCGTCACGCCTCCGACAGACGCCGCGCCCCAGCAGGCGCAGCAGGTTCTCGCGCTCGTCCGCGACCAGGGGGTGCGCGTGTTCCTCGCGGAGCCTCCGCCGGAGTACCTCAACGAGATCGAGCTGAGCTTCTTTGCCGCGGGGGCGGTGCTCGAGCTGGCCGACCTGTATCTGGAGGCGGTCGAGGTCGCGGGCGAGGCGAGTCCGTTGCGCCCTCGCCTGGCCTGGCTCTACCAGCGCCTTGGGCTTTCGGCCGAGGCCCTCGCGCACAGCGAGCGTGCGCTGCGGGCGCGACCCGACGATGCCCAGGCCCACTTCGTCCATGGGTTCCTGCTCGGACAGGACCCGGATGCGAGCGACGAGACCCTCGCTCGGGTCGCGACGCACTTCGAGCGTGCGCTGGCCCTGGACGCGGGTTTCGTGGGCCCCGGGGGTGTGGACGCGGCGACCCTGCGTCGGGAGCTCAGGGCGTTGCGCCAGCGCTGACCTCCCAGGTCAGCAGCGGAAATGCTGCGCCGCCCTGGAGGGCCGCGTAGCGTTCCGCGGTGGTCACCACGTCGCGGACGTAGTGCCGGACGCCGGGGTAGGGGACCCACTCGAGCCAGAGCATGGCGTCGTCGATCCCTGCGGCGGCGGTCCATCGGGCCACGCGACCGTGACCGGTGCTGTAGGCGGCTGCGGTGCGGACGGCGCAGCCCTGCTTGCGGTGGGAGAGCCAGGCGAGGGTGGCCGCGCCGGCGCGCGTACCCTGTTCGGGGTCGAGGAGCGCCTGGCGCCAGGCGCCGCGCGGGGGACGCGGGCCGAGCACGAGGGCTGCGGTCGCGGGCTGCACCTGCATCAGTCCCCGGGCGCCGACGGGGGAGACGAGGCCTTCGCGGAAGGCGGATTCCCGCCGCATGATCGCGCGGAGGACGGGCGGAGCGATTCCGGACTCATGGGCGGCGGCGGCGAGAGCGGGTGCCCAGGGCCGGGGATGGAGTGCGAGGAATACGGCTCCGGCGAAGGCGGGCAGCTCTCGGGCGTCGCGTTCGGCGAGCCGGACGTGCACCTGTTCGAGCCTTGTGGCGAGAATGTCGGCTCCGGTGGCGGCGAGGTGCAGGGCGAGGATGGCCTGGGCGGCGGGGAGGTCTAGCCCGAGGTCGTGGACGAGGAAGGAGGCCTGGGAGGCGGCCTCGCCGAGGTGTCCGGAGGCGGCGAGGGTGAGGAGGGGCTCTTCCACGCCGTGCGGGCGGAAGGCTGGGGCGGCGTGGAGAAGCTCGGGCAGGGGATCGATGCCGCCGGTGCGCCGGGCGGCGAGGCGGCCGTAGAGGGAGAGCGGGGCGGCGGCGAGGGCGCGTTCGAGGGCAAGGCGGGCTTCCTGGGGGGCGGCGTTCTGCTCGGCGACCATGGCGTGCCACCAGGCGGCGCGTGCGCGCTGGAACGGAGAGGCTGTGTCCTCGCGGGAGAGTTCGCGCAGGCGCTGCAGGGCGGCGAGGGGATCACCGGAGCGGAGGAGGTGGAGTGCGAGGTCGAGGCGCCAGTCGAGGGTGCCGCGTTCGCGTCGGGTGGAGCGCAGCAGGAGGTCTCCTTCGGGGAGCCGGGCAGTGTCCTCGAAGGCGAGGAGGCAGCCTTCGGCGCGCGTGGGGGTGGCGATGCGCAGGGCGAGGACGACGCAGGCCTCGAGGGCTTCGAGGCGGGCGGCGGGGTCCCGGGCCAGGCGTTCGAGGCGGGCGGCGACGGCGAGCGCCTCGGGGTCGCGGTCGGCACGCCGGAGCTGGCGCAGGAGGATGCGCAGGGCTGCCGTTCGGTGGCGCGGGTCGGCGGCGAGGGCGGCGGCGAGGAGGCGGTCTCGTGCGGGGTCGTCCGGGCGCGTGCGGGCCATGGCGAGCAGCCATGGACGGGAGGCGGGGGGGGCTTCGCCGAGGCGGTCGAGCGCGCGGAGGGAGCGGAGAGCGGCGGAAGGATCGGCGGAGGAGGCGGCGTCGAGGAGGTCGATGTGCAGGACATGCTGGAGCGCCTGGCGCTCGATGGCGCCTGCGGACGTCAGGAGAGAACGGGTCGCGGAGTCGTCGGGGGTGTCGCGGAGTGCGTCGGCGAGGGTCCGGACGCGCAGGGGTGCGGCGCGGGGGTCGGTGGCGGCGGTCCCGAGGGGGTCGTGGAGGAGGGTGAGTCGGAGCCGGCGGGAGAGCGCCGGGCGGCGTGCGCGGTGGAGTCCATCGTCGAGGAGGGCGGCGAGGGCGAGGCGGGCGTGGGGGTCGAGGGAGCGCAGGCGCGCGTGTTCGCGGGCGAGGGAGCGGGCGGGAGAGGGCCCGAGGGGCAGGCACAGGGTGGGGTCGTGGCGGC